>NZ_JBEXRA010000036.1:0-99750 GCF_040612855.1 Streptomyces sp. NPDC006332
CGCCCGGTTACATTTCGAACCCGGAAGCTAAGCCTTACAGCGCCGATGGTACTGCAGGGGGGACCCTGTGGGAGAGTAGGACGCCGCCGAACAATCATTCAAAGGGTTGGATCCTGAACTTCGGTTCGGGGTCCAACCCTTTTTTGTTGTGCGTCACTTGAAGTTCACGTTGCGCAACCAGCATCCAAAGCATGGGTACTGCTGCAATGCTCAGGGCCGCCGGCGTCGGAGTCGGTGACGAGGTCGTCGTACCGGCGTTTGGGAACGTGGAGGTCGCCGAGGCCGTGGTGTTGGCCGGCGCGCTACCGGTGTTCGCCGACATAGAACCGCTGACCTACTGCCTCGCCCCGTCCGCTGTCGAGGCGGCCGTGACCTCGCGGACGGCGGCCGTCGTCGTCGTACACCGCTTCGGTCGGCCGGCCGACATGGCGCGGCTGTTGGGGCTCGGGGAGCGGCATGGGCTTCTCGTGCTGCAGGAGGCGGAGTCCGAGGCGCCGTACGACGAGGTCGCTCAACGCCGACAGCGGGCGGCCTATCTCGATATGAAGTTGCGGGGTGTGCGGACGCCTGACGGAGGTGTCGGCCACAGCTATCAGCAGTACGTGGTGCGGGTGCCGGGGAACGGGCGGCCGGACCGGGACGCCTTCGCCCGCGCCGTGCGCGCTCGGGGTGTCGACTGCCGGGTCCCGGTGAAGACGCCGGTGCACCGGATGCCCGAATACCGTCGGTGCGTGTCCCTGCCGGAGACTGAGCGGGCCGCCGACGAGACGTTGGCGCTGCCGGTGGAAGCGTCCCTGACGAAGCGGGACATGCAGCGGATCGTGGGCGCGTGCAATGCCCTCGGCGGGCTGCTGCAGCCGGCCTTCTGAGGGCTGCGATACCCGGTGAACGTGGTTGGGAGCACAGACCTGTTCGGGGTATGATCTATTCCGTTGCCGCGGGGGAAACCTCGAAGGCGACCGGCCCCCATAGCTCAGTCGGCAGAGCGTCTCCATGGTAAGGAGAAGGTCAACGGTTCGATTCCGTTTGGGGGCTCCAGAAGAAAAAGGCCCTCGCCCTTCCGGGCGGGGGCCTTTCGCATGTCGTCGTCCGTCCTTCGTCAGTCCTTGTGGAGGCCGGGGACGCGCATCGCGAGGATGGCCATGTCGTCTGACGGGGCGTCCGAGGCGAAGCGTTCCACCGCGCGCATGATGCGGGCCGCGACCGCGCCCGCCGTGAGGCCCGTGCAGGTGGTGAGGACATCGGCGAGGCCGTCGTCGCCCAGCATGCGGGTGCCCTCGCGGCGTTCGGTGACGCCGTCCGTGACACACAGGAGGACGTCACCCGGATCGAGCGTGACGGTCTGCTCGTACAGCTCCAGGTCGTCCATGACGCCCAGGAGCGGCTGAGGTTCGGCGGCCGGTTCAACGGTGCCGTCCTGGCGGAGACGGAGCGGGAGAGGGTGGCCCGCGCAGACCACCTTCAGTTTGGCGCTGCCGTCCTCCTGCGGCCACAACTCGCCGTAGAGGAGGGTCAGGAAGCGGCTGCGCGCGCCCTCGTCGAGAATCGCCGAGTTCAGGCGCTCCAGGACCGCCGGGCCGCTGAGGCCCTCGCGGGCCAGCAACCTCAGCGCATGACGGGCCAGGCCGGTGACCGCCGCGGCGTTCGGGCCCGTACCGCAGACGTCTCCGATGGCGAAGCCGTAGGCGCCGTCGCGGATGGGGAAGAGGTCGTAGAAGTCGCCGCCGACCTCGTTGCCCTCGCCGGCCGCGCGGTAGATGACCTCGACCTCCACGCCGTCGATCTCGGGGAGTTCGGGCGGCAGGAGACTGCGCTGGAGGGACTGGCTGATCGCTGTGCGCTCGGAGTAGAGGCGGGCGTTGTCGAGGGCGAGCGCGGCCCTGCGGGAGAGGTCCTCGGCCAGCTCCAGGATCTCCTGGCGGAAGTGCTCGTCCGTGGGCTTGCCCAAGGTCAGCATGCCGATGACGCGGTTACGGGCGACGAGCGGGAGGACGACGGTTTCGCCGCCGACCGCGGAGGCTGTGGCGAGCGTCGGGCCGATGCCTGAGGCGATCTGACGGGTCGGGCCGCCGTTGAGGCCCAGACTGCGCATGGAGCTGCGCAGGGCCGCCTGGTGGGCCGCCTCGCCGGGCGCCGACCAGACCCGGGCGCCGGGGGTCGGGACCGGGTCCGGCGGGTGCACCTTCGACAGCAGGGACTTGATGCCGTCGATCAGGTCCTCGTCCTCGTGCAGGACGTACGACAGATACGGCTCGGAGGCCTGGTCGGCGATGGTGTACACAGCGCACCAGGTGGCCAGGGTCGGGACCGTCATCTGCGCCATGAGGGCGAGGGTCTGGTCGCGGTCCAGAGTGCCGGCCAGGAGGTCGGAGGCCTCGACGAGGAAGCTCAGGGAGCCTCGGCGCAGTCGCTCGAGTTCACCGAGGCGGGCCGACTCCACCGCCAGCGCGATGCGGTCGGCGGCGAACTGGAGGCGCAGTGCCTCCTCGTTCGAGTATCTGCCGGGTGCCTCAGCAGCGACACCGAGGGAGCCCGTGAGGCGGCCCTCGACCTTCAGGGGCACGGTGACGACCGAGCGCATGCCGGTGCCCCTCAGCAGCGGTACGGCACCCGGTACGGCCGTGAGGTCGTCGTGGACCGCGGGCATACGGGCCGAGCCGTAGCGGCCGGGGCCCGCCTCCACGGGGACACGGGCGAAGCGCTGGCGGGCGGAGGGCAGGCCGGTGGAGGCGCGGACCTCCAACTCCGTTTCGTCGTCGGTGGCCAGGAGCAGGAAGGCGGAGTCGGCGTCCAGCATGTCGCGGGCGCGTTCCACCGTGCGCTGGAGGAGGCCGTCGAGGTCGTCGGGGGCGGGCGAGCCGATGAAGACCTCGAAGGGGTCGGTGCTCTGGCCGTCGGGGGACGTGGTCGTGTCGGAGGCGGGCACCCGCAACGGCGTCTGCAGGACGGCTCGTTCGTGGTCGCGGACGAGAAGGCAGACGGTGGAGGGCTCACCGGTCGTGTCGCGGACCCGGAGGTGGGAGGCGTACACGGAGGTGACGCGTCCGGTGGCCGCTCGGATGCCGTAACTGCCCTCCCAGCGGGAGAGTTGGAGGGCCTCGGCGATGCCGGTGCTGGTGCCGGGGGTGTGCGGCCAGGCGGCGAGGTCGGTGAGGGGCTTGCCGATGACGTGTTCGGCTGCGTAGCCGAAGAGTTCCTCGCCGTCCTCGTTCCAGGACGTGATGGCGCCGGTGCGGTCGATCTGGACGACGGCGACACGGACGCGGCCGTCGGCGAGCGGGAGGAGGGCGGAGGGCAGCGACGGGCCTGCGGCGCGGGTACCCATGGGGCGTTCGGGGAGGTCGAGTTGGAACCAGACCTGTTTGTGGGTGGGCGTGTACTCCACGCCCCAGCGGTTCGCCAGCGCCGCGCACAGTTGGAGGCCGCGGCCCCCCTCGCGGTCGAGGTTGCCCATGTTGACGGCCTGGCCCTGGAGGGGGATCTCGCGCTCCGGGTAGAGATCGGCCACCTCGATCCGTACACCGTCGTCACTGCGTAGACACAGGACGTCCGCGGAGGTGCCCGCGTGTACCACCGCGTTGGTCACCAGTTCGCTCGTAAGGACGACGGCGTCGTCGATGATGTCGGCGAAGCCCCAGCCCTGCAGGGTGTCGCGAACGAAGGATCGGGCGCTTGCGACCGATCGCCCGACGGGCTCGAAGCTGGCGGCCGCGCGCGCGGTGATCACTGAACTCCTCGGCCTGTTGTCGACGTGCTGGGCTGCCTGGCCTGCCGGATGGTGCCGCTGTTGCGGCAGGCCACCCGTCGGCCGGGGGTCCGGGGGCTGTTCCCCAGGGATCAGTCCGGTGGTCATGTGTGCGGCCGCCCCTCCGTGCCCGCTCGTTCTCGTGCCACCGCCCAGGCCGGACGGACCGGCGTGGCTGGACAGCCGCATGCAAGGTTACTTACCTTCCCCGTCCGTTCGGATGCCGGTCGGCGGTGTTTCCGCCCGGAGGGTGTGCGGACGATGTGCGAAGCTGCCGAACTGTTATGGCCTGGTTCGGCCGGGGTGAAACACTGGGCAAGCTTCCGGTGAAGGTACTGGCAGGCTGAGTGAGGTTTGCACGTGGTGGGCAGCAGCCCCCTGGCGCGGCCTGATATAGCGGACGTGGATACCCAGCAGTAACTCGTACGCCGAGCAGCAGTACGCGAGCACAGCAGTAACGGTCGACCCCTGCGGGAGGGACACAGTGGAGTCTGGCGCAGCGACGCGGGGCACTAAAACGCGCGCGAAAGGCGGACAGTCCCCGAGTAACCAGCGCAAGACGCGTGGCGGGACCACCGCGGTGGACACGGCTGCCCTGGACAGACTGATGGTGGCTCTCGTGGCGATGCGCGACGGGAACTTCCGTAAGCGGCTCACGGTGACCGGGGACGGTCCGATGTCGGAGATCGCTGCGGTCTTCAACGAGGTGGCCGACCGTAATCTTCACCTGACGGGTGAGCTGTCGCGGGTGCGGCGCATGGTGGGGCGCGAGGGAAAGCTCACAGAACGGCTGGAAACAGGCGCCTGTGAGGGTTCCTGGGCGACCGCGATCGACAACTCGAACGCCCTTGTGGACGATCTCGTTCGGCCTGTCGCCGAGGTGGGCCGGGTGCTGTCGGCGGTGGCGGAGGGCGATCTGTCCCCCCGTATGGAGTTGCGGACGCAGGTGCCGGAGGGCAGCGGGCAGCCGTTGCGCGGTGAGTTCCTGAAGGTCGGGCGGACCGTCAACAACCTGGTGGACCAGTTGTCGACGTTCACCGACGAGGTCACGCGGGTGGCCAGCGAGGTGGGCACCGAGGGCAAGCTGGGCGGTCAGGCCCGGGTGCGCGGTATGTCCGGTTCGTGGAAGGACCTCACCGAGTCCGTCAACACCATGGCGTACCGGCTGACGGCGCAGGTGCGGGACATCGCGCTGGTGACGACGGCGGTGGCCAAGGGTGACTTGTCCCGGAAGGTCACGGTTCACGTCGAAGGCGAGATGCTGGAGCTGAAGAACACCGTCAACACGATGGTGGACCAGCTGTCCTCGTTCTCCTCCGAGGTGACGCGCGTGGCCCGCGAGGTGGGCGTCGACGGCGAGCTGGGCGGCCAGGCGCAGGTGCCGGGTGTGGCGGGTGTGTGGAAGGACCTCACCGATTCGGTGAACCTCATGGCCGGCAACCTGACGGCCCAGGTGCGCGGAATCGCCCAGGTGACGACGGCGGTCGCCAACGGTGACCTGTCGCAGAAGGTGACGGTGTCGGCTCGCGGCGAGGTCGCCCAGCTCGCCGACACGATCAACCAGATGACGGAGACGCTGCGGATCTTCGCGGACGAGGTCACGCGCGTGGCCAACGAGGTCGGGGGCGAGGGTCAGCTCGGCGGACAGGCGAACGTGCCGGGTGCGGCGGGCACGTGGAAGGACCTGACGGACTCCGTCAACACGGCGTTCCGGAATCTCACCGGACAGGTGAGGAACATCGCCCAGGTGACGACGGCGGTGGCCAACGGCGACCTCTCCCAGAAGGTCACCGTGGACGTCGCGGGCGAGATGCTGGAGATGAAGAACACCGTCAACGGGATGGTCGACCAGCTCTCCGCGTTCAGCGCCGAGGTCACGCGGGTGGCGCGCGAGGTCGGTGTCGAGGGTGAGCTGGGCGGTCAGGCGACCGTGGCGGGGGCCGCCGGTACGTGGAAGGACCTGACGGACTCCGTCAACACGGCGTTCCGGAATCTCACCGGACAGGTGAGGAACATCGCCCAGGTGACGACGGCGGTGGCCAACGGCGACCTCTCCCAGAAGGTCACCGTGGACGTCTCCGGCGAGATGCTCCAGCTGAAGAACACCGTGAACACGATGGTGGACCAGCTCTCGGCCTTCGCCGACCAGGTGACGCGGATGGCCCGGGACGTGGGCACCGAGGGACGGCTGGGCGGTCAGGCCGTGGTGCCGGGCGTGTCCGGTACGTGGAAGGAACTCACCGACTCCGTCAACTTCATGGGCGGCAACCTCACCTCGCAGGTGCGGCAGATCGCTCAGGTGACGACGGCGGTGGCCCGGGGTGACCTGTCCCAGAAGATCGACGTCGACGCGCGCGGCGAGATCCTGGAGCTGAAGAACACCATCAACACAATGGTCGACCAGCTGTCCGCCTTCGCCGACCAGGTGACCCGGGTCGCCCGCGAGGTGGGCACGGCCGGGCAGCTGGGTGGTCAGGCGCAGGTGCCCGGCGTCGCCGGTGTGTGGCGTGACCTGACGGACTCCGTGAACGGCATGGCGTCCAACCTCACCGGCCAGGTGCGCAACATCGCCCAGGTCGCGACGGCGGTGGCCCGGGGTGACCTGTCCCAGAAGATCACCGTGGACGCGCGCGGCGAGATCCTGGAGCTGAAGAACACCCTGAACACGATGGTGGACCAGCTGTCGTCGTTCGCCGAAGAGGTCACGAGGGTGGCCCGTGAGGTGGGCACCGAGGGCATCCTCGGAGGTCAGGCCGAGGTGCAGGGAGTCTCCGGCACCTGGAAGGACCTCACGCAGTCCGTGAACTTCATGGCCAACAACCTGACGATCCAGGTGCGCAACATCGCCGAGGTCACGACCGCGGTCGCCAAGGGCGATCTGTCGAAGAAGATCACCGTTGACGCGAAGGGCGAGATCCTCGAACTCGTCACCACCGTGAACACGATGGTGGACCAGCTGTCCTCGTTCGCCGAGCAGGTGACCCGGGTGGCCCGTGAGGTGGGCACCGAGGGCATCCTCGGCGGGCAGGCGCACGCGTCGGGTGTCACGGGCATCTGGAAGGACCTCACCGACAACGTCAACCTGATGGCCAACAACCTGACCGTGCAGGTGCGCAACATCTCCCAGGTCGCCGCGGCCGTCGCCAACGGTGACCTGACGCGGACGGTGACGATCGAGGCCCGCGGTGAGGTCGCGCAGCTCGCCGACACCTTCAACACCATGGTGAAGACGCTGAGTTCGTTCGCCGACCAGGTCACCAAGGTGGCCCGCGAGGTGGGCACGGACGGCATCCTGGGCGGTCAGGCGCGGGTGCCGGGTGTGGCCGGTACATGGAAGGACCTCACCGAGTCGGTGAACCAGATGGCGTCCAACCTGACCGGTCAGGTGCGCAACATCGCCATGGTGACCACGGCCATCGCCAAGGGTGATCTGACCAAGAAGATCGACATCGACGCCCGCGGTGAGATCCTCGAACTCAAGACGACGATCAACACCATGGTCGACCAGCTGTCCTCATTCGCCGAGGAGGTCACCCGAGTCGCCCGCGAGGTGGGCACGGAAGGCCAGCTGGGCGGTCAGGCCCGCGTGCGCGACGTCGACGGCACCTGGCGCGACCTCACCGAGTCGGTGAACGAGATGGCCGGGAACCTGACCCGGCAGGTGCGTGCCATCGCGCGCGTGGCGACCGCGGTGACCCGTGGCGACCTGAACCTGAAGATCGACGTGGACGCGTCCGGCGAGATCCAGGAACTCCAGGACTACATCAACAAGATGATCGCCAACCTGCGCGACACCACGATCGCCAACAAGGAGCAGGACTGGCTCAAGGGCAACCTGGCCCGTATCTCCGCGCTGATGCAGGGCCGCCGCGACCTGGCGGACGTGGCCTCCCTGATCATGAGCGAGCTGACGCCGGTGGTGTCCGCGCAGCACGGCGCGTTCTTCCTGGCGATGCCGCTCCTCGACGGCAAGGACATCCGGGCCGAGAACGAGGACGAGTACGAACTGCGCATGCTCGGGTCGTACGGCTACTCGATGGGCTCCATGCCGACGTCGTTCCGGCCCGGTGAGGCGCTCATCGGGACGGCCGCCCAGGAGAAGCGCACGGTCGTGGTGGAGAACGCGCCCAGCGGCTATCTCAAGATCTCCTCCGGTCTCGGAGAGGCGCCGCCCGCACAAGTGATCGTCCTTCCGGTGCTGTTCGAGGGGAAGGTGCTAGGAGTCATCGAGTTGGCCTCCTTCACTCCCTTTACGCAGATTCAGAAGGATTTCCTCAACCAGATCGCCGAGATGATCGCGACCAGCGTCAACACCATCTCCGTCAACACCAAGACCGAGGTGCTGCTGAAGCAGTCGCAGGAGCTCACCGAACAACTGCGCGAGCGGTCGGCCGAGTTGGAGAACCGGCAGAAGGCCCTGCAGGCCTCGAACGCCGAACTCGAGGAGAAGGCCGAGCTGCTGGCCCAGCAGAACCGGGACATCGAGGTCAAGAACACCGAGATCGAGGAGGCGCGTCAGGTCCTGGAGGAGCGCGCCGAGCAGCTCGCCGTGTCCATGCGCTACAAGAGCGAGTTCCTCGCGAACATGTCGCACGAGTTGCGGACGCCGCTCAACTCGCTGCTGATCCTGGCCAAGCTGCTCGCCGACAACGCCGAGGGGAACCTGTCCCCGAAGCAGGTCGAGTTCGCCGAGACGATCCACGGGGCCGGTTCCGACCTGCTCCAGCTGATCAACGACATCCTGGACCTGTCGAAGGTCGAGGCGGGCAAGATGGACGTCTCGCCGACGCGTATCGCGCTGGTCCAGCTCGTCGACTACGTGGAGGCCACCTTCCGGCCGCTGACCGCGGAGAAGGGCCTGGACCTGTCCGTGCGGGTGTCGCCGGAGCTGCCCGCCACGCTGCACACGGACGAACAGCGGCTGCTCCAGGTGCTGCGCAACCTGCTGTCCAACGCGGTGAAGTTCACCGACTCCGGCGCGGTCGAGCTGGTCATCAGGCCGGCCGGCCGGGATGTGCCGGCGGCGATCCGCGAGCAGTTGCTGGAGGCCGGCTCGCTGCGGGACCCGGGTGCCGACCTGATCGCGTTCTCGGTGACCGACACCGGTATCGGGATCGCGGCCAGCAAGATGCGGGTGATCTTCGAGGCGTTCAAGCAGGCGGACGGTACGACCAGTCGCAAGTACGGCGGTACCGGTCTGGGGCTGTCGATCTCACGCGAGATCGCGCAGTTGCTCGGTGGTGAGATCCACGCGCAGAGCGAGACGGGGCGTGGATCGACGTTCACGCTGTATCTGCCGCTGTACCCGAGCGAACTGCCGCCGCAGGGCTATCAGCAGCTCGCGCCCGCTCTGGCTGTCGGTGACCTGGTGGCGTCCGCCGCGAGGCTGCCCGAGTCGATCGAGCTGTCCGACGTGGAGGTCGAGACGCCGGCCGAGGTGAAGTCGTACCAGGAGACGCAGAACGGCCCCGCCGCGCTCTTCCGGCGCCGCCGCAGGCCCGTACAGGAGATCGAACAGCGGCACGCACAGCTGGAGCAGTGGCCGACGGCCACGGAGCAGGAATCGGCACCGAAGCCGCGTCGTGGCATCCGGTTCGGCGGGGAGAAGGTGCTGATCGTCGACGACGACATCCGCAATGTCTTCGCGCTGACCAGCGTCCTCGAACAGCACGGGCTGTCCGTGCTGTATGCCGAGAACGGCCGCGAGGGCATCGAGGTGCTGGAGCAGCACGACGACGTGGCGGTCGTCCTGATGGACATCATGATGCCCGAGATGGACGGTTACGCGACGACCACGGCGATCCGCAGGATGCCGCAGTTCGCCGGGCTGCCGATCATCGCGCTGACCGCGAAGGCGATGAAGGGTGACCGGGAGAAGGCGATCGAGTCGGGTGCCTCCGACTACGTCACCAAGCCGGTCGACCCGGATCACCTGCTGTCGGTGATGGACCAGTGGATGCGTGGCGAGTGACCGGTGGATGTATGAGCGGTGACGGGAACGGTCGGACCGTGTTCGGGCTTCGTGCCGATGTCGCGGGAACCTCCGCTGGAAGCGCCAAGTCGCTGATCCGGGGTGGCCGCGGTCGTGTAGAAGTACGGGATCCGGGGAACCTTCTGGTCTCCCGCTACGTTTCTGCTATGTGCACCGTGACATCACGGTGACAGGGTGTGGCGACAGGTGGGGTGCGGCTACGATGACCGGCACAAGGACGGGCGGCGCAAGGGAGTCGTCCCCGGGGGCGGCGCCGGTCGGCGTCACCCCGAGTCCTGCGGACAGGGGAGGCCCCACGCCGGGGCGAGGAGGGCGGGCCATGGTGCAGAAGGCCAAGATCCTCCTGGTCGATGACCGGCCGGAGAATCTGCTGGCGCTGGAGGCCATCCTCTCTGCGCTCGATCAGACGCTGGTGCGGGCATCGTCCGGGGAGGAAGCGCTCAAGGCGCTGCTCACGGACGACTTCGCGGTCATTCTGCTGGACGTCCAGATGCCGGGCATGGACGGATTCGAAACGGCCGCGCACATCAAACGGCGGGAGAGGACCCGGGACATCCCGATCATCTTCCTCACCGCGATCAACCACGGACCGCATCACACCTTCCGCGGGTACGCGGCGGGCGCGGTCGACTACATCTCGAAGCCGTTCGATCCCTGGGTGCTGCGCGCCAAGGTGTCCGTGTTCGTCGAGCTGTACATGAAGAACTGTCAGCTTCGCGAGCAGGCGGCGCTGCTGCGGCTCCAGTTGGAGGGCGGTGGCGGCAAGTCCGCGGCCGGCGAGGCCAAGGAGCCCGCGGGACTGCTCGCTGAGCTGTCCGCGCGGCTCGCGGCCGTCGAGGAACAGGCCGAGGCGCTGTCCAAGCAGTTGGACGACGATTCCGCGGACGCGGCGGCGGTGGCCACGGCGGCCCATCTCGAACGCAAGCTCACGGGGTTGCGTCGCGCGCTGGACGCGCTCGAGCCGGGTACCGGGAGTTCTCCCGCGGTGCCCTCACAGAACTGACGCATGCCGTAGTCGGCGTGGCCTACAGGGCTGCCCGGCTGCGGTTGGCGTTTTTCGCGCGGGTCTGTGGCGCTGTCGGCGGCCCTGAGCGTGAGCGAGCGTCAATTCTGCTCCCTTTCAGGGGCGACACGAATGGGTGAAGCAGTGGGCACGCGTGTCCGCTGCCGTCTCCACCGGTAACCTCACACCTATGGCCTCACGTCCCTCCGCAGCCAAGAAGCCCGCCAAGAAAGCGGCCGCTCCGGCGAAGGCTCCGGCGAAGAGGGCCGCCGCGAAAAAGGCCCCCTCGAAGAAAGCGCCCGCCAAGAAGGCAGCGGCGAAGAAAGCCGCGCCCCCGAGGCCGGCGCCGAGCCCGACCGGTGGCATCTACCGCCTCGTCCGTGCCGTCTGGCTCGGTCTGGCGCACGCTGTCGGTGCGGTGTTCCGCGGGATAGGGCAGGGCGCGAAGAACCTCGACCCCGCCCACCGCAAGGACGGCGTCGCGCTGCTGCTCCTCGGTCTCGCGCTGATCGTCGCCGCCGGCACCTGGTCGAACCTGCGCGGCCCCGTCGGTGACCTCGTCGAGATGCTGGTGACCGGAGCCTTCGGCCGGCTCGACCTGCTCGTGCCGATACTGCTCGCGGTCGTCGCCGTACGGTTCATTCGACACCCGGAGCAGCCCGAGGCCAACGGGCGCATCGTGATCGGGCTGTCCGCGCTGCTCGTCGGCGTGCTCGGCCAGGTCCACATCGCCTGCGGCTCGCCCGCCCGCAGCGCAGGCATGCAGGCGATAAGGGACGCCGGCGGCCTCATCGGCTGGGGCGCGGCCACCCCGCTGACGTACACCATGGGCGACGTCCTCGCCGTACCCCTGCTCGTGCTGCTCACGGTCTTCGGGCTGCTCGTCGTCACGGCGACCCCGGTCAACGCCATTCCGCAGCGGTTGCGCCTGCTCGGGGTGAAGCTGGGCATCGTCCACGACCCGGTCGAGTACGAGCTGGGCGACGACGACGAGCGGTACGACGAACAGTGGCGCGAGGCGCTGCCCGCGCGCACCCGTCGGCGCGCTCTGGCCCCGGCGGAGTACGACCCCGACAGCGCCGAGCAGGACGCGCTCTCCGAGCGCCGCGGTCGTCCTCGGCGCTCGGCCGTTCCGCAGCCCGACATGAACCGCGCCCCGGACGCCGTGGACGTCGCCGCAGCCGCCGCTGCGGCGCTCGACGGTGCCGTCATGAACGGCATGCCGCCCTCGCCGATCGTCGCGGACCTCACCCAGGGGGTGACCGTCGCGGACCGTGCGGAGACGACGCCGACACCGACACCCGTACCGGCGCCGGCCAGCAGGCCCAAGCAGGAGAAGCTCGACACGCCCCGAAAGGGAGAGGTCCGGGACCTCACGAAGTCGCCGCCCAGCGAGCCGCGCGAGCTGCCCGCGCGGGCCGAGCAGCTGCAGCTGTCCGGGGACATCACGTACGCGCTGCCCTCGCTCGACCTCCTCACCCGCGGCGGCCCGGGCAAGGCGCGCAGCGCCGCCAACGACGCCGTGGTCGCCTCGCTCACGAACGTCTTCACCGAGTTCAAGGTCGACGCCTCCGTCACCGGCTTCACCCGTGGACCCACGGTCACGCGCTACGAGGTGGAGCTCGGGCCCGCGGTGAAGGTCGAGCGGATCACGGCTCTCGCCAAGAACATCGCGTACGCCGTCGCCAGTCCGGACGTGCGGATCATCAGCCCGATCCCCGGGAAGTCGGCCGTGGGCATCGAGATCCCGAACACCGACCGCGAGATGGTCAACCTCGGTGACGTGCTCCGGCTGGCCGAGTCCGCCGAGGACGACGACCCGATGCTGGTCGCCTTCGGCAAGGACGTCGAGGGCGGCTACGTCATGCACTCGCTGGCGAAGATGCCGCACGTGCTGGTCGCCGGCGCGACCGGTTCCGGCAAGTCCTCCTGCATCAACTGCCTGATCACCTCGGTCATGATGCGGGCGACACCCGAGGACGTCCGGATGATCCTGGTCGACCCCAAGCGCGTCGAACTGACCGTGTACGAGGGCATCCCGCACCTGATCACGCCGATCATCACCAACCCCAAGCGGGCCGCCGAGGCACTCCAGTGGGTCGTACGGGAGATGGACCTGCGGTACGACGACCTGGCGGCGTACGGGTACCGGCACATCGACGACTTCAACCGTGCCGTGCGCGAGGGGAAGGTCAAGGCCCCGGAGGGCAGCGAGCGGGAGCTCTCGCCGTATCCGTACCTGCTGGTGATCGTCGATGAGCTCGCCGACCTGATGATGGTCGCGCCGCGGGACGTGGAGGATTCCATCGTGCGCATCACGCAGCTCGCGCGCGCGGCCGGCATCCACCTGGTGCTCGCCACCCAGCGGCCCTCCGTCGATGTCGTCACCGGCCTGATCAAGGCGAACGTGCCCTCCCGGCTCGCCTTCGCCACGTCCTCGCTGGCCGACTCGCGGGTCATCCTCGACCAGCCCGGGGCCGAGAAGCTGATCGGCAAGGGCGACGGGCTGTTCCTGCCGATGGGGGCGAACAAGCCGACCCGTATGCAGGGCGCCTTCGTGACCGAGGAGGAGGTCTCGGCCGTCGTCCAGCACTGCAAGGACCAGATGGCGCCGGTCTTCCGCGACGACGTCACCGTGGGCACCAAGCAGAAGAAGGAGATCGACGAGGAGATCGGCGACGACCTCGACCTGCTGTGCCAGGCGGCCGAGCTGGTGGTCTCCACCCAGTTCGGGTCGACGTCGATGCTGCAGCGGAAGTTGCGGGTCGGTTTCGCGAAGGCGGGGCGGCTCATGGACCTGATGGAGTCCCGGGGGATCGTCGGACCGACCGAAGGGTCGAAGGCTCGTGACGTTCTTGTGAAGCCTGACGAGCTGGACGGCGTGCTCGCGGTGATCCGCGGGGAGGCTTAAAGAGATCCCCAAGCCGGGTGTTCGATCGTGACTCACTCGTAAGGGATCATCGAGCAACCGTTTCCCTTCGACGTACGTCAAGTTGAGGGAAGCAAAAAGCTACCGCCGCCATCGGCGTGTCCGGCCATACCGATGGCGTACAAAGTCCCACCGTCCGGTTGCCTCACCCTTTCGTACCCCCCATAGACTGAACCTCCAGCACAGGCGGCTAAAACGCTCGAAAGGCGCCCCCGTGTCCATCGGCAACTCCCCTGAAGACGAGCGTCCGTTCGAAGACGACCGTGAGGAAGCCCGCCTCTCCATCGGTCGCGTCCTCCAACAAGCACGTATCGCGGCCGGGCTGACGGTCGACGACGTCAGTTCCGCCACCAGGGTCCGCCTGCCCATCGTGCACGCCATCGAGGCGGACGACTTCGGTCCGTGCGGTGGGGACGTGTACGCTCGCGGGCACATCCGAACCCTGGCCAAGGCTGCCCAGCTAGACCCTGGACCGCTGCTCGCCCAGTTCGACGCCGATCATGGTGGGCGTCCGGCTCCCACACCCGCCGCACCTCTGTTCGAGGCGGAGCGCATCCGGCCGGAGCGGCGCGGACCCAACTGGACGGCGGCCATGGTCGCCGCCATCGTCGCCGTCGTGGCGTTCGTCGGGTTCACCGCCGTCAAGGGCGGTGGCGACGACGAGGGCGCGAACACGCAGGTCGCCGAGGGTGTCAAACCCTCGACGAGCAAGAAGTCCTCGCCCACCCCGAAGAGCGACAAGCACGAGGGCGCGAAGCCGGAATCCTCGGACAGCGCCATCGCGGCCGCGCCCCAGGACAAGGTGACGGTCCAGGTCAGCGCCGCCGACGGGAAGAGCTGGATCTCCGCCAAGGATCACAACGGCCGACTCCTGTTCGACGGACTGCTCAAGCAGGGCGAGTCCAAGACCTTCCAGGACAGCGACAAGGTCAACCTCGTCCTCGGTGACGCGGGCGCGATCCAGCTGTATGTGAACGGTAAGAAGATCGAGAACGACTTCCAGCCCGGGGCCGTGGAGCGGCTCACGTACACGAAGGGCGACCCTCAGGTCGGGTGAGGACGCTCCGGTGTCGGTCAGGGGCGCTGGGGCGAGGAAGGGGGTTGGCCAAGATCGGCCAGCCCCCTTCGACATGGGGTGTCAGTGGGACGAAGTAGTCTTGAGCCCATGCCTGAACGCCGTACCGTCGCACTCGTCACTCTTGGCTGCGCCCGTAACGAGGTGGACTCGGAGGAGCTCGCAGGCCGCTTGGAGGCGGACGGCTGGGACCTCGTGGAGGACGCCTCCGACGCGGACGTCGCCGTCGTCAACACGTGCGGCTTCGTCGACGCCGCGAAGAAGGACTCCGTCGACGCCCTGCTGGAGGCCAACGACCTCAAGGGGCATGGCAGAACCCAGGCCGTCGTGGCGGTGGGCTGCATGGCCGAGCGGTATGGCAAGGACCTCGCCGAGGCTCTCCCCGAGGCCGACGGCGTACTCGGCTTCGACGACTACACCGACATCTCCGACCGCCTGCAGACCATCCTGAACGGCGGCATCCACGCCTCGCACACCCCCCGCGACCGCCGCAAGCTGCTGCCGATCAGTCCGGCCGAGCGGCAGGAGTCGGCGGCGTCCGTCGCACTCCCCGGACACGGACCGGCCGAGCAGGACGCTCCGGTCGCCCCTGCGGATCTTCCGGAAGGGCTCGCTCCGGCCTCTGGGCCCCGCGCGCCGCTGCGTCGTCGTCTGGACGGCTCCCCGGTCGCCTCGGTGAAGCTCGCCTCCGGCTGCGACCGGCGCTGCACCTTCTGCGCCATCCCGTCCTTCCGCGGCTCGTTCATCTCGCGTCGGCCCTCCGATGTGCTGAACGAGACGCGCTGGCTGGGCGAGCAGGGTGTCAAGGAGATCATGCTGGTCTCCGAGAACAACACGTCCTACGGCAAGGACCTCGGCGACATCCGCCTGCTGGAGTCGCTGCTGCCCGAGCTCGCCGAGGTCGACGGCATCGAACGGGTGCGCGTCAGCTACCTCCAGCCGGCCGAGATGCGGCCCGGGCTGATCGACGTGCTCACCTCAACGCCCAACGTGGCGCCGTACTTCGACCTGTCCTTCCAGCACTCCGCGCCCGACGTGCTGCGAGCGATGCGCCGCTTCGGTGACACCGACCGCTTCCTGGAGCTGCTCGACACCATCCGGAGCAAGGCCCCCCAGGCGGGCGTGCGCTCCAACTTCATCGTGGGCTTCCCCGGCGAGACCGAGGACGACCTGGCCGAGCTGGAGCGCTTCCTGAACGGCGCGAGGCTGGACGCCATCGGTGTCTTCGGGTACTCCGACGAGGACGGCACGGAAGCGGCGACGTACGAGAACAAGCTCCACGAGGACGTCGTCGCCGAGCGGCTCGCGCGGGTCTCCCGGCTCGCCGAGGAGCTCGTCTCCCAGCGGGCCGAGGAGCGTGTGGGTGAGACCTTGCAGGTGCTCGTGGAGTCGATCGACGACGAGGGCGTCTACGGCCGTGCGGCGCACCAGGCACCCGAGACCGACGGTCAGGTACTGCTCACGAGCGGCGAAGGACTGAGCGTCGGCCGTATGGTCGAGGCAAAGGTGGTCGGTACGGAGGGTGTCGACCTGGTGGCCGAGCCGCTGCAGGGCTCGCTCGCGTGTAGTGAGGAGGCGGCAAGATGACCGGAGTACCGGCGTCCGCCGCGGGTGGCTCCTCCGCCGCCAAAGGCGGGACCGCGGGTGCGGCCGCTTCAGCCTCGGGTGCTCCGCCGGCGTCCGGTGCCGCCTCCGGGCCGGCCGGCCCCGCCGGTGTGGTCTCCGGTCCCTCCGGCGCGCCTCACCCGCCTGCCGTCTCCGGTCCTGGTGCCGTCGGTGGCTCCGGGGCTGATGCCGATGCGAAAGCCGCGCGCGGCGGGAAGATCGCGGCGGCGGCCGTCAACCAGGCCAGTGTCTGGAACATCGCCAATCTCCTGACCATGCTCAGGCTCCTCCTCGTGCCGGGCTTCGTCGCCCTGATGCTGGCCGAGGGCGGATACGACCCGGCGTGGCGCTCACTCGCCTGGGCGGCCTTCGCCATCGCCATGATCACCGACCTGTTCGACGGGCATCTGGCGCGGACGTACGACCTCGTCACCGACTTCGGGAAGATCGCCGATCCCATCGCGGACAAGGCGATCATGGGTGCGGCGCTGATCTGCCTGTCCGCGCTGGGCGACCTGCCGTGGTGGGTGACGGCCGTCATCCTCGGCCGGGAACTCGGGATCACGCTGTTGCGTTTTCTGGTCATCCGGTACGGCGTCATCCCGGCGAGCCGAGGCGGCAAGCTGAAGACCCTCATCCAGGGAGTTGCGGTCGGGATGTACGTCCTGGCACTGACGGGGTGGCTGGCCACGTTGAGGTTCTGGGTGATGGCGGCGGCGGTCGTGTTGACCGTCGTGACCGGACTCGACTATGTGAGACAAGCCATTGTGCTGCGCCGGCAGGGAATCGCCGAGCGCAAGGCGGCGTTGGAGGAGACGGAAGCGTGAGTTCCCCGGCCACCGAAGTGGTACGACTACTCACGGTGAGGGGTGAGACGCTCGCTGTCGCCGAATCGCTCACCGGCGGACTGGTTGCGGCGGAAGTCACAGCGGCCCCTGGAGCCTCGGTGGCTTTCCGGGGCGCGGTGATCGCCTACGCCACCGAACTCAAACATCGACTGCTGGGTGTCGACGACACTCTGCTGGCGGAGCGCGGAGCGGTGGATCCGCAGGTCGCGGCCCAGATGGCCGCCGGAGTGCGCAAGGCGCTCGGCACCGACTGGGGCATCGCGACCACCGGAGTCGCCGGGCCGGAACCGCAGGACGGCAAGCCCGTAGGCACGGTTTTCGTGGCCGTGGACGGGCCGTCCGCCCCGGATTTCGGAAACACCGGTGGCGGGAAAGTGACCGCGCTGCGGTTGAACGGCGACCGGGCGGAAATTCGTATGGAGAGTGTACGGAGCGTACTCGCACTGCTCCTGGAGGGGCTTGCGAGCGAACAGACCGGGAATGAGCGGGCACAGGATACGGAACGGAACGGGGGGTTTTGATGTTTGCAGCCCTGAGTGAACACGACATCGCTCCCCGCACGGCCGCGGCGCAAGGCGGTACGGTGGGGCGTAATGGATGCGGCTACGCGGTCCGAGGAGGGAGCCACCGATGATTCTGCTCCGTCGCCTGCTGGGTGACGTGCTGCGTCGGCAGCGCCAGCGCCAGGGCCGTACTCTGCGCGAAGTCTCCTCGTCCGCCCGAGTCTCACTCGGCTATCTCTCCGAGGTGGAGCGGGGGCAGAAGGAGGCTTCCTCTGAGCTGCTCTCCGCCATCTGCGACGCGCTGGACGTACGGATGTCCGAGCTCATGCGGGAAGTGAGCGACGAGCTCGCCCTCGCCGAGCTGGCCCAGTCTGCTGCGGCCACCCCCAGCGAGCCTGTGACCACGCCGGTTCGCCCGATGCTGGGTTCCGTCTCGGTGACCGGTGTGCCACCGGAACGGGTGACCATCAAGGCACCGGCCGAAGCGGTGGACGTGGTCGCCGCGTGACATCGCGCGGTCGTGCGCGTGAGCTGACGACGCACTGAGAAGTGTGCGGGCCCCGATCGGGGTCTCTCGGACGATCCGGAAACGGATCTTCTGAAGAGGCGCCGGTCGGGGCTTTCGTGCATCGTGGACCCGGGTGAGCGACTTCCGGCCGCGACCGTGTGCCGCTGGTGCGCCCTCCCTGCGGGAGTGGACGGCGGTCTGGCGTCGGGCTGGAGGTGGGCCATGGCACGGCCGACAGCGGGGCGGAGGGCTGGGCCCGTGGGGCTTGGGCGCCTGCTGGGGGCCTGGGCCGCTTGCGCGGCTCGGCGGTTCGGGGGCTCTCGGGGGTTGGTGGGTCTTCGGGTTTCTTGGCGTTCTTCGCGTTCCTGGCGCTTCTGTGGGGCGGTTCTTGGGTTCGGGGTGGTGTGGTGGTGGGCTGTGCTGCGGCTGGTGCTGTCGCCGGACGCGGGGGCGCTGGAGGGGACGGTCGCGGTCGGCGGGTGGGGGCTGAGTCTGCTGCCGGTGCACTGTGTGCCGAAGAGGCGGGCCGCGGGCGCTGTGGCCGCGGGGCGGTGGGGGCGGGCGTGGCGGGTGGCCGGGTCCGCCGTGGTGGTGCCGGGAGGGGAGAGCGAGGGCGGCGTTGACGGCAGGGGTGAGGGGCGGGACTGTGCGGGGCAGGACTGTGAGGGCGGCCGGGGGTGAGGATGTCTCGGGTGTCCCGGGAGGGTGTTCGGGAGCCGGTTCGCGAGCTGGTTCGGGGTGCGGGTTCCGGGCGCGGGTTCGGGGTGCGCACATGCGGTGCGGGTTCGGGAACCGGTTCGACGGACCGTCCGTTGCGGGGCTGCGGGCGGGGCTGCGGAGGCCCCTCCCGAAGGTGCTACCAAGGCATGGCCACCCCGCCGTTCGGGCGCAGGATCTGGCCCGTCGTGAAGGCTGAGGCGTCGGAGGCGAGGTAGAGGACGGCGTGGGCGATGTCCTCGGGTTCACCGACCCGGCCCAGCGGTGACATGCGAGCCATCAGTGACTCGGTGCGCGCCTGTGCCTCGGCGTCGTGGCGGTCGGTCATCGGGGTGCGGATCCAGCCGGGCGCGACCGCGTTGACCCGGATGCCGTGTCGGCCCACCTCGGTCGCCAGCGTCTTCGTCAGCTGGACGACGGCCGCCTTGGCGGCGCCGTAACAGAGCAGGCCGGCACCGCCCGTATCCACGGCTCCCGAGGCCATGGTGACGATGCTGCCCCTGACGTCCCGGGCCAGCATCAGCCGGGCGGCTTCCTGGCAGGCATGCAGCACGCCCTTGAAATTGACGTTCAGCACCCGGTCGAGGTCCTCGTCACGGGTCTCCAGGACCGGGCTGCTGTGCATGATCCCGGCGATCGCGGCCATCACGTCGAGACGCCCGCAGGAGGCGACGGCCTGGCGGAGCTGCTCGCGGTCGGTGACGTCGAGGTGATGGGCGTGAGCATGCCCTCCCGCGTCGTTGATGCTCCTCGCCGTCTCTTCCAGGCCGGGTGCGTCGAGGTCCGCGCAGTGCACGGTGGCGCCGGCCCGGGCCAGCATGACGGCGGACGCGCGGCCGATGCCGCCGGCGGCGCCGGTGACGAAGGCGGTGCGTCCGGTGAGGTCGTACGCGCTGACGGCCATGAGGGGACGGTACGAGGGTTTCTGACGGTGCGTCAATTAGTTGTACGGGTCTGGGCCGGCCGATGCCGGAGCGGGGCCGGACTGGCAGGTCGGGCACCAGTACGTGGGGCGTTCGCGGGAACCGTCACCCTGGTCGGCGACACGGACGGGCGTACGGCAGCGGAGGCAGGGGCGGGGCGCGCGGCCGTACACGAACAGGTCCTGGCCGCGGCGGCCCGTCGTGATACGGATCGGACGGTCCCGGTTGGCCTCCAGGAGCTTCTTGGCGAGCACGGGCAGGTGAGTGGCGCGGTCGCGGGGAAGGGCGCCGACGGGCAGCCAGGGGGTGACGCCGAGCAGGAAGCACAGCTCGCTCTTGTACACGTTGCCGATGCCGGCCAGGTTGCGCTGGTCGAGCAGGGCCTCGCCGAGGGGGCGGGCGGGGTCGGCGAGAAGGTTGGCCAGGGCCAGGTCCGGGTCCCAGTCCGGGCCCAGGAGGTCGGGGCCGAGGTGGCCCACGACGCGGTCTTCGTCGGCCGTGCGTAGGAGTTCGAGGACCGGGAGACGGTAGCCGACGGCCGTGCGGTCGGCGGTTTGCAGGATCACGCGGATCTGGTGGGCGGGGCCACCGGTCCAGCGCTGGTCGTTGCCGTACACCTTCCATGAGCCGTCCATCCGCAGGTGTGAGTGGAGGGTCAGACCGCCCTCGACGCGGGTGAGGAGATGCTTGCCGCGCGGGGTGACGTCCAGGACCGTGCGGCCGGTGAGGTCGGCGGTCGCGTACTTGGGAACCCGCAGGTCGCTACGGGTCAGCACCTTGCCGGCGAGGGCGGTGTGCAGCCGCCGGGCGACCTGCCAGACCGTGTCTCCTTCGGGCATGGGTCAAGGGTGGCACGGCGGGGGCGGGGCTTGCGTGGGGTGCCGTGCGTGGCACGTCTCCGCGACGGGTGGGCATCCGGCACTCCGGTGTCGCCGGGCGCGTCTCTCGGGGCTCCGGTTCTGCCCCAAGGGCAGGTTCAGGCTCGCAGGCGCAGGCCGCGGGGGGTGGCTATGAAGCCCGCTCCTTCCAGGAGGGTACCGAAGGGGGAGGTCAGGGCTGAGGAACCGTTGACGCGTTCCACGGTGACCGTGCCGAGGGAGCCGGCCTTCGCGGCCGTGGCGAGCGCCTCGGACGCGGTTCGCAGAGGGGAGTCGTCGGTGGCTGTGCCGTCGGGGTCGGCGGGCCAGGCCAGCAGGGTCTTGCCGCCCCGCTCCATGTAGAGGGTCAGTTCACCGTCGACCAGCACCACCAGGGAGCCCGCTTTGCGGCCCGGCTTGTGTCCGGCGCCCGTCGGGGGTTCCGGCCAGGGGAGAGCAGCGCCGTACGCGTTCGCGGGGTCGGCGGCGGCGAGCACGACGGCTCGGGAGTCGGAGGTGGGGCGAGGTCGGCGTCCGGGCGGCGCAGAGTTGTAGGGGCTGTACGGGCCGGTCTGCGGGGCGAGGTCGCGGGGGGAGGTCCATTCGCTGGGTGACGTGGGACCGGGGAAGGGGGGCCAGCCGTCGTCGCCGGATGGGGTTCCGGAATCGGAGGGGAGGGTCTGGTCGTGGGGATGATGCTGTCCGGCCGAAGGGTTTTGCCTGTCGTGTCCGGCTCCGGTTCCGAAGAGGTCGGGTGCGCCGGCGACGTCCTCGGGGAAGTCCGGGAGGGGGCCGAAGGCGTCGGGGCCGAAGTCGGTGTAGGGGGCGGAGCCGTCCGGGA
Organism: Streptomyces sp. NPDC006332; assembly: GCF_040612855.1. Classification (NCBI taxonomy): domain Bacteria; kingdom Bacillati; phylum Actinomycetota; class Actinomycetes; order Kitasatosporales; family Streptomycetaceae; genus Streptomyces; species Streptomyces sp. NPDC006332. The sequence continues at coordinate 21,547 of NZ_JBEXRA010000036.1, forward strand.
GGGTGTCGGGGCGGGGGGCGACGCTGCCGGGGGTGCCGTCGGTCCGGAGGGGGAGCGGTAGGGCTTCGCCGCGGTCGCGGGCGTTGGCCACCGCGCGGAGGCGGTCGACCGCGCCGTCCATGGCGAACTGGGCGGCGCCGAGGCCCTCGACCACATAGCCACGCCGTGCCTGGCCGCTGTCCTCGAAGGCGGACAGGATGCGGTACACCGCCGAGAAGCCGCCTTCCACGCCCTCCGCGGCGACCGCTCCCCGGGTCACCACGCCATGCCGGTCCAGGAGGACGCGGGCCAGGGCGTGGGCACGCACCGTGGGATCCCCCTCAAGGTCCGGGAGCAGGGACCAGCGACCCGCGACGGTCGGCGGTCCGCTGCGGGAGGCGGGGCGGGCCGCGGCGGTCAGCGAGCCGTACCGCCCGCGCGGGATCGTGCGCTTGGCACGGTGGGCCGTGGAGCCCGCGGTACGACCCGAGCCCAACAGGGACCGCATGGGGGTCAGCGTGTCGTTGGTGAGCCTTCCGGACCAGGCCAGGTCCCAGAGAACGTCGGCCAGTTGGGGGTCGGTCGCGTCGGGATGGGTGGTCGCACGGACCTGGTCGGCGATCTGGCGGAAGAACAGGCCGTAGCCACCCGAGAGGGCGTCCAGAACGGACTGGTGGAGTGCGGTCAGCTCAAGGGGGTGCGGAGTGGGGAGCAGCAGGGGAGCCGCGTCCGCCAGATAGAGCGAGACCCAGCCGTCCTTGCCGGGAAGGGAGCCGGCGCCGGCCCAGACGATCTCTCCGGCGGCGGTGAGTTCATCGAGCATCGCGGGCGCGTAGTTCGCCACGCGGGACGGCAGGACCAGCTTTTCCAGGGCGGACGCCGGTACGGACGCGCCCTGCAGCTGCTCGACGGCTCGCACCAACCCGTCGAGGCCGCGCAGGCCGTGGCCCGTGCCGATGTGCTGCCACTGGGGGAGGAATTGGGCCAGCGCGGGCGGGGGCACCGGCTCCAGTTCGTGGCGCAGGGCGGCGAGGGAGCGACGGCGCAGGCGACGCAGGACCGTCGCGTCGCACCACTCCTGGCCGATCCCGGCCGGATGGAACTCCCCCTGGACGACCCTCCCCGTCGCCGCGAGCCGCTGCAGGGCGCCCTCGGTGACCGCCACACCGAGACCGAAGCGGTCCGCCGCCGTGGCCGACGTGAACGGGCCGTGCGTGCGCGCATGGCGCGCGAGGAGGTCGCCCAACGGGTCCTTGACGGGCTCCGTGAACGCCTCCGGTACGCCCACCGGGAGCGCCGTGCCCAGTGCGTCGCGCAGCCGGCCCGCGTCCTCGATCGCCGCCCAGTGGTCGACTCCGGCGATACGGACCCGGATCGCGCGGCGGGCGGCAGCCAGCTCCTGCGCCCACTGCGGCTCGGCGCCCCGCTCGGCGAGTTCGTCGCCCGTGAGTGGACCGAGAAGGCGCAGGAGGTCGGCGACGCCCTCGGCATCCTTGACGCGGCGGTCCTCGGTGAGCCACTGGAGCTCCTGCTCCAGCTCGGTCAGCACCTCGGCGTCGAGGAGTTCACGCAGCTCCGCCTGGCCGAGCAGCTCGGCCAGCAGACGCGAGTCCAAGGAGAGGGCGGCGGCGCGGCGCTCGGCGAGCGGTGAGTCTCCCTCGTACAGGAACTGGGCGACGTACCCGAAGAGCAGGGAGCGTGCGAAGGGGGAGGGTTCGGGGGTGGTGACCTCGACGAGGCGGACCCTGCGGGACTCCAGGTCGCCCATCAACTCGACCAGGCCGGGGACGTCGAAGACGTCCTGGAGGCATTCGCGGACCGCCTCCAGGACGATCGGGAACGAGCCGAACTCGCTTGCCACCTGGAGAAGTTGCGCGGCCCGCTGGCGTTGCTGCCACAGCGGCGTGCGCTTGCCCGGGTTGCGGCGGGGCAGCAGCAGCGCGCGCGCCGCGCACTCGCGGAAGCGGGACGCGAACAGCGCCGAGCCGCCGACCTGGTCGGTGACGACCTGGTCGACCTCGCCCTTGTCGAAGACGACGTCCGCCGCTCCGACGGGCGCCTGCTCCGAGTCGTACTCCGTGCCTGCGTTCATGGGCGCCTGGTCGAGCAGGTCCAGGCCCATCAGGTCAGCGTCGGGCAGCCGCAGGACGATGCCGTCGTCGGCGTGCATGACCTGGGCGTCCATGCCGTACCGCTCGGAGAGCTTGGCGCCGAGCGCGAGGGCCCACGGGGCGTGCACCTGGGCGCCGAAGGGAGAGTGCACCACGACCCGCCAGTCGCCCAGCTCGTCGCGGAAGCGCTCCACGACGATCGTGCGGTCGTCCGGGACGTGGCCGCAGGCCTCGCGCTGCTCGGCCAGATAGGACAGGACGTTGTCGGCGGCCCAGACGTCCAGGCCCGCGGCGAGGAGGCGGAGGCGGGCGTCCTCCTGGGGGAGGGATCCGACCTCACGGAGGAACGCACCCACCGCGCGGCCCAGTTCGAGCGGGCGGCCCAGCTGGTCGCCTTTCCAGAAGGGGAGCCGGCCCGGGACGCCGGGTGCGGGGGAGACCAGGACGCGGTCGCGGGTGATGTCCTCGATGCGCCACGAGCTGGTGCCGAGGGTGAAGACGTCGCCGACTCGGGACTCGTAGACCATCTCCTCGTCGAGTTCACCGACCCGGCCGCCGCCCTTCTTCGGGTCGGAGCCCGCGAGGAACACTCCGAAGAGGCCGCGGTCGGGAATCGTGCCGCCGGAGGTCACGGCCAGGCGTTGGGCACCGGGGCGACCGGTGATCGTCCCGGCCACCCGGTCCCAGACCACACGCGGACGCAGCTCCGCGAACGCGTCTGACGGGTAACGGCCGGCGAGCATGTCGAGGACGGCTGTGAAGGCCGACTCGGGGAGCGAGGCGAAGGGTGCGGCCCTGCGGACCATGGCGAGCAGGTCGTCCAGCTGCCAGGTGTCCATCGAGGTCATCGCGACGAGCTGCTGCGCGAGGACGTCCAGGGGGTTGGCGGGCACCCTGAGAGACTCGATGGAGCCGGTACGCATCCGTTCGGTGACGACCGCCGCCTGGACCAGGTCTCCGCGGTACTTCGGGAAGACCACGCCGGTGGAGACGGCTCCGACCTGGTGTCCCGCGCGGCCGACGCGCTGCAGACCGGAGGCTACGGAGGGGGGCGACTCGACCTGGATGACCAGGTCGACCGCGCCCATGTCGATGCCCAGTTCGAGGCTGGAGGTCGCCACCACCGCGGGCAGGCGGCCGGCCTTGAGGTCCTCCTCGACGAGGGCGCGCTGCTCCTTGGAGACCGAGCCGTGGTGGGCGCGGGCGATGACCGGGGGCGCGCCCTGGGCCGCGCCCGAGCCGCCCATCAGCTCGGCGGGGGCATGGTGCTCGTCGAGGGGTTCGCCGGTGGCACGCTCGTAGGCGATCTCGTTGAGCCGGTTGCAGAGTCGCTCGGCGAGGCGGCGGGAGTTGGCGAACACGATCGTCGAGCGGTGCGCCTGCACGAGGTCGGTGATGCGTTCCTCGACGTGCGGCCAGATCGACGGGCGTTCCGCGCCTTCACTGCCGTCGGCGACCGGGGAGCCGCCGAGTTCGCCCAGGTCCTCGACCGGGACGACGACCGACAGGTCGAACTCCTTGCCGGACTTGGGCTGGACGATCTCCACCTTGCGGCGGGGGGAGAGGTAGCGGGCGATCTCGTCGACCGGGCGGACCGTGGCCGAGAGTCCGATGCGGCGGGCCGGTTTCGGGAGGAGTTCGTCCAGGCGCTCCAGGGAGAGCGCGAGGTGGGCGCCGCGTTTGGTGCCGGCCACGGCGTGGACTTCGTCGAGGATCACCGTTTCGATTCCGGTCAGCGCCTCGCGGGTGGCCGAGGTCAGCATCAGGAACAGGGACTCCGGTGTGGTGATCAGGATGTCCGGGGGGCGGGTGGACAGGGCGCGGCGCTCCGCGGGCGGGGTGTCGCCGGAGCGGATGCCGACCTTGACCTCCGGCTCGGGTCGGCCCAGGCGGACGGACTCCTGGCGGATTCCGGTCAGGGGGCTGCGGAGGTTGCGCTCCACGTCGACGGCGAGGGCCTTGAGCGGGGAGACGTAGAGGACGCGGCAGCGTTTCCTGGGGTCGGCGGGTGGGGGTGTCGAGGCGAGCTGGTCGAGGGCGGCGAGGAAGGCGGCCAGGGTCTTGCCGGAGCCGGTGGGGGCTACGACCAGGACGTCCGAGCCCGCCGAGATGGCCTGCCACGCGCCCGCCTGGGCGGCGGTGGGGGCGTCGAAGGCGCCCGTGAACCAGCCGCGGGTCGCGGGGGAGAAGCCGTCCAGGGCTCGGTGTGCGGAGCTGACCATGTGTCCATCCTGCACCTCGGGACTGACAATGTTTCTGACCTGCGGGAATGGGGTGTGGGGGTGCCTGCGGCGGCCCGTGCGGGGGTTTGGGGGTGGCTGTAGCGCCTGCGGTGTGGTGGGGGTCGGGGCCGGGACGGGGGTGTCCGTCCTCGGTCTGGCGCGGAATCGGTTGGTTGGTTGGTGAGGGGTGTTGACGCGCCAGCCGCTGCGGGCGGACACCCCCGTCCCGTCCCCTTACCGCCGTGCGCGGGTGACGGGGGGCGCCCCCTCCGGCCGTGCGCGGGTGCCGGGAGGGGGCGGGCGGGGCATCCGTGCCTGTCCCGTCTCGTGTGTGGCTGTCGGCTTGGCGGAGAATGGCTGGATGGCTGGTTCGGGTGAGTTGGCGCGGCACTGGCAGTACGCCGAGTTGCCGGGGGTGGATCTGCTGCGGGCGCGGTATGTACGGAAGGCCTTCGTGCGGCATACCCATGAACAGTTCGTCATCGCGGCCATCGCCGACGGGGTCGAGGTCTTTCACCATCGTGGGGCCGATCAGTACGCGGGGGCCGGGACGCTGGCGCTGGTGAATCCGGATACGCCACACACGGGGCGGGCCGGGGTGCCCGAGGGGTGGCGGTACGGGGCCGTGTACCCGTCGCCGGGGGTGGTGGCCGAGATCGCTGCCGAGACGACGGCGATACGCGGGACGCCTGGGTTCGTCCGGCCGGTGCTGGATGATCCGTACGCCGTTGAGCTGGTGCATCAGGTGCTGCGGGCCGCGGAGGAGGGGAACGCGCTGGCCGCGGACACGCTGTTGCGGGTTGCCGTGACCCGGCTGCTGCGGTTGAACGGCGGGGCGCTTCCGCAGCGGAAGGTGCGGACGGCGGGTGCCCGGGTCGCGGCACGCGCGCGGGCCGTGCTGGAGGAGCGGATGGTGGAGCCGCCGACGCTGGAGAGGCTGGCCGGTGATCTGGGGACCAGTCCGTTCGCGTTGTTGCGGGCGTTCCGGGGGGCGTACGGGATGCCGCCCCATACCTGGCTCACGGACGCGCGGGTACGGCGGGTGCGGCGGTTGCTGGACGCCGGGTCCGCACCGGCGGAGGCCGCCGTCGCGGTGGGGTTCACGGATCAGTCGCATCTGAATCGGCACTTCACGCGGATCGTGGGGGTGCCTCCGGGCGCGTACCGGCGTGAGCGCAAGAACGTACAAGACGCTCGGGGCGGGCTGTACCTAACGTCCGGTGCGTGACGGAACAGACAGCTCTTGTGGACAAGCGTGACGGTGGGGACAAGCCCGACTCCGCCGTCGTCAGAGACGCGCTCGGGGTCGGGGTGGCCGTCGGGCTGTCCGGGTTCGCGTTCGGGGTGACCTCGGCGGGGAGCGGGCTCACGCTCCTGCAGACCTGTGCGCTCAGCCTCCTGGTGTTCACGGGAGCGTCGCAGTTCGCGCTGGTGGGGGCGCTCGCGGCGGGTGGGAATCCGCTGACGGCCGCCGCGGGCGCGTTCTTCCTGGGGGTACGCAATGCCTTCTACGGACTGCGGTTGTCGCAGTTGCTGGCCCTGCCGAGCGCGGTGCGGCCGTTCGCCGCGCACTGGGTCATCGACGAGACGGCGGCTGTGGCGCTCGCGCAGCCCACGCGGCGAAGCGTGCGGCTCGGGTTCACCGTGACAGGGCTCAGTCTCTACGTTCTGTGGAACCTCACCACACTGGTCGGCGCCCTAGGGGCCGAGGCCATAGGGGACACCGACACATGGGGGCTCGACGCGGCGGCTCCCGCCGTGTTCCTGGCGCTTCTGGCACCCATGCTGACGACCGGTGTCGAGCGGGCCGTCGCCGGGCTCGCGGTACTCCTGGGGCTCGGCCTGCTGCCGGTGCTGCCCGCGGGTGTGCCGGTGCTGGTGGCCGCGCTGGCGGCGCCGGTCGTGCTGTGGGCGCACGGGCGGCGCACGGACCCGGCCGCCCGGGGAGGGGACCGATGAGCGTCTGGATCGCGATCGGTGTGACCGCCCTCGGGTGTTACGTCGTCAAGCTCGCGGGGTTGCTCGTGCCCGCCGGAGCCCTGGAGCGGCCTCTTGTGAAGCGCCTCGCCGCGCTGCTGCCCGTGGCTCTGCTGGCCGCTCTCACGGCCCAGCAGACCTTCGCGGACGGGCAGGAGCTGGCGATCGACGCCCGGGCCGCCGGAGTCGTGGCGGCTGCCGTGGCGCTGGTTCTGCGGGCCCCCTTCCTGCTGGTGGTCGCCGCCGCGGTGGTGGTGACCGCCGCGGTGCGGGCCATGGGGGGATGAGGTGCTTGGTCAGCCCATGGGGCGCCCGTACGCGCGCAGGGTGCGCAGTGCCTCGATCGTCACCGCGGGGCGGGCCTCCAGGGCGGTACCAGGAGCCCACTGGCGCCAGCGGATCGGCCAGCCGCCGTCCTCCTGCTGTTCGCCGGCCAGGAAGTCCAGGGAGCGGGCCATCTCGTCGTCCGTGAACCACGAGCGCGCGAGTGACGTCGGCGTCTTCGCGTAGTCGTGCGGGAAGTGGTGCTCGCCGGGGGCGTAACCCGGCGCGACCGGGGACGCGTCGAGGCGGTCCGGGTCAAGCGCCACGAGCCGGTTCTCACGTACCAGGCGACCCAGACGGTCGGCGGCCGCCTCCGCGCGCGGGCGGTCGGGAACGGAGTCCAGGAAGATCACGGCGGCCTGGATCTCGTACGGGTGGGACCGCTGCATGGACTCCACGGCCTGCCAGCAGAAGTCTGTGGCCCGGAACAGCCAGGCGTGCCACACCTCGTTGCGGTGCAGGAGGCCGACCACCGGCCCGGTGGCGAGAAGTTCGCCCGGCGGGTCGTCCGGGATGGGGATGAACGGGGCCGCCGGATAGCCACGCTGGCTGGGATGAATCGCGGGCAGGGCGCCCTCCGGTGTGGTCACCGAGGTCAGATAGCGGCACACGCGCTCCACCCGCTGTCCCCCGCAGCGTCCGACGGAATCCAGGACCCGCAGGGCGTGGCCGGTGTGCAGGGGCTGGCTGACGGGACCGCGCAGATCGGGCTCCAGGCCGTGTCCGTACCCGCCGTCCGCGTTGCGGTAGGCGTCCAGTGCGGTCTCCACCGGGTCGGCGCTCGCGTTCAGGAAGTGGTATGCGAAGAGACGCTGTTCCAGCACGCGTGCGGTGAGCCAGACGAAGTGCTCGGCGCGTGCGAGCGGGGAGCGCGCCGAGGGCGTCGGGGGGAGTGGGGAAGCTCCTGTTTCGGCCATGGGTCAGACCGTAGGGCGGAAAGCGGTCTCGGCACGTGGACCCGGCTCAGGCCCACCCTCAGGGGCGGGATACTGGAGGCATGCGGTTGACGGTCTTCTGGCAGCGGATGGCGGATCACTTCGGTTCGGGCTACGCCGACACCTTCGCGCGCGATCACGTGATGACGGAACTCGGCGGGCGGACGGTGTACGAGGCGCTGGACGCCGGCTGGGACGCCAAGGACGTGTGGCGTGTGATCTGCACTGTCATGAACGTTCCGGGAGAAAGACGCTGACCGGTCGTGAACGTTCCGCGCGAAAAGCACTGATCGGTCTGGAAGATCGCCCCACGGAGGCCGATTGTCAGTCCGGTGGGCGAGACTTGCCCTGTGGCACCCACTGACGAGACCGACGACGAGGTCACCCAGCAGGCATCCCCGGCCGGCCCGACGCCGCCCACCCGGCCCCCGGCCGCAGGCGGCACCGGGCCGAACGCCCGCATGCCTCGCTGGCTGCCGCGCGCCATGGTGCTCGCCCTCACTCTCTTCGCCGTGTTCCAGCTGGGTAGTTGGGCCTTCCATCAGCTCACCGGTCTGCTGATCAACATCCTCATCGCGTTCTTCCTGGCCCTGGCCATAGAACCCGCGGTCAGCTGGATGTCCGCGCGCGGTGTGCGCAGGGGCCTGGCCACCTTCCTCGTGTTCTTCGCCGTGCTCATCCTGGCCGCCGGCTTCGTCACGCTGCTCGGCTCGATGCTCGCGGGCCAGATCATCAAGATCGTCGAGGATTTCCCGGACTATCTCGACTCGGTCATCCACTGGGTCAACACGCACTTCCACACCGATTTGAGACGGGTGGACGTCCAGGAAGGACTGCTCAAGTCCGACTGGCTGCGCAACTACGTCCAGAACAGCGCCACCGGCGTCCTCGACGTGTCCGGACAGGTGCTCGGCGGGCTCTTCCAGCTGCTCACGATCGCGCTCTTCTCGTTCTACTTCGCCGCGGACGGGCCCCGGCTGCGCCGCACGATCTGCTCCCTTCTGCCGCCCGCCCGACAGGCCGAGGTGCTGCGCGCGTGGGAGATCGCCGTGAACAAGACCGGCGGCTACATCTACTCGCGCGGCCTGATGGCGCTCATCTCCGGAGTGGCGCACTACGTCCTCCTGGAGGCTCTGAGCGTGCCGTACGCGCCTGTGCTCGCCGTCTGGGTGGGCCTGGTCTCGCAGTTCATCCCCACCATTGGCACCTACCTCGCGGGCGCGCTGCCCATGCTGATCGCGTTCACTGTCGATCCCTGGTACGCGCTGTGGGTGCTGATCTTCGTCGTGATCTACCAGCAGTTCGAGAACTATGTGCTGCAGCCCAAGCTGACCTCGAAGACCGTCGACATCCACCCCGCGGTCGCCTTCGGCTCGGTCATCGTCGGTACCGCCCTGCTCGGCGCCGTCGGGGCACTGATCGCCATCCCGGCGGTCGCCACGCTCCAGGCGTTCCTGGGGGCGTATGTGAAGCGGTACGACGTCACCGACGACCCCCGGGTGCACGGCCATCGAAGAGGGGGACCGGGAGAGGGGTTGTTCACGCGCGTGCGTGCGCTGTGGGGGCGGCGGCGGGGTGCCCAGGACTCGGCCGACGGCTCCTCCGGAGAGGGTGACTGAGGCCGCCTGACGATTGCGTGAGGCCGGACCGGTGCGTGAGGCCGGGCGGTGCGTGAGGCTCGACGCGTGACGGGTGGTGCGCTTGACACAAAAATCGAACAAGCGTTCTTATGGGGGTTCTGGCGAGCCTCTCGGATGGTCACTTCACCATGGTTTGGGCGGAGAAGTGACCGAGTTATCCACAGGCTGGACGAGCGTCGGGGCGCATTGTCAGTGGCAGGCGTTAGCGTCTTTGACGTGAAGCGATCGACTCAAGCAAATCGGGTGGAACCCATGGCAGGTACCGACCGCGAGAAGGCCCTCGAAGCCGCACTCGCACAGATTGAACGGCAATTCGGCAAGGGCGCGGTCATGCGCATGGGCGATCGGTCGAAGGAGCCCATCGAGGTCATCCCGACCGGGTCGACCGCGCTCGATGTGGCCCTCGGCGTCGGCGGCCTGCCGCGCGGCCGTGTCATCGAGGTCTACGGACCGGAGTCCTCCGGTAAGACGACGCTGACTCTGCACGCGGTGGCGAACGCGCAGAAGGCCGGCGGCCAGGTCGCGTTCGTGGACGCGGAGCACGCCCTCGACCCCGAGTACGCGCAGAAGCTCGGCGTCGACATCGACAACCTGATCCTGTCCCAGCCGGACAACGGCGAACAGGCCCTGGAGATCGTGGACATGCTGGTCCGCTCCGGCGCCCTCGACCTCATCGTCATCGACTCCGTCGCCGCGCTCGTCCCGCGCGCGGAGATCGAGGGAGAGATGGGCGACAGCCACGTCGGTCTGCAGGCCCGCCTGATGAGCCAGGCCCTGCGGAAGATCACCAGCGCGCTCAACCAGTCCAAGACCACCGCGATCTTCATCAACCAGCTCCGCGAGAAGATCGGCGTGATGTTCGGTTCCCCGGAGACCACGACCGGTGGCCGGGCGCTGAAGTTCTACGCCTCGGTGCGGCTCGACATCCGTCGCATCGAGACGCTGAAGGACGGCACCGACGCGGTCGGCAACCGCACCCGCGTCAAGGTCGTCAAGAACAAGGTCGCGCCGCCCTTCAAGCAGGCCGAGTTCGACATCCTCTACGGCCAGGGCATCAGCCGTGAGGGCGGTCTGATCGACATGGGCGTGGAGAACGGCTTCGTCCGCAAGGCCGGCGCCTGGTACACGTACGAGGGCGACCAGCTCGGCCAGGGCAAGGAGAACGCGCGCAACTTCCTGAAGGACAACCCCGACCTGGCCAACGAGATCGAGAAGAAGATCAAGGAGAAGCTGGGCGTCGGAGTGCGGCCGGAGGAGCCGACTGCCGAGCCGGGCGCGGACGCCGCGGTCTCCGCCCCCGCGGACGACGCCGCGAAGACGGGGCCCGCCCCGACGGCGACCAAGGTGGCCAGGACCAAGGCCGCGGCAGCCAAGAGCTGATCCGTGACACGGCGAACCGACTGGGCCGAGTACTCCTACCCGGACGCCCCGCGGAAACGCGGCGGAAGAGGCGTCAGGGGCTCCGCCGGACCGAGCGGCGGCGACCCTGCCCACGGTAGGGACGGGGAACCCGCTCGCGCGGCGTCGTACGGCGTGGACGGGTCGTACGACTCAGAGGCGGGCGGCGTGCCGCGCGGTGGACGGTGGCCGGACATACCGGAGGACGGGCCGGACAGCTTGGCGCACGGGCCGGACGGCGACTCGGCGTCGGGCACCGATTCGCCCGGCCACGGCTCACGCCTCAGGGGCGGTGCTCGCGGCGAGGGCGGCTCACGCGGGCGCCGTCGGCGCGGCCGCGCGGAGCCGTCCGGTGAGGACGGGGGTTCCTCTTTCTCGTCGAGGGCCGAGACGGGGGAGCCCTCTGCGGATCCGGTCGAGCGGGCGCGGGCGATCTGCCTGCGCCTGCTCACCGGGACCCCGCGCACGAGAAAGCAGTTGGCGGACGCCCTGCGCAAGCGGGAGATCCCGGACGACGCCGCCGAGGAGGTGCTGTCACGGTTCGAGGAGGTCGGCCTGATCAACGACAGCGCGTTCGCGGAGGCCTGGGTGGAGTCCCGGCACCACGGCCGGGGGTTGGCCAGGCGCGCGCTCGCCCAGGAACTGCGGACCAAGGGCGTCGACTCCACGCTGATCGAAGCGGCCATGACACAGCTCGACTCCGAGCAGGAGGAGGAGACCGCCCGCGAGCTCGTGGCCCGCAAGCTGCGCGCCAGTCGCGGCCTCGACCGGGAGAAACGACTGCGCCGCCTCGCGGGCATGCTGGCCCGCAAGGGCTACCCCGAGGGTATGGCCCTACGGGTGGTCCGGCAGGCACTTGAGGAGGAGGGCGAGGACACGGAGTTCCTCGGGGGCGAAGCGTTCTGAAGGATCCCCGGGTCCCCGGCGCCCGGGACTCCCGGCGCCCGGCCTCCGTGGCGACGCCCCCTGCGACGTCAGAGCGTCACAACGTCACCGGAAGCCCCGCCGCCCTCCACGCCTGGAACCCGCCGACCAGGTCGGTGGCCCGGTGCAGGCCCAACTGGTGCAGGGACGCGACGGCCAGGCTGGAGGCGTAGCCCTCGTTGCAGATGATCACGACGCGTAGGTCGTGGCTCGTGGCCTCGGGGGCGCGGTGGCTGCCTCGCGGGTCGAGGCGCCATTCCAGCTCGTTGCGTTCGACGACCAGAGCCCCGGGGACCAGCCCGTCCCGCTCACGCAGAGCCGCGTACCGGATGTCCACCAGCAGCGCGTCCCCGGCCAGGAGGGCGCTGTGCGCCTCCGGCGCCTCGATCCGTTCGTAGCCCGCGCGCACCCGCTCCAGCAACTCGTCTATACCGACGGGCTGTTCATCCGAGCCACGGACCCCCCGGTCCTCCCGCAACTCGTCAACGCCGGCCGGGCGTTCCCTCGTCCCGGCCGCCTCCAGCGTTTCGCTCCCGCTCGCCGCGGCTTCCGCACCGGTCACTGCCAGTCCTCCGGTCGCTCCACCTGCTCCAGCCGCAGGACCGGACCGTTGCGGCTGAAGCGGCGGATCTGCGGCAGGGGCGGGTAGTAGGCGTGGACGGAGATCGCGTGCTGTTCGACGGACTCGTTGAGTACCTCGTGGACGTGATGGTGGCCGAAGGCGCGGCCCTTGCCGACCGGCAGCCGGCGTTCGCGGTCCACGTCCTCGGCGAGTTCCAGGGTCTTCCAGCCGTCGGTGGGCAGCCGGGCGGCGAGGGAGTTCTCCTTGAGTTCACCGGCGGCGGTCACGAAGGCGCCGATCGAGTCGGCGTGGTCGTGCCAGCCCGTGCCGCTGCCGGGCGGCCAACCGATCAGCCAGGCCTCGCTGCCGCCGGGTCCCTCCAGCCGCACCCAGGTGCGGCCCTCCGGGTCGAGGGGCAGCGAGTCGACCAACTCGGCGTCAGCGGCCGTACGTCGTACGAAGTCGAGGAGTTCCGCCTGCGTCGGGGCGGAGAGAGCGGTAACAGTCGGGGATGCGGACACGGGCACCGTCCTGAGAGCGTTCGCGTGGGAGCGCGCTGCAGCGTCGAGCGGCGCGCGCGGAAGGGAAGGGATGCGAATCAGCAGGACGGGCGACACACGCAGCCCGCATAGCGGACGAGGTCCATATGGACCCTCCGCCACAGGCGCACACAGGTGTCGGTCATGATCCGGAGTAGACCACGCGCGTCCGGAGCGGTCAACTCATTGTCACTATGTGGACGCGCCGTGACGTGGGCACATGAACGGCCCGCTCCCTCGCCCACCTCACCGCGAATCCCCAGGTACGTCAGCGTGACCCGGCCCTGGCCCCCGCCTCCGCTCCTGCCTCCGCTCCTGCCTCCGCCTTGGCGGGGCCCCCGATCGCCGCCTCGGCCGCCGCGTACAGGTCCGCCGCCCGGACCCCGGTGAGAGCCGCGGTCAGGTGACCGTCCGGTCGTACGAGAAGGACGGTGTGGGGAGCGGCGCCCGGGTACTCCTCGGCGACCAGCAGTTCCGCGGGATGCGGCAGCGCGGACACCGCGGCCGCCAGCCGGGGCATGATCCCGGCGCTCACCCAGTGCTTGCGCTCCCACACACCGGTGCCCGGCGCGACCAGGACGACGAGCAGCGCGCCGCGGCCCAGGCGGTCCCTCAGCCGTACGAAGGAACCGTCCTCCGCCGTGACCTGTACATCGGTGACGGACGCACCGGGTTCCGTGTCGACGGGCGCCTCCCCTTCAAGGTGCCGGGGAGCGAGCGGTGAGTCGGCGTACGCCCCCGGCGCACCCAACACCCCGCGGCCCAGATGACCGTCCGTGAGCAGTGCGTCGTGGCCACGGGCCGCACCGGGAACGTAGGCGCGCAGACCCCCGCCGCCACGCAACAGCGGCAGCGCCTGATCGGCGGCGCGCAGCCGGGCGGCGACCACCGCGCGCCGTTCCGTCTGGTAGCTGTCGAGCAGTGCCTCGTGCGGCCCGTGGTGCCAGGCCAGCGCCAGCTTCCAGGCGAGGTTGTCGGCGTCCCGGAGCCCCTCGTCGAGTCCTTGCGTGCCGAGCGCGCCGAGCAGGTGCGCCGCATCCCCGGCGAGGAAGACGCGGCCCACGCGCCACCGCCGGGCCAGCCGGTGATGGACCGTATGGACGCCGGTGTCGAGGAGTTCGTAGGGCGGCGTCGGGCCGTCGGTCCAGCCCGCCAGGGTCTCCCGGACGCGAGCCACCAGCAGTTCCGGCGTGACGAGGTCCTTGCCGGGCGGCAGCAGCCAGTCCAGGCGCCACACCCCGTCGGGCAGGGGGCGGCCGGTGATCTCGCTGGTGGAGGGGCCGGAGGTACGCCACGGGGGCATCCGGTGGAGCAACGCCTCGTCGGGCCGGGGAAGTTCGGCGCGCAGCGCGGCGACGGCGTGCCGTTCCACCGCCGTACGGCCCGGAAAGCGGATGTCCTGGAGCTTGCGGACGGTCGAACGGGGGCCGTCGCAGCCGATCAGGTAACTGCCGCGCCACCAGGTGCCCGTGGGGCCACGAGTGTGAGCGGTGACGCCCGAGGGCTCCTGTTCCACGGCGTCGAGACGGCTCTCCGCGGCGATCTTGACGAGTCGTTCGCCGGCGAGCGCGGCGCGCAGGGCGCCGGTCAGCACGTGCTGGGCGATGTGCAGGGGGGCGGGGCCGGCGTCGGCGGCCGCCTCCGTGCCGGGGGCGGCTCCGGGAGCGTCGAAAGAGACCTCGCGCATCACCTGCTTGCGCCGCAGCGACCGCCATCCGGCCCAACGGGCGCCGACCTGGGCGAGCCGCCAGCCGGTCAGCCGCTCCATGAGGGCGGCGGTGTCCTCACGCAGCACGACGGTGCGTGCGAGGCGGGGTTCGTCCTTGCCCGGCCCCTCGTCGAGCACGACGGACGGCACGTCCTGACGCGCCAGCGCAAGGGCGAGCGTGAGCCCGACCGGCCCCGCTCCGACGATGATCACCGGATCCACGGCGCGGCGCCCCCTGCTCGCGGTGTCATCTGGCGGGAGGCGGGCGAACAGGCAGGTGGAGCAGGGTGCACGATCACAGAACGTATGCAACCCATTGCCAGTGCTTGCGTCAAGCGACGGTGGACGCGGCATGGCTGACCGTGTCCCGGTGGGTGAACACGGCGGTGTCCTGCCTGTCCCGTGTGAGCGGGACGAGCAGGACACCGGATCCGGCCTTGATGAAAGGATCACACAGCGGGCTACTTCGCCGGGCGGGCCTTGTCGCCGTCAGTCGGGCCGGTGGGCCCTTCGGTGACGTCGAGGACCTGCGGCTGCTCGGCGGGCTCGGCTGCCGCGGCCACCGCGACGCCGGTCTTCGTGCGGCGGCCGCGCCGTTCCAGCCAGCTCGCGAGCGAGGACAGGGCGAGGCACATCGCGATGTAGATCGCGCCGACCACGATGGTGACCGCCGTGAACGGGTTCTCGCCGTTCACGATGATGTTGCCGGCCATCGTGCGCGCGGCGTACAGCAACTCCGGGTACAGGATGATGTAGCCGAGCGAGGTGTCCTTGAGGGTGACGACGAGCTGACTGATCATCGTGGGCAGCATGGAGCGCACCGCCTGCGGCAGCAACAGCACCGTCATGACCTGGTACTTGCGCAGCCCGAGCGCGTACGCCGCTTCCACCTGTCCGCGCGGCACGGCGTTGAATCCGGCGCGGAAGACCTCGGCCTGCACCGAACCGTTGTAGACGGTCAGGCCGATGACCAGGCCCCAGAAGCCGGTGTTCTCGCCGATGACACCGAGGTCGCTCTTGTAGGTCAGGAACAGCACCCACAGGGCGTAGATCGTGATCAGCAGGGGCACCGCACGGAACACCTCGATGAACGTGGCGGCTGCCCAGCGGACCGGCTTGTGGTCGGACACGCGCGCGACCGCGAGCAGCAGTCCGAGGACGAGGGACAGCGCGCCGGCGACGGCGAACACCTTCAGGGTGGTCAGTACGCCGTCTCGGATGTTGGCCCGCACACCGGCGTTGTTGAAGATGTTCCACACGTCGGGGTCCAGCTGGCCCTTGGCGTGCAGCCGGTACACGGCGAAGACGACCAGGCCGGCCACGGCCAGGGAACCGACGACGGTGTAGAGGCGGTTGCGCAGACGGGCCTTGGGGCCCGGCGCGTCGTACAGAACGCTCGAACTCATCGTGCGACCCCCAGGCGGCGCTCCAGCAGCCGGAAGAGACCACTGATGGAGAAAGTGATGACGAGGTAGCCGAGGGCCACCCACAGGAAGATCCAGGCGATGGCGAAGCCCTGGTCGCTGAGCAGCTTCTGCACGCCGAACAGTTCGGTGACGCTGAAGGCGCCCGCGATCGCCGAGTTCT
This sequence comes from Streptomyces sp. NPDC006332, assembly GCF_040612855.1. Classification (NCBI taxonomy): domain Bacteria; kingdom Bacillati; phylum Actinomycetota; class Actinomycetes; order Kitasatosporales; family Streptomycetaceae; genus Streptomyces; species Streptomyces sp. NPDC006332. The sequence continues at coordinate 37,453 of NZ_JBEXRA010000036.1, forward strand.
TCGTCAACGCGATGAAGATGGAACTCAGGGGCGGGATGACGGTGCGCGTGGCCTGCGGCAGGACGATCATTCGGAGTGTCTGCGTGAAGGTCATGCCCAGCGAGCGGGCGGCCTCCGCCTGCCCCACGGGCACGGTGTTGATGCCCGAGCGGATGGCCTCGCAGACGAAGGCCGAGGTGTAGAAGCCCAGCGCCAGCAGGGCCTTCGTCCACGGGCTGAGGCCCGGCACGAAGATCACCGGGACGACGAACCACGCGACGAGGAAGAGCAGGGTCAGTGGGGTGTTGCGGAAGAGGGTGACCCAGGCGGTGCCCAGGAGCCGCAGCGGAGGAACGGGCGAGACGCGGAACCCGGCGATGATGACACCCAGCACCAACGCGAGGAGTCCGCTGGCGAGAGTCAGCAGGACGGTGCCGATGAACCCCTCGCGGAATTCCGCGAGATGGTCGAGCAGTACGTTCACGGAGTAGGTCCTCGTGGGCGGCGTACGGGCAAGGGAGGGGCCGTCCCGGGCACACGGGGTGCGGGCACCCGGGACGGACGGATCATGCGGCCACGGTCAGCGGCGGCGGGCGTTACGCCTCACCGGCGCCTCAGTAGCGCTCGACGGCCGGGGGCTCCGTGTACGCCGAGCCGGACAGGCCGAGCGTGGCGTCGTACGCCTTCTTGTAGTCGCCGTTCTTCTCGTGTGCCTCGAGGGCGTCGTTGACCGCGTCACGCAGGGTCTTGTCGCCCTTGTTCATGCCGACGCCGTACGGCTCCTGGGTGAATGGCTTGCCGACCACCTTCAGCTTGGTCGGACGCTGAGCGGCGTACCCCTTGAGGATCGCGTCGTCGGTGGTCACCGCGTCGACCTCGTTGTTGAGCAACTGCTGCACGCACTCGGAGTACTTGGACAGCTCGACGGTCTTGGCGCCGTACTTGGGCTTCTTGATCTCCTGAAGCGGAGTCGAACCCTTGATGGAACAGACGGTCTTGCCCTTGAGCGAGTCGGGGCCGGTGATGCCCTTCTCGTCCTTGCGGACGAGCAGGTCGGCGCCTGCCTTGAAGTACGGGCCCGCGAAGCCGACCTGCTTCTTGCGCTCGTCGTTGATCGTGTAGGTACCGACGTAGAGGTCGACCTCGCCCTTGGAGATCGTGGTCTCACGGACGTTGGAGTCGACCGTCTTGAACTCGATCTGCGAGGGCTTGAACCCGAGGTCGGCCGCGACCATCTTGGCGATCTCGATGTCGAACCCGGAACGCTTGCCGTCGGTGTCCTCGAAGCCCAGGAACGGCTGGTCGTTCTTGGCGCCGATGACGAGCTTCCCGGCCTGCTGGGCCTTCTTCAGCGTGGGGGAGTCGATCTTCACGTCCGAGGCGACGGTGTACGTCGGAAGCTTCGGCTGGTTCGCGCCACCGGTCTCGCCGGGCGTGTCGCCGGCGTTGCCGGACTCGCCACCACAGGCCGAGACGGTCAGCGCGAGGACGGCGAGGACTGCCGCGGATGCGGACTTGCGGAGCTTCATGGAGAACATCCTTTGTCTGTGAGGGGTGCGGACCGTCAGGGATGGGGACACAGGTCGACAACCGTGGTGCGACCTCGGTCGTGCGCCGTCAGTGGTGCAGGATCTTCGAGAGGAAGTCCTTGGCGCGGTCGCTGCGCGGGTTGTTGAAGAACTGGTCCGGCACAGCCTCTTCGACGATGCAACCGTCGGCCATGAAGACCACCCGGTTGGCGGCCGAACGGGCAAAGCCCATCTCGTGGGTGACGACGATCATGGTCATGCCGTCACGGGCGAGCTGCTGCATGACCTCCAGGACCTCGTTGATCATCTCCGGGTCGAGCGCCGAGGTGGGCTCGTCGAAGAGCATGACCTTGGGGTCCATGGCCAGGGCCCGCGCGATGGCGACACGCTGCTGCTGGCCGCCGGAGAGCTGTGCGGGGTACTTGTCGGCCTGCGTGGCGACGCCGACCCGGTCGAGCAGGGCGCGCGCCTTCTCCTCGGCCTGCTTCTTGTCAGTCCGCCGGACCTTGATCTGGCCCAGCATGACGTTTTCGAGCACCGTCTTGTGCGCGAACAGGTTGAAGGACTGGAACACCATTCCGACGTCGGCGCGCAACCGCGCCAGCTGCTTGCCCTCCTGGGGCAGCGGCTTGCCGTCGATGGCGATCGTGCCGGAGTCGATCGTCTCCAGGCGGTTGATGGTGCGGCACAGGGTGGACTTCCCGGACCCGGAGGGTCCGATGACCACGACGACCTCGCCGCGGGCGATCGTGAGATCGATGTCCTGGAGCACGTGCAACGCGCCGAAGTGCTTGTTGACACTCTTCAGGACGACCAGTTCTCCGGTCGCGGCCACATCATCCTTGGCCACCGATACTTCGGTCATCGCTCTAAGGCTCCGTCCTCCTCGGTTTCGGAGGACCTTAGTGACCCCGCGCGACCAGCGTCATTACATCTGAGGGGAATCTGAGCATCACGATCCGATAGCAATCGGACACATGTTGTAGCACTTGTGACCTGGGCGCGTATCGGCCGGGTAACGGAAGGCGCGCGTGACCGGAACCCTCTTGACGCCGTCCGCGTCATCGGCGTGACTGCACAGGGCGTGCACGCGCGCGTGCACGCGTTTTATACACATTCAGATGGTACGTCCGATGAACCGGAAGGAGCCCGGGTGAGACTTCTCCTCGTCGAGGACGACAACCACGTTGCCGCCGCACTGTCAGCGGTCCTGGCGCGACATGGTTTCGAGGTCACCCACGCGCGCAGTGGCGAGGAAGCCCTCCAGGCGCTCGTCCCTGAGGGCGCGGGCTTCGGCGTCGTCCTGCTCGACCTGGGCCTGCCCGACCAGGACGGCTACGAGGTGTGCGGCAAGATCCGCAAGCGCACCGCCATTCCGGTGATCATGGTCACCGCCCGTGCGGACGTCCGCTCCCGCATCCACGGCCTCAACCTCGGCGCCGACGACTACGTGGTCAAGCCGTACGACACCGGCGAACTGCTGGCCCGTATCCACGCCGTCAGCCGGCGCACCGTCCCGGAGGAGACGCCGGGCGGCGGCGAGAGTGTGCTGCGCCTCGGTCCGGTGCACATCGAACTGCCCACCCGCCAGGTCAGCGTGGACGGTTCGGTCATCCAACTGACCCGCAAGGAGTTCGACCTGCTCGCGCTGCTCGCCCAGCGCCCGGGAGTGGTCTTCCGCCGGGAGCAGATCATCAGCGAGGTGTGGCGCACCAGTTGGGAGGGGACCGGGCGCACCCTGGAGGTGCATGTCGCGTCCCTGCGTGCCAAGTTGCGCATGCCCGCCCTGATCGAGACCGTACGAGGCGTGGGCTACCGGCTCGTCGCCCCGGGCTCGTAGCGGGGCCGGGTGCGCACACGTCTTCTCCCGCTGCTCATCATCCTGATGGCGGCCGTGCTGCTGGCGCTCGGCGTCCCCCTCGCCGTCAGCGTCGCGGGCGCCCAGCAGCAGAAGGTGGTCGTCGACCGGATCGACGACACGGCACGCTTCGCGGCGCTCGCCCAGTTCGTCACCGACACCCCTGGCGAGTCCAACGAGCGCCAGGCGACCCTGAGCAGCGAGCTCACCAGCTACTTCGAGGTCTACGGCATCCAGGCCGGCGTCTTCTACGCGAATGCGCGCACGATGGCGAAGGCGCCGTCCGGCTTCGCCCTCCCCGAGAAGGGCCTGGTGCGCGACGCGTTCGCCGAGGCGCTGCTCAGCCGGCGCAGCCACGACCCCCACCAGGTGTGGCCCTGGCAGCGCGACCGCCTGGTCGTCGCCTCGCCGGTCATCCGGGACGGCGATGTCGTCGCGGTGGTGGTCACCGACTCGCCCACCGGGCCGATGCGGTCGCGGATCCTGCACGGCTGGCTGGTCATCGGCGCCGGCGAGATCGCCGCGATGCTGCTCGCCGTCGGCGCCGCCCTCCGGCTGACGGGCTGGGTGCTCAGGCCCGTGCGCGTCCTGGACACCACCACCCACCTGATCGCGAGGGGCGCCCTGAAGTCCCGGGTCGCGACCGCCGGCGGGCCGCCGGAACTCCGCAGACTCGCCCGGTCGTTCAACGAGATGGCGGACAACGTCGAGGACGTCCTGGAGCAGCAGCGCGCCTTCGTCGCCGACGCCTCGCACCAGTTGCGCAACCCGCTCGCGGCGCTGTTGCTGCGCATCGAACTGCTCGCCTTCGAACTGCCGGAGGGCAATGAGGAGATCGCCTCCGTCCAGACCGAGGGCAAGCGCCTGGCCCAAGTCCTCGACGACCTGCTCGACCTGGCCCTGGCCGAGCACACCGAGGCGGACCTGAGGGTCACCGACATCGGCGCGCTGACCGCCGAGCGGGTCGCCGCCTGGTCACCGACGGCCGAGGCCAAGGGCGTACGACTGGTGGGTGACTGCCCGCCCACCACCGCGTGGGCCGACCCGGTCACGCTCTCCAGCGCGCTGGACGCCGTGATCGACAACGCGGTGAAGTTCACGCCCCAGGACGAGACCGTGCAGGTCACGGTCGCCTCCGACGGCGACACCTCCACCGTCGTGGTCAGCGACCACGGCCCAGGTCTCACCGACGAGGAACTCGCCCGCATCGGCGACCGCTTCTGGCGCAGCGGCCGCCACCAGAACGTGAAGGGCTCCGGACTCGGCCTGTCCATCTCCCGGACCCTGCTCGCGGCGGGCGGCGGCTCGATCTCCTACGACCACCACGAGCCGCACGGGCTGACGGTCACGGTGAGGGTGCCGCGGTCGGGCCCGGCGACGTGAGGTGGGGTACGACGTACTCGTCGTCCCGTCCACGGCGTCCGCGCGGGACCGGCCACGGCTCGGGTGGGATTCATCGCGCGACGGGCGGGCGGGTCTTCGTACGTCCGCGCTCGCGGTGACGGTACGTCACGTGCGTACGGGCTACTACGGTTTGACGGAGCGGTAGTAGCGCCGGGCGCCGTCGTGCAGGGGCAACGGATCCGTGTAGATCGCCGTGCGCACGTCGACCAACTGGGCGGAGTGAACTTGCTCGCCGATGCGGTCCCGGCTCCTGATCACGGTCCGGGTCAGCCACTCGGTGAGCCTCGGGTCCAGGTCCGCGCGCGTCATCAGCAGGTTGGACACCGCGATCGTCGCGACCGTGGACCCCTTCTGCACCGAGGGATAGGCCGACGCCGGCATGTTGGTGGCCCGGTAGTAGCGGCTCGCGCCGCCCTGGTCGTGCAGCTTGGTGATGAGGTCGGCGCCGATCGGCACGAACCGGAAGGGGAAGGTCTTGGCGAGTGTCGTCAGTCCCCCCGTCGGCAGCCCGCTCGACCAGAAGAACGCGTCGATCTCGCCCCGTTCCAGCTGGCCCGGGCCGGTGTTGATGCCGTCGGGGAACGGGGTGATGTCCTTCTGCGCGTCGATGTTCGCCGCCTTGAGCACCCGGTCGGCGATCAGCCGCACCCCTGAGCCGGACGGCCCTATGGCAACGCGCTTGCCCTCCAGCTGAGCCACCGAGCGGATGGGGGAGTCGCGCGGGACGACGAGCTGCACGTAGTCGTCGTACAGCCGCGCCACACCGCGCAGCTGGTCGGCGCCGGCACCCTTGTCCAGTTGGTACGTCTCCACCGCGTCGGCGGCGGCAATGGTGAAGTCGGCCTGCCCGGTCGCCACGCGTTCGACGTTCACCTGTGAGCCGTCGCTGTCCTCCAGGCGGACCTTCAGGCCCGGCATGTCCTGGCCGAGCGCGTCCTTCAGCAGCTCTCCGTACTTCTCGTACACGCCGGCCGCGGTCCCCGTGCTGAACTTGATCCTCCCGCTCGGCGGCTCCTCGCCCAGGGGCAGCAGCCACCACAGCAGCAGCCCGAACGCGACGAACCCGGCGGCAGCGCCCTGCAGGGCCCGGCGCCTGCTGATACGGGGGAGGCCTGTGGACATGCGCGCGATCCTGCCAGCCGGGACGCGGTGCTGACCAGGGGACGACGGGGACGGGGGCGGGGAGGCGGGCCCGGGGAGGGGCCGGGGGCCGCTTCCCGCGGCGCGGAGGGTGAAGGCCGGGGGCCCCGCGGCGCGGGAGCGGAGGTGGGGCTTCCCGTAGCGCGGGGGCGGAGGCCGGCGCTCCCCGCGGCCCGGAGGGTGCCGGTAGACGGGCGCGCCGCGGGCTTCTGTGGCGGGCGGACCCCGAGCCTCAGTCGCGGACCGACGCTCCCGCCCCCGCCCCCGCCGTGCGTGAAGAGCCTTCGGACGCCTGCGGGCTGTGACCGAAGTGGCGGGCCCACCGGGAAGCCAGGGGCTCCGTGAAGCGGGCGGTGAGCGGGCCGAGGACGACCAGGATGAGGACGTACGCCGTGGCCAGGGGCCCCAGCGAGGGCTCGATGCCCGCGCCGACCGCCAGCCCGGCGATGACGATCGAGAACTCGCCGCGCGCCACCAGGGCGCCGCCCGCCCGCCAGCGGCCCTTGACGGAGATCCCGGCCCGCCGGGCCGCCCAGTACCCGGTGGCGATCTTCGTGGCGGCGGTGACCAGCGCCAGCGCGAGCGCGGGCAGCAGCACCGGCGGGATGCTGGCCGGGTCGGTGTGCAGTCCGAAGAAGACGAAGAACACGGCGGCGAAGAGGTCCCGCAAAGGGCTCAGCAGGGTGTGCGCGCCCTCGGCGACCTCGCCGGACAGCGCGATGCCGACCAGGAACGCGCCCACCGCGGCCGACACCTGGAGCTGCTGTGCGACACCCGCGACCAGAATCGTCAGGCCCAGCACGACCAGGAGCAGCTTCTCCGGATCGTCGCTGGAGACGAAACGCGAGATGAGACGGCCGTAACGCACGGCCACGAACAGCACCAGTCCCGCCGCGCCCAGCGCGATCGCGAGGGTGAGGCTGCCCGCCAGCAGCCCGGCCCCGGCCACCAGCGCGGTGACGATCGGCAGGTAGACCGCCATCGCCAGGTCCTCCAGAACGAGGACACTGAGGATCACCGGGGTCTCGCGGTTGCCCACCCGGCCCAGGTCGCCGAGGACCTTCGCGATGACCCCGGACGACGAGATCCAGGTGACACCGGCGAGGACGACCGCGGCCACCGGCCCCCAGCCGAGCAGCAGCGCCGCCGCCGCGCCGGGCAGCGCGTTGAGCGCGCCGTCCACGAGCCCGGCCGGATAGTGCGACTTGAGGTTGGTGACCAGGTCACTGGCCGTGTACTCCAGCCCGAGCATCAGCAGGAGCAGGATCACGCCGATCTCGGCACCGGTGGCGACGAACTCCTCACTCGCCCCGAGCGGCAGCAGACCGCCTTCACCGAAGGCCAGCCCGGCCAACAAGTACAGCGGAATCGGGGAGAGGCTGAAACGGGCGGCGAACCGGCCGAGCAGGCCGAGGCAGAGGATGATGGAACCGAACTCGATCAACAGAACCGCGGAGTGCACCGGCTCACTCCCGACCGAGTATCGCGGCGGCGGCGTCGACGCCCTCACGGGTGCCGATCACGATGAGGGTGTCACCGCCGACGAGCCGGAAGTCCGGCGCCGGCGAGGGGATCGCCTCGGTCCGCCGGAGCACCGCCACCACGGAGGCGCCCGTCTCGGTCCGCATCCGCGTGTCGCCCAGGACACGGCCGTTCCACCGGGAGGCCGCCGCCACCTCCACCCGCTCGGCGACCAGTCCCAGGTCGGTCGTGTACAGCAGGCTCGGACTGTGGTGGGACGGCTTCAACGCGTCGATCAGCGTGCCCGCCTCGGCGCCAGTCAGACGCAGGGACTGCGCACAGGAGTCGGGGTCGTCGGTCCGGTACACGTTCACCGTGCGGGCGCCGTCGCGGTGCGCCACCACCGACAGATGGCGTTGTTCCCGGGTGACGAGGTCGTACTGGACCCCGATACCCGGCAGCGGCGTCGCCCTCAGGCGTGGAGCAGACACGTTTCTTCCCCTTGTTCGTCGTCGCGTCTTCGTGGTCGCGCGTTCGTCGTCGCGCGTGAAGTGCGTGAAGTGTGGGTGTGGCGGCGGCTCGGGGCGCTCGATGATCACGCCTACCCGGTCTGCATGCTGTCACCCACCCGTACGGTGGCGATATGGGTGCTGTCACGGATATACGCGGCCGACGCAGGGCTGGGAGGCTGCTGGCAGCCGCTCGGCGCACGCAGGAGTCGGGGCAAGAGCCGGGGGACGGACCGGGCAACGCCGACGGGGACGGAAGGGGCGGAAGCAGGACCGTGTCGCTGTTCTGGCGGATCTTCTCGCTCAACGCCGTCGGTCTGGTCGCGGCCGCCGCGCTGCTGCTGGGCCCGGTGACCGTCTCGACCCCCGTCCTGCCGGAGGAGGCGCTGGCCGTCGTCGTGGGCCTCGCGGCCCTGCTGGCCGCCAACGCGCTCGTGCTGCGCGTCGGCCTCGCCCCTCTCCAGCGGCTGGGCCGGGCCATGGCCACCGCCGACCTGCGGCGCCCCGGGGCCCGCGCCCCGGTGGCCGGTCCCGCCGAGGCGGCCGCGCTGATCACGACGTACAACACCATGCTCGACCGTCTGGAGAGCGAGCGTGCCGCGGGCGCCGCCCGGGCGCTGTCCGCCCAGGAGCGCGAACGGCAGCGCATCGCCCGCGAGCTCCACGACGAGGTCGGACAGACCCTGACCGCCGTCCTCCTCCAGCTCAAGCGGGTCGCCGACCGAACGCCCGAGGAACTGCGTGACGAGGTCGGCCAGGCGCAGGAGGCCACCCGCGCGGGCCTCGACGAGATCCGCCGGATAGCCCGCCGGCTGCGCCCCGGCGTCCTCGAGGAACTCGGCCTGGCCAGCGCCCTGCGCTCGCTCGCGGCCGAGTTCACCACCCACGGCCTGACGGTCCGCCACCACATACCCGGCGACCTGCCCCACCTGACCGAGGAGTCCGAACTCGTGCTCTACCGGGTGGCCCAGGAGGGCCTCACCAACACCGCGCGGCATTCCGCCGCCGACCGCGCGGAAGTCCGGCTGCGGCCGGTGCCCGACGGCGTCGAACTCCTCGTACGCGACAACGGCAAGGGCCTCGACGGGGCACCGGAGGGATCCGGCATCAGCGGCATGCGCGAACGCGCCCTCCTCATCGGGGCCGCGCTCTCCCTCGAACCCGCTCCGGTACGGGGCACCGACATACGGCTGTGCGTCCCCGCCGCGACCGGCGGCCACTGATGGCGCCCCCGACGCGGGCCGCGCCCCCCATTCGCGTGCTGCTCGCCGACGACCACACGCTCGTACGCCGAGGAGTGCGCCTGATCCTGGAGGGGGAGCCGGACCTCACGGTCGTGGCCGAGGCCGGTGACGGGGCGGAGGCGGTCGAGCTGGCCCGCGCGGGTGACGTCGATCTGGCCGTCCTGGACATCGCGATGCCCCGGATGACCGGCCTGCAGGCGGCCCGTGAACTCTCCCGCCGACTGCCCGGCCTGCACATCCTCGTCCTCACGATGTACGACAACGAGCAGTACTTCTTCGAGGCCCTCAAGGCGGGCGCCAGCGGCTACGTCCTGAAGTCCGTGGCCGACCGTGACCTCGTCGAGGCGTGCCGGGCGGCCGTACGCGACGAACCGTTCATCTACCCGGGCGCGGAACGGGCCCTCGTCAGCTCCTACCTGGAGCGTCTCCAACGCGGCCATGGCCTGCCCGAGCGGGCCATCACCGAGCGCGAGGAGGAGATCCTCAAGCTGGTCGCCGAGGGCCACACCTCCAAGGAGATCGGCGATCTGCTCTTCATCAGCGCCAAGACGGTCGAACGGCACCGCGCGAACCTTCTGCAGAAGCTCGGTGTGCGCGACCGGCTGGAGCTGACCCGCTACGCGATCCGGGCCGGTCTGATCGACCCGTGAGCTCTCACAGGAGCGCGTCCCAGTCACCCTCGAAGCCGGTCGCCTGAAGGGCGATCAGGTCCAGCATGTCGTCCTGCGGTTGTGGCGCGCCCGGTCCGGGCAGCGGCTGTTCGGTCCAGATGCACTTTCCGGTGGGCGTGTAGCGAGCGCCCCACCGGCCGCAGAGCGCCGTGATCAGCTGCAGCCCCCGTCCTCCCTCGTCGGTCTCCGTGGCCCGGCGGATGCGCGGCATCGTCTGACTGCCGTCGAAGACCTCGCAGATCAGCTCGGCGGCGTACAGCAGACGCAGCTGGACCGGGCCCCTGGCATGGCGCACCACATTGCCGACGAGCTCGCTGACCAGGAGCTCCGCGGTGGGGGCCAGATCGTCCAGGTTCCAGGCGGTGAGTTGCTCGCGGACATGACGGCGGGCCTGTCCGGCCGCTTTGGGTTCCCCGGGCAACGGCCAGGAAGCCATCCGGTCGGAGGGCAGGGAGTGCAGGCGGGCGACGAGGACCGCCGCGTCGTCCGCCGCCTGCTGGTCGCCGGGCAGGAGACCGGCCGTCAGTGTGTCGCACAAGCGTTCAAGGTCCGTCGCGGTGCCGTCCTCCTGGGCCGCGCGAAGCATCCGGGCCAGCTCCGTCATGCCCTCGTCGATCTCCCGCGTCGCCGACTCGACCAGGCCATCGGTGTACAGCACCAGCAGGCTGCCCTCGGGCACCTGCAGCTCGACCGTCTCGAACGGCGGCTCCGCGGCGCCCAGGGGCGGATCGGCCTCCAGCTCCGGGAAGTGCACGGTCCCGTCGGGATGGACCAGGGCGGGCGGCGGATGCCCCGCGCGGACCACGGAACACACCCCCGTGGTGGAGTCGTAGAGCGCGTACAGGCAGGTGGCGTACGACGACTCGCCCATGCCGCCGACGATGTCGTTGAGGTGCCCCATGATCTCGCCGGGAGCGAGCTCCAGATCGGCCAGGGTGTGGACGGCGGTGCGCAGCCGGCCCATGGTGGCCGCCTCGGGCAGTCCGTGCCCCATGACGTCGCCGACCACCAGCGCGACCTGTCCGCCGGAGAGCGGGATGATGTCGTACCAGTCGCCGCCCACGTCCGCGCCCTGCCCGGCCGGGAGGTAACGGGCGGCGGCCGTGCACGCCGGCAGGTCGGGCAGCTCCTGGGGGAGCAGACTGCGCTGGAGCTCCCGGGACCGGGTGTGCTCGGCGTCGTAGAGGCGGGCCCGCTCCAGGGACTGGGCCACCAGGGCGCTGATCGTGGCCAGCAGCGCGCGTTCCTCGTCGGTGAGCAGCCGCGGTCGGTCGAAGGTCACGACGCACACACCGAACGTGTGACCGGATGCCGTCAAGGGCAGGAAGGCCCAGGCCTGCTTGTCGGAGCGGTCCACCAGGGAGGCCAGTTCGGGGTAGCGCGCGGCGAACTCCCGTGGGGTGGACAGGAACAGCGGTGTGCCGGACGCGATCGTGTCCCAGGCCGGGTCACGCGACGCGCGGGGGTGACTGTCGAGGATGGCGAGGAAGTCGTGCGGGTAACCCACGGCCCCGACGTGGTGGAGCCGGTCTCCCTCGACGACCTGGACCAGCAGGCCCATGGCGGCGAACGGCGGCAGCACGCGCCGGGCGACCACGTCCACGACGTCCTGTGAGGTCGTCGCCGTGGCGAGCTCCGCGGTCAGCTCCCCGATCCGGGCCGCCCGCTCGACCGCGGCGCGCTCGGCGGCCTCACGTTCCTCCGCCAGCCGGCGCGTCTCGGTGACGTCGGTGAAGTAGACGGTGCGGCCGTCGGGACCCGGCACCAGCCGCAGGTGGTACCGCCGCCCGGAATCCCGCGTGTGCACGTCGAAGCCGACGGGCTTCTCCTCGGCCGCGGCCTCCCGGCAGCGGCTCTCCAGGCCGGGGACCTGCCGAGCGGAGGGCAGGTCCCACAGCAGGCGCCCGAACAACTCCTCCTCCGAGAAGCCCAGGAAACGTTCCGCCTCCACGTTGGCGAAGGTGATCCGCCACTCGTCGTCCACCGCCAGGAAGCCGTCGCTCATGTGCCGCAGCGCCCGGCTGAGCGCGTCCCGGGCGGTCCGCGACTCGTTGCTCTCCCAGCCCACCCCGATCATCCGCAGGGGTTCGCCCTGCTCGTCGTACGTGGCCCTGCCCCGGGCCCGCGTCCAGCCGTACGTGCCGTCCAGGCGCCGTACCCGGTACTCCGCCTCGAACACGGTGTGGTCGAGGATCGCCCGCTGGGCCGCCGCCAGGGTGGGGGCCAGGTCGTCGGGGTGGACGATCCTCATCCAGTTCTCGATCTTGCCGGTGAAATCGGCCGGCCGGGTGCCGTACAGCTCCAACGCGGCCTCGTCCCAGATCAGCTCGCCGCTGCGGACGTCCCAGTCCCACGACCCGACCTGGACCTCCTTCAGGGCCCGCCGCAGGCGCTCACCGCTCAGCTCCGTGTGCGCGGGCCCGGACGGCGGCGGTGCCTGGGCGATGCGGTCCTCGGTCCAGGCGACCACGGCCCGGAGGAAGTCCCACTGCTGCGGGGTGGGCTCGCCCCGCTCGCCCACCAGCACGGTCAGCGCCCCGATGCTGCGTCTGCCGCTGAACACGGGGAGGGCGGCGAGGCCGGTGCCGGGCCAGGTCAGGTCCGCGGCGTCCGCCTCGGGCAGGGCCGCGGCGGCAGCGGGGGCGGTGTCGCCGGAGCTCATCGGGGCCCACACGCCACTGCCCTGATGGAGCGCGCGGGCCGGGGCGAGTGGTCCCTCCTGGTCGACGATCTCCCAGGAGCGGGTGAGACCGGGAGGGAGGCCGACGGCCGACACCAGGCGCAGCGCGGACATCGGGCCGCGCAGGTGCATGGTTCCGCCGAGTGCGCCCAGCTCGCCCACCGCGTGCTGCAGCGCCAACCGGAAGATCTCGCTCTCCGGGACACCGGGGGCCACCGTACTGAGCAGAGCGAGCCGTGCGTTCATGCAGGGAACGTATCGTTCCCTTTCTGCTTCGAAACCTGCTTCACAGATTCTCACCAGCGCATTCCCGCCGTGACCATGCATCAACGGACCAGAAAATCACGTGCGTTGTTGAACGGGGGACCGTGTAGCGGGCCGCCGCTCGGGCAGGTCTCCGATCATGGACGGGAGTCCAAGCGCGGCTCCCACGACCCACTGAGGAGCGGCATGGACATCGGAGTCTTCATCCCCATCGGCAACAACGGCTGGCTCATCTCGAAGAGCTCCCCGCAGTACCTGCCCACCTTCGAGCTGAACAAGGCCGTCGTACAGAAGGCCGAGGAACACGGATTCGACTTCGCCCTCTCGATGATCAAACTCAAGGGCTTCGGCGGCGACACGGAGTTCTGGGACCACTGCCTGGAGTCGTTCACCCTGATGGCAGGCCTGGCCGCGGTGACCGAGCGGATCAAGCTGTACGCCTCCACCCCGATCCTCGCGCTGCCGCCGGCGATCGTCGCGCGCATGGCGGCCACGGTCGACTCCATCGCCCCCGGTCGCTTCGGCGTCAACATCGTCACCGGCTGGGCGCCCGGCGAGTACTCGCAGATGGGCCTGTGGCCCGGGGACGAGCACTTCGGCAACCGCTACGCCCGGGCCGTCGAGTACGTCACCGTGATGAAGGACCTCTGGAGCCAGGGCGTCAGCAACTTCAAGGGCGACTTCTACGAGATGGACGACTGCGTGCTGTCCCCGCGACCGGAGAACGGGCACATCGACATCGTCGCCGCCGGGCAGAGCAGCACCGGGATGCGGTTCGCCGCCGAGCACGCCGACTACAACTTCATCCTGGGCAGCGGCGTCAACACCCCGCTCGCCTTCTCCGACACAACGGCGGCCCTCGTCGATGAGACGCGCGCGACCGGCCGCGACGTGGGTGCGCTGTCGCTGTTCATGGTCGTCGCCGACGAGACCGACGAGGCCGCCCGCGCGAAGTGGCAGGACTACCACGACAACGCCGACCGCGCGGCACTGGCGTACATGGCGGGGGAGTCGGCCACGGACACGTCGTCCGACGGCTCGTCCACCGCGCGGACCATCTCGCTGCCCGAGGGCGCCGTGAACTTCAACATGGGCACGCTCGTCGGCTCGTACGAGACCGTCGCGGGAATGCTCGACGAGATCGCCGAAGTCCCCGGCACGAAGGGGATCATGCTGGTCTTCGACGACTTCCTCGAAGGGCTGGAGAACTTCGGCACGCGCATCCAGCCGCTGATGAGGTCCCGGTCGGGACGGCCCGCCGCCGCCTGAACCTCAGGTTGTCCACAGGGCGACCGAAGCCACGTCCGGCACCGCCTACCCTTGTCACATGAGCAGCAGCGACCGGAGCCAGGCAGTGGACGTGAAGACATACGAGGTGCGCACCTACGGGTGCCAGATGAACGTCCACGATTCCGAGCGATTGTCCGGACTGCTCGAAGACGCCGGTTATGTACGCGCCCCCGAGGGGTCGGACGGCGACGCGGACGTTGTGGTCTTCAACACCTGCGCGGTGCGGGAGAACGCGGACAACCGCCTGTACGGCAACCTCGGCCGCCTCGCGCCGCGGAAGGCCTCACGACCCGGCATGCAGATCGCGGTCGGCGGTTGTCTGGCGCAGAAGGACCGCGACACCATCGTGAAGAAGGCGCCCTGGGTGGACGTCGTCTTCGGCACGCACAACATCGGCAAGCTGCCGGTCCTGCTGGAGCGCGCCCGCGTCCAGGAGGAGGCGCAGGTCGAGATCGCCGAGTCCCTGGAGGCGTTCCCGTCCACCCTGCCGACGCGGCGTGAGAGCGCGTACGCCGCCTGGGTGTCGATCTCCGTCGGCTGCAACAACACCTGCACCTTCTGCATCGTCCCGGCCCTGCGCGGCAAGGAGAAGGACCGCCGCCCGGGCGACGTTCTCGCCGAGGTGGAGGCACTGGTCGCCGAGGGCGTCAGCGAGATCACCCTGCTCGGCCAGAACGTCAACGCGTACGGCTCCGACATCGGCGACCGCGAGGCCTTCAGCAAGCTGCTGCGGGCCTGCGGGACCATCGAGGGCCTGGAGCGCGTCCGCTTCACCTCCCCGCACCCGCGCGACTTCACCGACGACGTCATCTCCGCCATGGCCGAGACGCCGAACGTGATGCCGCAGCTGCACATGCCCCTGCAGTCCGGTTCGGACACGGTCCTGAAGTCGATGCGCCGCTCCTACCGCCAGGACCGCTACCTGGGGATCATCGAGAAGGTGCGCGCCGCCATCCCGCACGCGGCGATCACCACCGACATCATCGTGGGCTTCCCCGGCGAGACCGAGGAGGACTTCGAGCAGACGCTGCACGTCGTGCGCGAGGCCCGGTTCACGCAGGCGTTCACCTTCCAGTACTCCAAGCGGCCCGGCACCCCGGCCGCGACCATGGACCACCAGATCCCCAAGGAGGTCGTCCAGGCGCGCTACGAGCGCCTCGTCGCCCTTCAGGAGGAGATCTCCTGGGACGAGAACAAGAAGCAGGTCGGCCGCACCCTCGACCTCATGGTCGCCGAGGGCGAGGGCCGCAAGGACGGCGCCACCCACCGCCTCTCCGGCCGCGCCCCCGACAACCGCCTGGTCCACTTCACCAAGCCCGACCAGCACGTCCGCCCCGGCGACGTCGTCACGGTCGAGATCACCTACGCCGCCCCGCACCACCTCCTCGCCGAGGGCGCCGTCCTCGGCGTGCGTCGTACCCGCGCGGGCGACGCGTGGGAGAAGCGCAACGCGGAGCAGGCCGCCAAGCCGGCGGGTGTGCTGCTCGGCCTCCCGAAGATCGGGGTACCGGCTCCGCTGCCGGTCGCGGCGGGCAGCGGCTGCGGCTGCGACTGACCGGCACCGGCCGGACGTACTGACCGCCTACCGACCGCGTACGCTGCCGATCATGCTTGTCGCCGCCGCAGTCTGCCCCTGCCCGCCCCTCCTGGTGCCCTGCATCGCCGCTGGAGCCGCGTCCGAGCTGGACTCCGCGCGTGCCGCGTGCACGGACGCGCTCGGCGTTCTCGCCGCCGCCCGGCCGGACCGGCTCGTCGTCGTCGGTCCCGCCGACGAGAGCGGACGCGGACCGTACCCGCAGGGCGCACGGGGGTCGTTCCGGGGATTCGGCGTGGACCTGGGCGTACGCCTGGGGGCGGCCGAGGGCGTGGCGGAGAGCGTGGCCGAGCGTGACGGAAGCGCCGACGAAGACGCGCTTCCGCCCTCGCTCGCGGTGGCCGCGTGGTTGCTGGAGCGCACCGGGTGGACCCACGCCCCGATCGAGGGACTCGGCGTGGGGGAACCTCTCGCGCCCGAGCGGTGTATCCAGGTCGGACGGGACATCGTCGCCGGGGACGAACGGGTGGCGCTGCTGGTGATGGGCGACGCCAGCGCCTGCCGCACGCTCAAGGCCCCCGGGTATCTCGACGAGCGCGCGGCGCCCTTCGACGCGGAGGTCGCGCGTGCGCTGGGCACGGCGGACGTGGCGGCCCTGGAAAGGTTGGACGCCGACCTGGCGTACGAACTGAAGGCCTCCGGCCGGGCCCCCTGGCAGGTCCTGGCGGGCGCGGCCGAGGGTGCGGGACTCGGCGGCACCCTGCTGTACGACGACGCGCCGTACGGCGTGGGGTACGTGGTCGCCACCTGGTCGTGACGCCGAGGGGCGCCGGGGCGAGGTCGCGCTGGAAGGGCCGGCGGTGAGGCTCCCCGGGACGGCAGCTCCCCGGGCGTTCGCCGAACGGGTCGCACAAGGAGCCGGACGTGCCGGACGGCCGGGAACGTGGCGCTCCGCGGCCGTCCGTCGATATGCCGTGCCGTCAGGACGTCGGCGGCGGCGCGGCGGGCGGCGGTGAATCGGACGGCGGCGAGCCCGGAGGCGTGCCGCTGTCGCCGCCCGGGTCACTGCCTGTGCCTGTGCCCGTGCCGGTAGCGGCACCCGTGTCGCCCGGGTCCGTGCCGTCCTTGTGCGCGATGCGGTCCATGGCGCCCTTGGCCTTGCCCGTGCCGGCCTGGATCTTGCCGCTGTACTTGCCCTTGGTCTTCTCGTCGACGACCTTCGCCGCCTTGTCGAGACCGCGCTCGACCTTGTCCCCGTGCTGCTGCGCGAGGCCCGAGACCTTGTCCTTGGCGGGGCTGAGCCTGGCCTTCAAGTTGTCCAGGAGACCCATGGTCCACCTTCCCTGGTGGGCGATTACGTGCGGGCGCTTTCCCCGGCCCCGCTGTCGGCTACCTCCTCGGCGGACTGCTGCTTGGGGATCTCGACGCCGTCGCCCGCGGCGTCCTCGGTGGACGGCGTCGCCGTTTCCTCCACCGCGTCCTCAGTCCTGGTGTCCGCCTCGACCTCGTTCTCGGACGACCCCTTCACCTCCGCCGCCTCCTGAGCCGCGGGCTCGGCCGTCGAAGCGTCGGCCCGTGCCTCGGCGGTTGCGGCCTCCTCCGTGGTCTTCGACCTCCGAAAAAGTCGTGCGAAAACGCCCATATCCACTCCATATGTTACTCGTGCGGGCGAAATCCCGCGTCGTCCGGTGCGTCCGATTGCGCCGCCCGGGTCGCCGCCTCTGCGATCGGGCGGCGGAAGACCTCGCAACTGGGAACGACCTTGGCCCCGTACCGTCACGTAACTCGTTCGAGGCCACCGGTCGAGGTTTGCGAGACTGGGGCGGTGAGAAGCGCACCCCCCGCACCCCGCGTCATCGCCGTCGTCGGACCGACCGCGGCCGGAAAGTCCGATCTTGGCGTCTTCCTGGCCCAGCGGCTCGGCGGCGAGGTCGTCAACGCCGACTCCATGCAGCTCTACCGAGGGATGGACATCGGTACCGCCAAGCTGACGTCCGAGGAGCGCGCGGGCGTACCGCACCACCTCCTGGACATCTGGGACGTGACGGCCACCGCGTCCGTCGCCGAGTACCAGAGGCTGGCGCGTGCCCGGATCGACGCCCTGCTCGACGAGGGCCGTTGGCCGATCCTGGTCGGCGGTTCCGGCCTGTACGTCCGAGGGGCCGTCGACAACCTGGAGTTCCCCGGCACCGACCCAGACGTCAGGGCCCGGCTCGAGGACGAACTGGTGCTGCGCGGCTCCGGCGCGCTGCACGCCCGCCTGTCCGCCGCCGACCCGGAGGCCGCGAACGCGATCCTGCCCAGCAACGGCCGCCGTATCGTCCGGGCTCTCGAGGTGATCGAGATCACCGGTCGCCCCTTCACCGCCAACCTCCCCGGCCACGACTCCGTCTACGACACCATCCAGATCGGCGTGGACGTGGCCCGCCCGGAACTCGACGAGCGCATCGCGCGCCGGGTCGACCGGATGTGGGAGGCCGGCCTCGTGGAGGAGGTGCGCGCGTTGGAGGCGCAGGGGTTGCGTGAGGGGCGTACGGCGTCGCGCGCGCTCGGCTACCAGCAGGTGCTCGCGGCGCTCGCCGGGGAGTGCACCCTGGAGGAAGCGCGGGCCGAGACGATTCGTGCCACCAAGCGCTTCGCGCGCCGTCAGGATTCATGGTTCAGGCGCGATCCGCGGGTGCACTGGTTGAGTGGGGCTGCGGCGGATCTCACAGAACTTCCGCAGGTCGCGCTGGCGTTGGTCGAACGACCGGTTACAGCCTGATCACGTCATGGCATCGGGACGCTCCGGCCGTCATCGCGGCCTGTGGTGCCGTGCCATCATCGAGCTTCGATCGACCAAGTGGAGTCCAAGTTGGGAGGGCGCGTGGCGATGGAGGCCAGCCCTCGCGACACCGCACAAAGCACCGAACACCGCACTGCGGCGAGCGGTGAACCGGAGCACGACGAGGGCCGTCTGAGCTCCGACGGACCTGACGAGGTACCGGACGGAGTGACTGCCGACGGTCCGGAGCCGGAGGAGATGTTCCCGGGCGGCCCGGAGGTCGAGGTCGAGCTCCGTCCGCAGCGTCGGCTGCGCATCTGGCAGCTCGCGCCCATCGTGAGTCTCGCCGCGGTGGGGTCCCTGATGTTCGCCTTCCCGCTCGCCTTCGACTTCGGCGACAGCGGTGCCGTGATTGCCATGCTGGGACTGCTGATCTGCTCCTGTGCGGCCGGCTGGGGCATGATGGCCGCCCGCCGCGTGGGTTACACGTGGCCCGGGCTGCCGCAGCGCGGTTCCAGCCGCCGACCGGACTGGCGCGTGGTGATCGCCTACGTCGTGCTGGTCGCCGCCGTGGTGGTGCTGGCCGTCTGGCGGGTGGCCCGACTGCGCTGATCCGCGCGCGGGGAGCTGTCGTACCCACCCCGTACGATCGAGGAATGAGCACGCGGATCGCCTTCCTCAAGGGGCACGGCACGGAGAACGACTTCGTGATCGTCCCGGACCCCGAGAACACCGTCGACCTGTCCCCGGCCGCTGTCGCCGCGCTGTGCGACCGCCGCGCCGGTGTCGGCGGCGACGGACTGCTGCACGTCGTGCGGTCCGCCGCGCACCCCGAGGCGAAGGACATGGCGTCCGAGGCGAAGTGGTTCATGGACTACCGCAACGGCGACGGCTCGATCGCGGAGATGTGCGGCAACGGCGTGCGGGTCTTCGCGCGCTACCTGCAGCGCGCCGGACACGCCGGGGAGGGTGATCTCGCGATCGCCACCCGCGGAGGGGTCAAGACCGTGCACCTCGCCAAGGACGGTGACGTCACGGTCGGCATGGGCAAGGCGCTGCTCCCCGACGGGGACGTCACGGTCAGCGTCGGCGAGCGCGCCTGGCCGGCGCGGAACGTGAACATGGGCAACCCGCACGCGGTCGCCTTCGTGGACGACCTCGCGCACGCGGGTGACCTGTACTCCCCGCCGCCGTTCAGCCCGGCCGCCGCCTTTCCGGACGGAGTCAACATCGAGTTCGTGGTCGACCGCGGGCCCCGGCACGTCGCCCTGCGGGTGTACGAGCGCGGCGCCGGGGAGACCCGCTCGTGCGGCACGGGCGCGTGCGCCGTCGCCGTGGCCGCCGCCCGCAGGGACGGCGTCGACCCGGCCGTCACCGGCACTCCGACGACGTACACCGTCGACGTGCCGGGCGGCACCCTGGTGATCACCGAACGGGTTGACGGCGAGATCGAGATGACCGGCCCCGCCGTGATCGTCGCCGAAGGGGAGATTGACGTGGAGTGGATGGGAAGCGCGCTTCACTGACCGATTGGGGTCACAAGATGCGCAATCGTAAACCTATATTCCTTCGCTCGAATGGGTGATCCGTTTCACGCTCGACGAGAGGAGGTCAGTCGGCCGTGATGGGCTCGGTAGCATCAAGCACCGGCCCGGACGGGGGACCGATGCGATCCCCTGAGCCGCGTCAGCTCTGGGGCACCCGTCCGCCGGTCCACAGCCGGAGGTGCCCATGAGTGCAGAGGCCACGAACCCTGCGAGCCCGGGCCCGGTGGTGACATCGGGTCCGGCCACAGCGGATCCCGCCCTGCCCACGGCGCCCCGCAGGAAGGCCCGGGCCCGGATCGACCTGCGCCGACTGGGCCGGGCCGCGCTGCTCGGCCCCGCCGCCCGTGACCGGCTGCCGGACGCCATCGGCCATGTGGCCGAGGTGCATCGCGCCCACCACCCCGACGCCGACCTCGAACTCCTGCGCCGCGCCTACGTCCTGGCCGAGTCCTCGCACCGTGGCCAGATGCGCAAGAGCGGTGAGCCCTACATCACGCACCCGCTCGCGGTGACCCTGATCCTTGCCGAACTCGGAGCCGAGACCACCACCCTGACGGCGTCACTCCTCCACGACACCGTCGAGGACACCGACGTGACGCTCGATCAGGTCCGCGAGCAATTCGGTGAGGAGGTCCGCTTCCTCGTCGACGGCGTGACCAAACTGGAGAAGGTCGACTACGGCGCCGCCGCCGAGCCCGAGACCTTCCGCAAGATGCTCGTCGCCACCGGCAACGACGTCCGCGTGATGTCGATCAAACTCGCCGACCGACTGCACAACATGCGCACCCTCGGTGTGATGCGTCCGGAGAAACAGGCCCGCATCGCCAAGGTCACCCGGGACGTCCTCATCCCGCTCGCCGAACGGCTCGGTGTGCAGGCGCTCAAGACCGAACTGGAAGACCTGGTCTTCGCGATCCTGCACCCCGAGGAGTACGCGCACACCCGGGAGTTGATCGTCGCCAACGCCTCCCGCGCGGACGACCCGCTCGCCGAGACGGCCGACGCGGTACGGACGGTTCTGCGCGACGCCGGCATCCAGGCCGAAGTCCTCATCCGGCCACGGCACTTCGTCTCGGTGCACCGCGTGGCCCGCAAACGCGGCCGGCTGCGTGGCGCCGACTTCGGCCGCCTGCTCGTGCTCGTGAACGAGGACGCCGACTGCTACGGCGTCCTGGGCGAACTGCACACCTGCCTGACGCCCGTGGTCTCGGAGTTCAAGGACTTCATCGCCGTACCGAAGTTCAACCTCTACCAGTCGCTGCACACCGCGGTGGCCCGCCCCCGCAGCGGTGCGGACACGTCCGGAAGCGCCCCCACGGGCGGGCAGATGATCGAAGTCCTCATCCGTACCCACCAGATGCACAAGGTCGCCGAGGCCGGCGTCATCGCGCTCGGCAACCCCTACGCCCTTCCTCCGGAGGAACAGGCCGTCGCCGGAGACGGTGAGCGCGTCGACCCGACCCGGCCCGGCTGGCTCTCCCGCCTCCTCGACTGGCAGGAGGCCGCCCCCGACCCGGACACCTTCTGGTCCACGCTCCGTGAGGACCTCGCGCAGGACCGTGAGATCACCGTCTTCCGCCCCGACGGCAAAACCCTGGGGCTGCCCGACGGCGCGACCTGTGTGGACGCCGCGTACGCGCAGTACGGCGAGGACGCGCACGCGTGCATCGGCGCCCGCGTGAACGGCCGCCTGGCGACCTTGAGCACGGTGCTGCGGGACGGCGACACCGTCCAGCTCCTCATGGGCCAGGACCCGGCCTCCGAGCCCTCCAGGGAGTGGCTGGAGCACGCGCACACCCCTGCCGCCCGGATCGCCATCCAGCGGTGGATCGCGACACATCCGGTGCCCGCCGCGGCACCGGAGGACGAGCAGACGCAGGTCCTCCAGGCCTCCGAGGCAGCCTTCAGGCCCGCCGCCGACAGCCTTGCCCCACGGAACACCGCCCGGAACGCCTCCCGCGCCCCCGCCGATCGTCTGGCTGCCGCGCAGGCCGACGAGGCGGGCCCGACAGCCCGCCTCGCCGCGAACGCCGTAGTCGACCAGCCCGGCGCGAGCGTTCGGCTCGCCGGCTGTTGTACGCCCGTGCCGCCCGACGAGGTGACCGGCTTCGCCGTGCGAGGGGGCGCGGTGACCGTCCACCGCGTGGAGTGCCCCGCGGTGGAGCGCATGAAGCTCGCGGGGCGCCCGGAGGTCGGCGTGCGCTGGGGGGACGCCACGGAGTGCCGGGTGACCCTGTTCGCTGAATCGTTCGGCCGCCCGCATCTGCTCGCGGACCTCACTGAAGCGATGGCCGTGGAGGGCGCGGAGATCGTCTCGGCGACCGTCGAACCCCCGAGCCGGCAGCGCGTCCGCCACACCTACACCGTCCAGCTCCCGGACGCGGCCCACCTGCCGGCCCTGATGCGGGCCATGCGCAACGTGCCCGGCGTCTACGACGTGAGCCGGGCACAGCCCCAGGCGCTGGAGGACTGACTGCTGCACGACCGGGCCGAGGGGGCCTGAGTCACCCGCCGCACCCGATCGGGTGGGGCGGTCGCGCGCCGCCGCCGTAGCGCACGTGCGCGCTGGTAGCGGTGGTGCATGCTGCTGACCCCCCGCACCCCGGCCCCCCGGGCCCGCCGCCGGAGCCTACGCCGCCTCAAGGCGGTGGCACTGATCGCCTCCGCCGTCGGCCTCGTGGCCGCGAGCGCCCCCGCCGCCCCGCTCGGCGTCGGCGACCGCCTCTTCCCGTACCTGGGCAACCCCGGGTACGACGTGGCGTCGTACGACCTGTCCTTCGCCTATCCCGGCACCAACCGCGAGCCGCTACAGGCGGTCACCACGATCGATGCGCGGACGACGACCTCACTGGACCGCGTGAACCTCGACTTCGCGCACGGCCAGGTCGAATCGGTCGACGTCGACGGACAGCCGGCGGCCTTCACGAGCGCCGGCGAGGACCTGGTCGTCACGCCCGAGACACCCCGGCCGGAGGGGAGCTGGATGCGCATCACCGTCCGGCACACCAGCGACCCGGTGTCGGCGGAGGGCCGCGACGGCGGCTGGCTGCGCACGGCGGACGGTCTCGCCATGGCCAACCAGGCCGATGCCGCCCACCTGGTGTTCCCCTGCAACGACCACCCCTCCGACAAGGCCATGTTCACCATCCGGGTCATCGTGCCCGAGGGCTACACAGCGGTGGCGAACGGCCTGGCCGCCGGTGTCGCACGGACCGGTCGGGCGACGACCTGGACGTACCGGACACGGCACCCCATGGCCACCGAGCTCGCACAGGTCTCCATCGGCCGTTCCACCGTGCTGAGCCGCGTCGGCCCGCACAACCTGCCGGTCCGCGACGTCGTGCCGACCAAGGACCGGACCGCACTCGAACCGTGGCTGAAGAAGACCCCCGACCAGATCGCGTGGATGGAGGGCAAGGTCGGGCCGTACCCCTTCGAGACATACGGCCTGCTCATGGCCAAGGCCGACACCGGTTTCGAGCTGGAGACGCAGACCCTCTCCCTCTTCGAGCGGGATCTGTTCACCGAACCCGGCTACCCCGAGTGGTACGTCGATTCGATCATGGTGCACGAGCTGGCCCACCAGTGGTTCGGCGACAGTGTCAGCCCGCGCACCTGGTCCGACCTGTGGCTCAACGAGGGGCACGCGACCTGGTACGAGGCTCTGTACGCGGAGGAGAAGGCGGGCCAGTCGTTGGAGGCCCGTATGAAGGACGCCTACCGCGCATCCGACCGCTGGCGCGCGGCCGGCGGGCCCCCGGCGGCCCCCGAGGCGCCCGAACCCGGCCAGAAGATCGGCATCTTCCGCCCGAACGTCTACGACGGTTCCGCACTCGTCCTGTACGCCCTGCGCCAGGAGATCGGCCGACCGGCCTTCGAACAACTGGAACGCCTCTGGGTGAGCGGCCACCAGGACGACGTGGCGAGCACCGAGGACTTCGTGCGCCTCGCCTCCCAGGTCTCCGGCCGGGACCTCGGCGCGTTCCTCCAGCCCTGGCTCTACGGCGAGAAGACCCCGCCCATGCCCGGCCACCCGGACTGGAAGTCGTCCGCGCCCCAGCGCGCGGACGCCAAATAAGCCAGTGACGAGACGGGCCGTGCCGTGCGACCATCGTCAGGTCGGCGCGGCACGGGGCACGGGAATCTCCCGGGGCACTCGTGCGTTGTGAGTGGTGACGCAGCAGCTCAGAAGCTCCGCTTCCGCTCTGCCGCCGCACTGTCGGAATCCCCAACGACGTAAGGACCCAATGACCTCCTCTTCATCTTCTTCCCAGGACAACCAGCGCCTCGCGGATGCCTATCACGAAGGTCTTCGGGCCGATGCCCTGATGGAAGAGGACGTCGCCTGGAGCCACGAGACCGACGGAGAGCGGGACGGCGACCAGTTCGACCGCTCCGAGCGCGCGGCACTGCGCCGCGTCGCGGGCCTCTCCACCGAACTCGAGGACGTCACCGAGGTCGAGTACCGACAGCTCCGCCTGGAGCGGGTCGTGCTCGTCGGCGTCTGGACCTCGGGGACCGCGCAGGAGGCGGACAACTCCCTCGCGGAGCTCGCCGCCCTCGCGGAGACAGCGGGCGCGCTGGTGCTCGACGGCGTGATCCAGCGCCGGGACAAGCCCGACGCGGCCACCTACATCGGTTCCGGCAAGGCACACGAGCTGCGCGACATCGTGCTCGAAACGGGCGCCGACACCGTCATCTGTGACGGTGAACTCAGCCCGGGCCAGCTCATCCACCTCGAAGACGTCGTCAAGGTCAAGGTCATCGACCGTACGGCCCTGATCCTCGACATCTTCGCCCAGCACGCCAAGTCCCGAGAGGGCAAGGCACAGGTCGCGCTCGCCCAGATGCAGTACATGCTGCCGAGGCTGCGAGGCTGGGGCCAGTCGCTGTCCCGTCAGATGGGCGGCGGCAAGGGCGGCGGCCTCGCCACCCGTGGTCCCGGTGAGACCAAGATCGAAACGGACCGGCGTCGGATCCGCGAGAAGATGGCGAAGATGCGCCGGGAGATCGCGGACATGAAGACCGGCCGCGAGATCAAGCGCCAGGAACGCAAGCGTCACAAGGTGCCGTCGGTCGCCATCGCGGGCTACACCAACGCCGGCAAGTCCTCGCTGCTCAACCGTCTCACGGGCGCGGGCGTCCTGGTCGAGAACGCTCTGTTCGCGACCCTCGACCCGACCGTGCGCCGGGCAGAGACCCCGAGCGGCCGGCTGTACACGCTGGCTGACACGGTCGGCTTTGTACGGCACCTGCCGCACCACCTGGTCGAGGCGTTCCGCTCCACCATGGAGGAGGTCGGCGAGTCCGACCTGATCCTGCACGTGGTGGACGGTTCGCACCCTGACCCGGAGGAGCAGCTGGCCGCCGTGCGTGAGGTGATCAGGGACGTCGGTGCCACCGGCGTGCCCGAGATCGTGGTGATCAACAAGGCGGACGCGGCCGATCCGCTGACGCTTCAGCGACTGATGCGGATCGAGAAGCGTTCCATCGCGGTCTCGGCCCGTACCGGCCGGGGCATCGACGAACTGCTCGCGCTGATCGACGTCGAACTGCCGCGACCGTCGGTCGAGGTCGAGGCGCTCGTGCCGTACACGCAGGGCAAGCTGGTCGCCCGCGCGCACGACGAGGGTGAGGTGATCTCCGCGGAGCACACCCCGGAGGGCACGCTGCTCAAGGCGCGGGTGCACGAGGAACTCGCGGCGGATCTCGCGCCGTATGTTCCGGCGCCGCTCGCCTGAGGGCGCAGCTGCGAAAAGGGCTCGTGGAAGCTCGGAAGGCCCGCTCCTGCTTGTCGCAGGGGCGGGCCTTCCCGTGCGCACCCGCACCGACCGCCGTAGCTCTTGCTCAGCTTTTCCGTGGCTCCCGGACCCCCGCCGCCGTACGAGGTCTGCCTCGAGATGGTGGACCGGCCCGCCGACCGGCCCACCCAGTGGTCACCGGCCCGCGAACTTCTTGCTGACCGAGTCGTACACGCCCTTGGCCACCTCACCCAGACGCGGACCGGCCAGCCAGCCGGCGGTCGCCGGGCCGATCGAGGTGTTGGAGACCAGCGCGGGCTTGCCGTCCGAGCCCGTCGCGACCCAGCCGCCGCCGGACGAACCGCCCGTCATGGTGCAGCCGATCCGGTACATCGTCGGGTCCGCCTTGCTGATCGACAACCGTCCCGGCTTGTCCTGGCACTGGTACAGGGTCTCCCCGTCGAACGGCGCAGCCGCCGGATAGCCCGTCGCCGTGATGCTGTCGACCTTGGTCACCGCCGGCGCGTCGAAGTCCACCGGAAGCGCCGAGCCGACCGTCTCCTCCAGGGACTTGCCGTTGCTGCCCGCTTCCGGGGTCACATGAATGACCGCGAAGTCGTACGAGGCGCCGTCACCGCCCGTAGCGCCACCCTGCTCGATCCACTGATCCGAGGTCTGCGCCCAGTCACCCCACCAGACCCCGTACGGAGCGACCTCCTTCTGCGTGGCGTTCCGCAGTTCCGCTCCCGACCTGGCCGAGTCGTTGTACGACGGCACGAACGCGATGTTGCGATACCAGCCGCCGTTCTTGCCGGCGTGCACACAGTGGCCCGCCGTCCACACCGTGTTGGACTTGCCGGGATGTGCCGGGTCCTCCACGACCGTCGCCGAGCAGACCATCGTGCCTTCGGGGGAGTCGAAGAACACCTTGCCCGCCTCGGGCGCGTTGGCATGGTACGTAGGCGATACGGCCTTCGCGTCCACCGGCGCGGGCGTCGGGTCGGTCACGCCCTGGTCACCGGAGAGATCGCCGGCGTCGACGGCCTTGTCCGGTTCATCGGCGTCCCGCATCCGATCCGGATTCCACAGGCCCTTGATGATCGGGTTGATGTATTCGTCGGCCTCGCGCAACCAGTCGTCCTTGTCCCAGTTCTTCCAGGCGCCGTTCTTCCACTTGTCGATGTCGATCCCGTGCTCTTTGAGCTTGTCCCTGATGTTGTCCGGGATGGTGATCTTGCCGTCGCCCTGGGACGCGGCGGAGGAGGTGGCCCCGCCGCCCGCTTCGGCATCGCCCGAGTCGCAGGCCGTGGCGGTGAGCGCGAGCGCCGACACGAGTGCGACGGCAGCCAGCACGGGGGAGGTGGTGCGGCGCCCGTTCCTCCTCCGCTGAGCGGTGACCGACGTTTTTATGGATCGCATGTCTGTACTTCCCCCTGAGTGGACGAACGTGGTGCTCTGGCCGTGAAGCGCGGGCTGGACTGCCGATCTCACACTGATCTCACAGCAAGTTCACGCCGGTCTCACGGACTTCAAGAACGGCCTCACACGATATGCGCTCGCTGTAGGTGACTTCCCCCGGAACAGCAACGGTTCCGTCACGGCAATGATCTTGAGGCAACCCGTAACCCCATCTGCGGCCCGGGGTTGGTAGCGGTGGGGGCTTGCGGCCGATTGGTGTCGGCTCGGTCCCTGCGCCCGATTCCCGGAGATTTCGAGTCGAGGCTCGCGGGGGGTTCGTATGTCGGGACGGGCGCGGACGTGAGGAAGCGCACGCCCCTGGACAGCGGGAGGACGGGGAGAACCGTGACCGAGACTGCGCCCGGGGAGACCACCGCGGAGACACGGACAACGGCCGCAATGACCGACAGCGGTGCCGCCGTGGCCTTCGGAGTTGCCACCGCCGATACGTACACAGGTGCCGTCAGGGATGGGCCGGGAAGCGGTCTCGTCGGACACGAGAGCATCCCGAGGCGTCAGTCGGCGCGCGAGTCGGCGGCCCGGACCTACGCGCGCGCCCTGCCCGTCGTCCCGGTACGGGCGCGCGGGCTGACCATCGAGGGCGCGGACGGCCACCGTTACCTGGACTGTCTCTCCGGCGGGGGGACCCTCGTCCTCGGGCACAACCATCCCGTTGTCCTGGAGGCGATCCGCAAGGTCCTCGACTCGGGCGCGCCCCTGCACGCCCACGACCTGGCGACCCCGGCCCAGGACGCCTTCACCGCCGAACTGTTCCGCACACTGCCGCCCGAACTCGCGCGCCGCGCGCGGGTGCGGTTCTGCGGGCCGGCCGAAACGAACGCGGTGGAAGCAGCCTTCGAGCTGGTCCGCGCCGCCACCGGCCGCGGCGGCCTGCTCGCCTTCACCGGTGCCTCGCACGGCGCGATGGCAGGCGCGGCGTTCGACACACTCGGGGGCGCCCGCGACGCATGGTCCGTGCCTCTGCCCTATCCGCAGGACTACCGGTGCCCCTTCGGTCTCGGCGGCACTCGCGGCGCCGAACTCGCAGCACGGTGGACCGAGTCCGCCCTGGGCGACCCCGAGTCACGCACACCGCTGCCGGCCGGGATGATCCTCGAACCCGTGCAGGACGAGGGCGGGGTGATCACCGCCCCCGATGAATGGATGCGCCGCATGCGGCAGATCACCGCCGCACGGTCTGTCCCTCTGATCGCCGACGAGATCCAGACCGGCGTCGGTCGCACCGGAGCCTTCTGGGCGGTGGAACACAGCGGTGTCACCCCCGATGTGCTGATCCTCGCCAAGGCCATCGGCGGCAGCCTGCCCCTGGCCGTCATGGTCTACCGCGACGATCTCGACGTCGTGGAACCCGGCGCCCGTACACACACGTTCCGCGGCAACCAACTCGCCATGGCCGCGGGAACGGCCACCTTGGCCTATGTCCGCGAACACCGCCTCGCCGAACGCGCGGCCACCCTGGGCTCTCACATGCTGACGCAACTCCGGGAGCTGGACCGGGATTTCGCGGTGATCGGTGAGGTGCGGGGACGAGGGCTGATGATCGGCGTGGAGATGGTGGACGTGGCAGGGGCGGTGGAGCAGTCGGAACTGGACAGGGTCGCGGCCACCGGTGGCGGGGCCTGGCTGGAGTCGGCGACGGATCCGGCTCGCGGGCCCAGGCCCGCCGCACCCGCACTCGCGAGCGCTGTCCAGCGGGAGTGCCTGCGGCGCGGTCTGATCGTCGGACTCGGCGGTCGCCACGGGAACGTCGTACGGCTGCTTCCCCCGCTGACCATCAGCGACGAACAGGCGACAGCGGTCCTGGACAGACTGGCCGACGCGGTGGAGGCGGTGGCCCGCGGTCACGCACTCGGCCACAAGCAACGCCAGGGGTGACGGGGCCGGTGCGCGGACAGTCCGCAGGTGCTGCCCAGCGGGCTCGTGCACCCACGTGTTCCGGGGCCTGAGCCTGCTGAGGCCCCTTCACGCCCGCACGATGTCGATTCGTCCTTGCCGCACGAGCCGGAACCCACAGAGGAACACGCCTTGAACGTCAGCTCCGCCCCCGAGGGCCGCTTCCCAGCCCCATCGCGAGAAACCTCCGATGCCGCCTGGCCCCAAGCCGGCGACGACCGGACCTCCCGCCGGACGCCTCTCGCGCCGACCGCCACCTCGGTCGAGCGACGACCAGGACCGCACTCGGCCCAAGGGGAAGAACCCTCATCGGTGCCCGAAGAGACCCCCGCACAGCGTAAGAACGCGCCGGCCCGGACGACGCCGGCTCAGAGAGGCGCTCCGGCGGCCGAGTCGTTGCCTGCGGCCGCCCTCGACCTCCTGGAGCATCCCGACCCGCATACGGCGGCCGGGGCTGCCGCGGCGGAGAACCTGCTGCGCTGCTGGGCACGCGAGGCCAACCTCACCGCCCCCGGCGACGGCGTCCTGCGCATCCCGCTCCGGGCCGGCGGCACAGCCCTCCTCGCCCCCGTCCGGTACTGGTCCCCGACGGGATGGCACCGCTTCGGTTCCCCGTACCTCGCCGACGCTCCTGAGGACGCCCCGCCGGCCGACGCGGTCACGATCGCGGCACTGCTCGCCAGGGAGACGCTGTACACGGCTTCCCCCACGACCGGCGCCACCGTTCCCGAGGCCGCTGCCCGGACCCGATCCCGTTCGGCCGTCGACGCCACCGACCTCGTCGGACGAGTGGCCGACTCCGTCCGCCGAACCGCCACCTTCCTCAGCGAGCGCCGTAAGCACCCGGCCGACGCGCCCCACCTGTTTCTCGCCGCCGAACAGGCGCTCACGCTCGGCCACCCCCTGCACCCGGCACCCAAGAGCCGCGAGGGCCTGTCCGAAGCCGAAGTCCATCTGTTCTCGCCCGAGTCGCGCGGCTCCTTCCCCCTGCACTGGTTGGCTGTCGATCCCTCCGTCATCGCCTCCGACTCCGCCTGGACCGAGCGCGGCCGCCCCGTCTCCGCGGCCCAGCTCACAGCACGCCTCGCGGGGGGAGGCCTGCCGCTGCCCGAAGGTCACACGGCCCTGCCGGTGCACCCCTGGCAACTACGTGAGATCACCCATCGCCCCGAGACGGCGGCCCTGTTCGAGGCCGGTCTCCTCCAGAACCTCGGCGCCCACGACGCTCCCTGGCACCCCACTTCCTCGCTACGAACGGTTCACCGCCCCGATGCCCCGGCCATGCTCAAGCTGTCGCTGGGACTGCGCATCACCAACTCGCGTCGGGAGAACCTCCGCAAGGAACTCCACCGAGGCGTCGAGGTCCACCGGCTGCTCCGCAGCGGCCTGTTCACGCAGTGGCAGGCCGCCCACCGGGGCTTCGACATCGTCCGTGACCCGGCCTGGCTGGCCGTCGACGCATCGGACGGCCCGGTGCCAGGGCTCGACGTGATGATCCGGCACAACCCCTTCCGCCCTGCCGACGACGTCTCCTGCATCGCCGGACTCGTCTCACCGCGCCCCCAAGCACCGCCGGCCGCAGGAGGCCGCGACGCCGACCGGCCGGTTCTGCGATCCCGCCTGGCCGAGGTCGTCACACGCCTCGTCGGCCGGACCGGACGTCCCCGAAGGACCGTGGCCGCCGAGTGGTTCCTGCGCTACCTCGAACAGGTGATCCGCCCGATCCTCTGGCTGGACGCGGAAGCGGGGATCGCCCTGGAGGCGCACCAGCAGAACACCCTGGTTCTCCTGGACCAGGAGGGCTGGCCCGCCGGGGGCCGCTACCGCGACAACCAGGGCTACTACTTCCGCGAGTCCCGCCGCTCGGAACTCGACGCACGGCTGCCCGGAATCGGCGAACACAGCGACACGTTCGTCTCCGACGAGGTCACCGACGAGCGATTCACGTACTACCTCGCGATCAACAACGTACTCGGTCTCATCGGCGCCTTCGGCTCCCAACGCCTGGCCGACGAGCAGCTTCTGCTCGCCGCCTTCCGCCACTTCCTCGCCGATGTCGCGCGCGGACCCGCCCGCCTGCGCGGCACCCTGCCCGCCCGCCTTCTCGACTCACCCGTCCTGCGCTGCAAGGCCAATCTGCTGACCCGTCTGCACGGCCTCGACGAACTGGTCGGCCCAGTGGACACCCAGTCCGTCTACGTCACCATCGCCAACCCCCTGCACTCCTGACCGGTACGTCTGACCAGCGCCAACCCTCTTCTCCTTTTCGCTCCGAGGAACCTGACCCACCCCGCCATCCGAGAGGAGCGTCGCCGTGCCTGCCACCGACGCCGACGCCCACGTCTGCAGCGGCCCCGTCACCGACGCCGGTGCCGGCGCGAGACCTCGTCCGGACACCAGCAGAACCGGCAGGGGCGGCTGCCTGAACGGCCCGGACGGTGAGGACACGCTGGACCTGCGCCTGCCCGATGAACTGCTCGCGGGCGTCCGAGAGGCGGTCCCGGGTCCTGGCACCGCACGGCCAGGGACCGGAGGCACGGCACTGCTTCCGCACACCCTCCCGAAAGATGACGACCTGCTCGACGGAATCGGCGCCTGGGGTCCGATCGCCACCCCCGT
Organism: Streptomyces sp. NPDC006332; assembly: GCF_040612855.1. Taxonomy (NCBI): domain Bacteria; kingdom Bacillati; phylum Actinomycetota; class Actinomycetes; order Kitasatosporales; family Streptomycetaceae; genus Streptomyces; species Streptomyces sp. NPDC006332. The sequence goes on from NZ_JBEXRA010000036.1 coordinate 69,059, forward strand.
GGGCGTGTTCCAGCTCGTCCCGGTCCAGATCGCACGGGACCTACCGCTCATCGGCCGGTGGATGAACGACCCCGCCGTCGCGGAGTTCTGGGCGCTCGCCGGACCTCATGCAGCCGTCGAGGAACACCTGCGGAGGCAACTCCTCGGCGACGGTCGCAGCGTCCCCTGTCTCGGCGTGCTGGCCGGCACGCCGATGAGCTACTGGGAGATCTACCGCGCGGACCTCGATCCGCTGGCCCGTCACTACGCCGCTCGCCCTCACGACACCGGTATCCACCTTCTCGTCGGCGATGTCTCCGATCGTGGAAGAGGCCTTGGCGGCGTTCTGCTCCACGCCGTCGCCGATCTTGTGCTCGACAAGCGTCCCACCTGTGCCCGCGTCGTCGCGGAACCCGACCTTCGCAACATTCCCTCGGTCGCCGCCTTCCTGAGTGCCGGCTTCCGCTTCTCCGCCGAGGTCGACCTGCCCGCCAAGCGGGCCGCCCTCATGGTCCGAGACCGGTTTCTGCGCCGTCTTGTGTGACGCCACGTCGCAGCGCCATCACTTTGGGAACGGCCCTCGCGCCCAAGCGGTTCCCTCTCACATCGAAGCTCTGCCAAGTGATCAACCCTGAACTCGAAGCTGCCAACTCCGGCCAGCTGTCGGACGCATCCGATCCTCACCAGAGGAGCACCTGGTCTTGATCCCGTCTCTCCGTCCCGCCTTGAGCACCCCTTTGTCAGTGCCGGGCCGTAGGGTGGTCGCGCTATGACGAAGCCTTCACTCCCCGAACTCCTGCATGCCGCTGTCACTGCCGTCGGCGGTACGGAGCGCCCCGGCCAGGTGACCATGGCCGAATCCGTCGAGTCTGCGATCGACGACGGCTCCCATCTGCTGGTCCAGGCCGGCACCGGCACCGGAAAGTCGCTGGGGTATCTCGTGCCCGCGCTCGCGCACGGGGAACGCGTCGTCGTGGCGACGGCCACACTCGCCCTGCAACGCCAGCTCGTGGAGCGCGACCTGCCGCGCACGGTGGACGCCTTGCACCCGCTGCTGCGCCGGCGTCCTGAGTTCGCGATGCTCAAGGGCAGGTCGAACTACCTCTGCCTGCATCGCCTGCACGAGGGTGTCCCACAGGACGAGGAGGAGGGCCTCTTCGACCAGTTCGAGGCCGCGGCACCGACCAGCAAGCTGGGCCAGGACCTGCTGCGGCTGCGCGACTGGTCGGACGAGACCGAGACCGGCGACCGCGACGACCTCACGCCCGGCGTGTCCGACCGTGCCTGGGCCCAGGTGTCGGTCTCCTCGCGAGAGTGCCTGGGCGCCTCGAAATGCGCGTACGGCGCGGAGTGCTTCGCGGAGATGGCCCGCGAGCGCGCCAAGCTCTCCGAGGTCGTCGTCACCAACCACGCGCTGCTCGCGATCGACGCCATCGAGGGGGCGCCGGTTCTCCCGCAGCACGAGGTACTGATCGTCGACGAGGCGCACGAACTGGTCTCCCGGGTCACCGGGGTCGCCACCGGGGAACTCACCCCCGGCCAGGTGAACCGCGCGGTCCGCCGCGCCGCGAAGCTGGTCAACGAGAAGGCCGCCGATCAGCTCCAGACCGCCGCGGAGGGCTTCGAGAGGCTGATGGAGCTGGCGCTGCCGGGCCGCTTGGAAGAGATCCCGGAGGATCTCGGCTACGCGCTCATGGCACTGCGCGACGCCTGCCGCACCGTGATCTCCGGGATCGGTGCCACCCGCGACAAGTCCGTCCAGGACGAGGACGCGATCCGCAAACAGGCGCTGGCCTCCGTGGAGACCGTGCATGACGTGGCAGAGCGGATCACGAACGGCTCCGAGTGGGACGTCGTCTGGTACGAGCGCCATGACCGCTTCGGTGCCTCCCTGCGCGTCGCGCCCATGTCCGTCTCGGGTCTGCTGAGGGAGAAGCTCTTCGCGGACCGCTCGGTGATCCTCACGTCCGCGACCCTGAAACTGGGCGGCGACTTCAACGGCGTCGGTGCCTCCCTGGGCCTCGCCCCCGAGGGCACCGAAGGCGAGGACGTACCGCAGTGGAAGGGCGTCGACGTCGGCTCGCCCTTCGACTATCCCAAGCAGGGCATCCTGTACGTCGCCAAGCACCTGGCGCGACCCGCACGGGACGGCGACCGCGCGGACATGCTCGACGAGCTCACCGAGTTGATCCAAGCGGCGGGCGGTCGCACGCTCGGCCTGTTCTCGTCGATGCGGGGCGCCCAACTGGCCGCGGAGGAACTGCGCTCCCGTATTCCCGAGTTCCCGATCCTCCTGCAGGGAGAGGAGACCCTCGGCGAGCTGATCAAGAACTTCGCGGCGGATCCGCAGACCTGTCTCTTCGGCACGTTGTCGCTCTGGCAGGGCGTGGATGTGCCAGGACCCAGCTGCCAGCTGGTCGTCATGGACAAGATCCCGTTCCCGCGGCCCGACGACCCGTTGATGAGCGCCCGCCAGAAGGCGGTCGAGGAGGCCGGCGGCAATGGCTTCATGGCGGTCGCCGCCACCCACGCGGCCCTGCTCATGGCTCAGGGCGCCGGCCGCCTCGTACGGGCGTCGGGGGACCGCGGTGTGGTCGCCGTACTGGACCAGCGCCTGGCCACAGCGCGATACGGGAGCTACCTGAAGGCCTCACTGCCTGATTTCTGGTACACGACGGACCGTAACCAGGTCCGCAGGTCGCTGGCCGCGATCGACGCGATGGCCAAGCAGACGGAAGACGTCACGGCAGCGCAGGCGGAGGAGGACGAAGCACAGTGAAAGGGGTGGCCGGTCCCGGAGCCGGGACCTGCCGCCCCTTCGTGTCACCCGAGGGGCACAAACAACGCAGGGCCCCGGAACCGGCGCAGAGGTCCCGGGGCCCGGTCAGAGGGCGGGGGCCTCGAGGCCGCCCGCCTTAGCCGTCACACTCGCCGCAGTACGGCGACCACCTTGCCCAGGATGGTCGCGTCGTCGCCGGGGATCGGCTCGTAGGCGGCGTTGTGCGGGAGGAGCCAGACGTGGCCGTCCTCCCGCTTGAAGCGCTTGACGGTGGCTTCGCCGTCGAGCATCGCGGCCACGATGTCGCCGTTCTCGGCGACCGGCTGGCGGCGGACGGTGACCCAGTCGCCGTCACAGATGGCGGCCTCGATCATGGAGTCGCCGACGACCTTGAGGACGAACAGCTCACCGTCGCCGACCAGCTGGCGGGGAAGAGGGAAGACGTCCTCGACGGATTCCTCGGCGAGGATCGGGCCGCCCGCGGCGATGCGACCGACCAGCGGTACGTACGACGCCGCAGGCTTGCCGGCGGTGTCGGTGGGCTGCACCGAGGAGGCCTGGTCCGAGCCGCGTACCTCGTACGCGCGCGGGCGGTGCGGGTCGCGGCGTAGGAACCCCTTGCGCTCGAGCGCCATCAGCTGGTGTGCGACGGAGGAGGTGCTGGAGAGGCCGACGGCCTGGCCGATCTCCCTCATCGACGGCGGGTAGCCGCGCCGCTGCACGGAGTCCCTGATGACCTCGATCACCCGGCGCTGCCGGTCGGTGAGTCCGGAACTGTCCGCCCGGATGCCTGGAGGTCGGCCCGGCAGGGAGCGCTTGTGCCCCTCGGGATTGATGGCTTCGTTCATCGCATGCACCGGCTCAAGTCGGCCCTGGGAGCTGTCCTGGGCAGTGATGGTGGCACTGTCTGCGGTGGTGGTCACGTCGGCCCCTCTCGATGGTCTCCCTGCCGGACAACGGTAGTAGCTTTCGAAAGGTTGCGCCAAACACACGTTCGAGTGAAAAACCGCGGATAACCTACCTGGATCGTGTGTCTGGGTGTATGGCTGACGTGGCACCTAAGCGGGCAAAAGGGTTCATTGTTGTACTCTTCGCCGCCAGGATGGCGCCTCGTGGGCGTCGCCCCAGTCTGTCACCCGCGCTCCGGGCAACCTGGAACAGACCCTCATCTCTGCGGTAACCCCACGCGCCCTCCGTGCGGCGCTCACGCTATCTCCGCATGGAGTGAAGCGATACCGCTGCGTACTCCCGAGTGTCGACGGGGTCCAGGGGTCGACGGCGTGCGCCAATGTCGGAGCGACACGTGCGGACGGTGTGTATGTATGGGCCAATCCCCACATCTAGTGGTTGGATTGCAGCAGCGGCCCAGAAGTTGTGGTCCCCCGGGTCTTCGGACCCTCGGCGATCCCCTATGCTTGGGGCTGCTTCGTGGGGCCCGAGAGGCCTCCTGAGGCTATTGAGTCTGCTGTGAGAAGGGATGGACGTTCATGCACTGCCCCTTCTGCAGGCATCCCGACAGCCGCGTCGTCGACAGTCGTACGACCGACGACGGCACGTCGATCCGTAGGCGCCGCCAGTGCCCGGACTGCTCCCGTCGTTTCACGACCGTGGAGACGTGTTCGCTCATGGTGGTCAAGCGGTCCGGAGTCACCGAGCCATTCAGTCGTACCAAGGTCATCAACGGTGTGCGCAAGGCATGCCAGGGACGGCCTGTCACCGAGGACGCGCTCGCTCAGCTCGGCCAGCGGGTCGAGGAGGCCGTGCGGGCCACCGGCAGCGCCGAACTGACCACCCACGACGTGGGACTGGCCATACTCGGCCCCTTGCAGGAGCTCGACCTGGTCGCCTACCTGCGGTTCGCTTCCGTCTACCGGGCGTTCGACTCGCTCGAGGACTTCGAAGCCGCGATCACCGAACTCAGGCAGACGGGGCCCCCCACCGCGGACGAAGAGGACCGCGTGGACGCTGACGGCGGCGGGGGCGCCGTCATGGGGGGCCAAGAAGACGACCGCGGGTCCGGAGGGGCTGCTCCAGTCCCCGAACCCGCGCGCGCCGACTGACCGGCGGACCGGACCCGAGCCTCGGGCTGCGGATCCGGCCTGGCGGCGGCGAGGAGAAGACCTGTTGCGGGCCGTGCCGAAAGGCGCCCGCAACACCAGACAGAAACACCGTGCCCGGGAACATCGGGGCACTTCAGGGCGTTTTAGCCCGTACAGGGAGGCGGCATGACAGAGACGGCGAGCGGTCCGGCACGGAGTTCCCGCGCCAAGGGCACCAAGGCGACCAAGGGACTGCGTATCGAGCGCATCCACACGACCCCCGGCGTGCACCCGTACGACGAGGTGTCATGGGAGCGCCGTGACGTCGTCATGACCAACTGGCGCGACGGCTCGGTCAACTTCGAGCAGCGTGGCGTCGAGTTCCCCGACTTCTGGTCGGTGAACGCGGTCAACATCGTCACCAGCAAGTACTTCCGCGGTGCCGTCGGCACCCCGCAGCGCGAGGTGAGCCTCAAGCAGCTCATCGACCGCATCGTGAAGACGTACCGGAAGGCGGGCGAGGACCACAAGTACTTCGCCTCCCCCGCCGACGCGGAGATCTTCGAGCACGAGCTGGCGTACGCCCTCCTGCACCAGATCTTCAGCTTCAACAGCCCCGTCTGGTTCAACGTAGGCACTCCTCAGCCGCAGCAGGTCTCCGCCTGTTTCATCCTGGCCGTCGACGACTCCATGGAGTCGATCCTCGACTGGTACAAGGAAGAGGGCATGATCTTCAAGGGCGGCTCCGGTGCCGGCCTGAACCTCTCCCGTATCCGTTCCTCCAAGGAACTGCTGTCCTCCGGCGGCAACGCCTCCGGTCCGGTCTCCTTCATGCGCGGCGCCGACGCCTCGGCCGGCACCATCAAGTCGGGTGGCGCCACCCGCCGCGCCGCCAAGATGGTCATCCTCGACGTCGACCACCCCGACATCGAGGACTTCATCCAGACCAAGGTGAAGGAAGAGGAGAAGATCCGCGCCCTTCGTGACGCGGGCTTCGACATGGACCTGGGCGGCGACGACATCACGTCCGTCCAGTACCAGAACGCCAACAACTCGGTCCGCGTGAACGACACGTTCATGAAGGCCGTCGAGGCGGGCGGGAAGTTCGGCCTGACGTCCAGGATGACCGGCGAGGTCATCGAGGAGGTCGAAGCCAAGAGCCTGTTCCGCAAGATGGCCGAGGCCGCCTGGGCCTGCGCGGACCCCGGCATCCAGTACGACGACACCATCAACCACTGGCACACCTGCCCGGAGTCCGGCCGCATCAACGGGTCGAACCCCTGCAGCGAGTACATGCACCTGGACAACACGTCCTGCAACCTCGCCTCGCTGAACCTGATGAAGTTCCTGAAGGACGACGGCAAGGGCAACCAGTCCTTCGAGGTCGAGCGCTTCGCGAAGGTCGTCGAGCTCGTCATCACCGCGATGGACATCTCCATCTGCTTCGCGGACTTCCCGACCCAGAAGATCGGCGAGAACACGCGCGCGTTCCGCCAGCTCGGCATCGGCTACGCCAACCTCGGCGCCCTGCTGATGGCGACCGGCCACGCGTACGACTCCGACGGCGGCCGCGCCCTGGCCGGAGCCATCACCTCCTTGATGACCGGTACGTCGTACAAGCGTTCCGCCGAACTGGCCGCGGTCGTCGGTCCTTACGACGGTTACGCCCGCAACGCGCAGCCGCACCTGCGTGTCATGAAGCAGCACTCCGACGAGAACGCCAAGGCCGTCCGCATGGACGACCTGGACACGCCGGTCTGGGCCGCCGCCACGGAGGCCTGGCAGGACGTCCTGCGCATCGGTGAGAAGAACGGTTTCCGTAACTCCCAGGCGTCCGTCATCGCCCCGACCGGCACCATCGGTCTCGCGATGTCCTGCGACACCACCGGCCTCGAGCCCGACCTCGCGCTGGTCAAGTTCAAGAAGCTGGTCGGCGGCGGCTCCATGCAGATCGTCAACGGCACCGTCCCGCAGGCCCTGCGCCGCCTGGGTTACCAGGAGGAGCAGATCGAGGCGATCGTCGCCCACATCGCCGACAACGGCAATGTGATCGACGCCCCCGGCCTCAAGCACGAGCACTACGAGGTGTTCGACTGCGCGATGGGTGAGCGCTCCATCTCCGCGATGGGCCACGTCCGCATGATGGCCGCGATCCAGCCGTGGATCTCCGGCGCCCTCTCCAAGACGGTCAACCTGCCGGAGTCGGCGACCGTCGAGGACGTCGAAGAGGTCTACTTCGAGGCCTGGAAGATGGGCGTCAAGGCGCTCGCCATCTACCGCGACAACTGCAAGGTCGGCCAGCCGCTCTCCGCGAAGACCAAGGAGAAGGAGAAGGCCGAGGTCACGGAGAAGGCCGAGGAGACGATCCGTGCGACGGTCGAGAAGGTCGTCGAGTACCGTCCCGTCCGCCGGCGCCTCCCCAAGGGCCGTCCCGGCATCACGACGTCCTTCACCGTCGGCGGCGCCGAGGGTTACATGACCGCCAACTCCTACCCGGACGACGGTCTCGGCGAGGTCTTCCTGAAGATGTCGAAGCAGGGCTCGACCCTCGCGGGCATGATGGATGCCTTCTCCATCGCGGTCTCCGTCGGCCTCCAGTACGGCGTGCCGCTGGAGACGTACGTCTCGAAGTTCACCAACATGCGCTTCGAGCCGGCCGGCATGACGGACGACCCGGACGTGCGGATGGCGCAGTCGATCGTCGACTACATCTTCCGCCGCCTGGCGCTGGACTTCCTGCCCTTCGAGACGCGTTCCGCGCTCGGCATCCATTCCGCCGAGGAGCGTCAGCGGCACCTGGAGACGGGTTCGTACGAGCCGTCCATCGAGGAGGTCGAGGTCGACGTCGAGGGCCTGGCCCAGTCGGCTCCTCGCGCCCAGGAACTGAAGGCCGTCGCCACCCCGCAGGCCGAGACCGAAGCGGCCAAGGCCGCCCCGCAGCAGGCCCACACCAGCGCTGAGCTCGTGGAGATGCAGCTGGGTATCCAGGCGGACGCCCCGCTGTGCTTCTCCTGCGGTACGAAGATGCAGCGTGCGGGTTCCTGCTACATCTGCGAGGGCTGCGGCTCCACCAGCGGCTGCAGCTGATTCCGGGCACCTTCAGGGTGCGAACCTGATGGTCAAGCGGTGGCGCCGATTCTCGGTGCCACCGCTTTCGGTGTCTGTGTCGCGGTTGCAGGGGCCGTTGCGCTCGGGGTCGTGGAGCGGGGCTTGTGGCGTCCGGTGTCGGTTTGGTTCCGGTCAGGGATTGCGGAGCCGGCCCATGGCCGCGCTGAAGGTCGCCGGGTCGTCCTCGAAGCCGTGGAGGCCGGGGTGGAAGTCCCACGATCCGTATTCCTGGCGTACGAACTCGGCGACCGTCGACGCGGTCGCCCCGAGCACCGCGCCGAAGTCGTCCTCGGCCAGGACCGTGTAGCCCTCGCGGATACGGAGAGCCGGATTCACGACGCTGACGAACGTGCGGCGGTCCGGGCGCTGCTGTATGACGACGCCGACCACCACGCGCGCGTAGCGCTCGGCGAGCCGGTCGAGTTCGACCGTCATGACCTCGTCCCAGCCGAAGCCCTTGCCGTCCTTGCTGTCCCGGTTGAGGTAGATGGTGCCGTCGGGGGAGCGGCTGTCGAAGTGCACCACGTTGGCGGGATCTTCGTAGGGATCACTCGCGAGATAGGTCGCGGCCACGAGGTCCAGATCGGTCGGCGGTTGCCCCGCCGGGCTCGGGTCCCATTTCAGCGCGATCTCGACCTTGCGGATGCCCTTGCTGAGGCCGTTCACCAGACTTCCCCTTCCCCGTGTGGCGCCGACCCGAAGTGCCGGGCAGGCAAGGCAGGTTGTCCATCCTGCCACGCGTGCGGGTGCGCCTGCGGGCCAGCTCTCCTTCCCGGAGTGACCAACGCCACGCTCCGTGGCCTTACCATGGCGCGGTGCTGGTCAAGTGGATTCGCTGCACCGTGGTGGACCGCCGCGGTTTCGAGCGGGGGCAGCGGAAGTGGGCGGGGCTTCTGGGGGAGCCGGGGTTTCGGGGGCAGGGTGGTGGCTGGAGCCGGGGGCGGCAGGGTGTGGCGCACGTGTTCGCCTTCTGGGAGAGCCGTGCCTTCTACGACTCCTTCATGGCCCGCTCCCATGATCGGCTGGCGGCGACACAGTCGGGCACCTTCAAGGACGCGCAGGTCAAACTGTTCGACTACCGCTTCGACGTGAAGACCGGCTTCGAACCCCGGTTCACGGACGCGGACCTGGTACGGGTCGCCCATTGCCGCGTCCACGAGGACCGCGCCGAGCACTTCACGCTGATGCAGGAGAAGGTCTGGAACCCCGCGATGGCCGGTTCGCCCGGCATGATCCGCGGTCTGTTCGGGGAGGCGCCGGGCCATGAGTTCCTGGTGCTGTCGATGTGGCGGTCGGCCGCGGAACACGGCAAGTACCGGACCGAACGTGTGGAGCGGCTCGCCCTGCGGGCTCAGACGGAGGCCGACATCGCCTCTTTGACGGGCGACATCGTGGAGCTCGAACCGACCTGGATCGTCTGAATCGGGACCTGTCGTCGTGTGCCCGGACGCGGCACGGGGGCGGGAACTGTGTGACCTACGCCGTATGAACGCCGTAGTGGTGCTCGACAGTGCCTGAACCGATCTAGGGTTTTGGCATGGCACGACCACGGCGCATCGTCCTTGTCCGGCACGGCGAGTCAACGGGCAATGTTGATGACACCGTTTACGAGCGTGAACCCGACCACGCTCTCGGCCTCACCGAGAGGGGGTGGCAGCAGGCAGAGGAGACCGGCAAACGGCTGCGCGAGGTCTTCGGCCGTGAGCGCGTCAGTGTGTACGTCTCCCCGTACCGTCGCACCCTGGAGACGCTCCGCGCCTTCCACCTCGACCCGGCGGTCATACGGGTGCGCGAGGAGCCCCGGCTGCGTGAACAGGACTGGGGAAACTGGCAGGACCGCGACGACGTCCGCCTCCAGAAGGCCTACCGGGACGCGTACGGACACTTCTTCTACCGATTCGCCCAGGGCGAGTCCGGCGCCGATGTGTACGACCGGGTGGGCGGCTTCCTGGAGAGTCTGTACCGCAGCTTCGAGGCCCCTGATCATCCGTCGAACGTGCTGCTGGTCACCCACGGTCTGGCCATGCGGCTGTTCTGCATGCGCTGGTTCCACTGGACGGTCGCGGAGTTCGAATCGCTGGCGAACCCGGGGAACGCGGAGATGCGGATGCTCGTTCTCGGGGACGACGGCAAATACGCGCTGGACCGGCCCTTCGAACGTTGGCGGGACCCGGAACCGTACGGAATCACCGGATAGAGTGACAGCGATGATCGCTGACTTGTCTCCCGCAGGGCGCCTGCAGCGCGCTCTGGCCAGCCTGCGCGGACTGGCCGTGGGAGACGCGCTGGGCTCGCAGTTCTTCGTGCCGGTGAACTACCCGCTGCTGAAGGACCGCGAGCTGCCGCCAGGCCGGTGGCAGTGGACCGACGACACGGAAATGGCGTGCTCCGTGGTCGCCGTGCTCGCCGGCCACGACCGCATCGACCAGGACGCCCTTGCCCGCTCCTTCGCCGAGCACCACGACTTCGACCGCGGATACGGGCCCGCGGTCAACCGCTTGCTGCGGCTGGTCCGAGAGGGCGGTGACTGGCGCGAACTCGCCTCCGCCCTCTTCAACGGACAGGGATCATGGGGCAACGGAGCCGCGATGCGTGTCGCGCCGTTGGGCGCCTGGTACGCGGATGACCCCGAGCAGGCGGTCCACCAGGCAGAGATCTCTGCCTATCCGACGCATCAGCACCGTGAGGGTGTGGTCGGTGCCATGGCCGTCGCCGCGGCCGCCGCGCTGACCGCTGCCCCGGGCGGACCGCCGGCCCCCGAAATGCTGCTCGACGGCGTCATCGCGCTGGTGCCGAAGAGCGCCGTCGGCGCGGGTCTGCGTCGGGCCCGGGACATGCTCGACTACGCGGACCCAGCCACCGTCGCGGCCGTGCTGGGCTGCGGGCGGCGCACCACGGCCCACGACACCGTGCCCTTCGCCCTCTGGTCGGCGGCACGGTCCGTCGGGGACTACGAGCAGGGGTTCTGGACGACCGCGCAAGTCGGCGGCGACGTGGACACGACCTGCGCCATCGTGGGTGGGGTGATCGCCTCCGGTGAGGCGGGGGCGCCGCCCGCCCACTGGGTGGCGCGAACGGAAGCCGTGCCTCAGTGGGTTCCAGCCTCAGCCTGACGTGAGCTTCGGCTGTCCCGCACTCACCTGCGGTTGTCCACCGGCGCGGTGGTGAGATGCGCCAAAACTCTCCGTGCGCGATGGGAACTCTGTGTGACCGTCGGGGCGTTCTCATGGCAACCGCTGTGTGAGGCATGGCTTATGCGGGGTGACTGACACGGGGGCCCGGAGGGGGTGATCATGCGGTTCGTGCTGGAGCTTGTCGTGCCGGTGCCGGTGCCGGTGCCCGTGGGGGTGCTGGTGCTGGCGGCGTGGGCAGTGAGGATGGTGCCGACGGGAGTGTCAGGTGGGCGGACGGCCGGACGGGTGCCCTCGCCTTCGGCGCTCAGGGACCGATCCGGCCATCCGTGGCTTTTCGCGGGGAGACCCGGGTCAGCCGAGGCCCGGTCCGGCCGTGCCGGCGAGAGCCTCGAGGTCGCTCTTGCGGACCCTGATCACCAACGACGCGGTCACCAGGGCGAGTACGGCCATCGCCGCGGCAGCGATGAAGCCCGTGGAAATGCCCTGGGCGAGCACCTCATGACCCCAGGGAGCCGGCAGTTGGTGCGTCTTGGCGAATTCCGCCTTCTGTTCCGCGGTGGCGTCGGTGAGGAACTGCGGCAGTTGCTTTTCCGCCTCGTCCTTGCTGGCCGAGCCGAACACCGTGGTCAGGATGGACAGGCCCAGCGAACCTCCCACCTGCTGCATGGCGTTGAGAAGTCCGGATGCCGCGCCGGCCTCGTGCGGGGCCACCCCGGAGACGGCGGTGAGTGTCAGAGTGACGAAGTTCAGTCCCATACCGAAGCCGAACACCAGCATCGGCCCGAGGACCCCGCCGGCGTAGGAGCTGTCGGAACTGATGAGGGTCTGCCAGGCCAGACCGACCGCGGCGAGCGCCGAGCCCACGAGCATGAACGGCTTGGGGCCGAGCACCGGCAGGAACCGCTGAGACAAGCCTGCGCCCAGCGCGATCACGACCGTCACCGGCAGGAAGGCGAGACCGGCCTTGATCGGGCTGTACCCCAGCACGTTCTGCACGAAGAGGACGATGTAGAAGAACATGCCGAACATCGCGGCGGCAAGACTCAACATGATCACGTACGTGCCCGAGCGGTTACGGTCGGCGAACATCCTGAGCGGCGTGATCGGTTCCTTGGCGCGGGATTCGACGAAGGCGAAGGCCAGCAGCAGAACCACCGCGGCACCGAAGGAACCGAAGGTCAGGCTGTCCTGCCACCCGCTGTCGGCCGCTCGGATGAACCCGTAGACGAGCAGGGCCATTCCGGCGGTCGAGGTGAATGCTCCCAGGAAGTCGAAGCGACCGGTGTGCCGCTCGGACTCGCTGATGTACAGCGGCGTGAGCACGGCGATCAGCACACCGATGGGCACGTTGACGAAGAGCACCCACCGCCAGTCGAGCCACTCCGTGAGCATGCCTCCGGCGAGCAGCCCGATGGCACCGCCGCCCGCGGAGACCGCCGCGAACACGCCGAAGGCGCGGTTCCGCTGCGGCCCTTCGGGGAACGTGGTGGTGATGAGGGCCAGCGAAGTGGGCGACGCGATCGCCCCACCCACGCCCTGCAGGACGCGAGCCGCCAGCAACTGCCAGGGTTCCTGGGCCAGTCCGCCGAGCAACGACGCGAAGGTGAACAGCAGGATGCCGGTCATGAAGACCCGTCGCCTGCCGAGGATGTCGCCGGCCCGGCCGCCCAGGAGCAGCAGTCCGCCGAAGGTGAGCGTGTAGGAACTGACGACCCAAGTGAGGTCGGTGGTGCTGAAGTTGAGCGCGTTTTGAATGTGCGGGAGGGCGATGTTCACAATCGTCGCGTCGAGCACCACCATGAGTTGGCAGGCCGCGATGACGGTGAGCGCGAGACCGGGGTGCCCCTCCCGGCGGGCCGCACCTGGTTTCTGGTCTTGAACTAACTGAGAGGTTGTCACTATGGGTCCCCCACAAATGCCTTAGTGAACGGTCGCGTTCACTGTCGCGTCAACGGTAGTGAGTCCCTACTAGTGAACGCAAGCGTTCACTCTCCTTGTCGCCGCGCGTCAGGTCCCCCTCTGTTGCCGCGTGGTGCTCCCCGCCCTCGAAATCCCCGATTACCCGTTTGCTGGAGACGCTCAGATGGTTACCTCGCACTGGACGGCCGCCCCCGCTCAGGCCTCACTACGCCGGCGTGGCGCCGTGCTTGAACGGGCGATCCTCGATGCCGCCCTGGAGCAGCTCAGCACGGTCGGCTGGAAGGGGCTGACGATGGAGGGCGTCGCCGCGGGAGCTCAGACGGGCAAGGCGGCCGTCTATCGACGCTGGCCGTCCAAGGAGGACCTGGTCGCTGACGCGTTGCACGCCGCACTCCCGCGGATCGAGGAGGTACCCGATCTGGGCGACGTGCGCGCGGATCTCCTCGCGCTGTGCCGGCGAACCCGCGACGCGATGTTCTCCAGGCCCGGGCTTGCACTTCGCGCAGTGATTCACGAATGCGATCCTGTACAAGCGGAGCGTCTTCATGCTGTGATCATCAAGGGGCTTGTCGAGCCCACGGTCCAACTGCTTCGAGAGGTCGTTACTCGCGGAATTGAGCGGGGTGAGGTGCGATCCGACGCCGCGAACGGCTACGTTTTCGACGCCATCCCGGCGATGATGATGTATCGCTCCAAGGTGTGCGCCAGCGAATGGAGTGATCGGGATCTCGAGGAGGTGATCGACCAGTTGATGCTTCCTCTGCTGCGGCCGACGCGTGGATGAGAGTGGCGTGCGGCGGCGGCGAAGTCGTTCGCCGTAAACCGGGGTGTCGAGCGGCGATCCGGGCGGCGTACGCTAAGGACGCCATGCCGTACGAACCTCCTACTCACACCGTCGAGCGCTCCCTCCGCGCCACGACCGGAGCGAAGATCATTGCCGGTGTCGACGAGGTGGGACGCGGCGCCTGGGCCGGCCCCGTCACCGTCTGCGCGGCGGTCACCGGTCTGCGTCGACCTCCCGAGGGCCTCACCGACTCCAAGCTGCTCACCATCAAGCGACGCACGGTTCTCGCCGAGACGTTGCGGGGATGGGTGACGTCATACGCCCTGGGGCATGCCTCTCCGGAGGAGATCGACCAGATGGGGATGACGGCCGCCCTGCGCATAGCGGCCGTGCGCGCCCTGGAGGCCCTGCCCGTCCGTCCCGACGCAGTGATCCTCGACGGCAAGCACAACTACCTCGGATCACCGTGGAACGTCCGTACGGTGATCAAGGGTGACCGTTCGTGTGTGGCCGTCGCGGCCGCGTCCGTGATCGCCAAGGTACAGCGCGACAAAATGATGGCCGAACTGGGTATCGACCATGCAGACTTCGACTTTGCGGCCAACGCCGGGTATCCGTCGCCGGTGCACAAGGCCGCACTGGAGGAGCGGGGCCCCACCCCGTACCACCGATTGTCGTGGGCGTATCTTGATGCGCTGCCCCAGTGGCAGCACCTCAAGAAGGTCCGCAGTTGGGCGGACGGAAGCGTTCCGGAGATTGAGGGTCAGCTCGGCTTCGATTTCTGACGATTCTGCTCGCACTCACGTGCCACCCGCCGACGCGAGCCGCACCAATGTTTGATAAATATCAGCTCATGCCTCTCATTCCCGAGGAGCCTCAGATTCACGAGAGTGCCCAGGGTCCCCGCGCGACTCCGGCCAGTGGCCGTACCGTGCCGACCCCCCGTCCTGTACCTGGTCCCCGCCCCGCGGCGCATCCGCGCCCCGGTCGGCCCGGCCCGCTGCGGCCGGCGCCCCCGGTGCAACACACGCCGCGTGACGTGGCCGTGGCGAAGCCCGCACCGTCGGGCCCAGCCGCCGCCGTCGCGGCCGCTCCCGCGGCGGCTGCCCCGCAGATCCAGCTGATCCCGGCGTCCGCCGAGGGTGCGCTCGATGCTGCCGAAGAAGCCGTCGACCTCCTCCTGGAGTCGGGACGCGCCCCCGGTGATGTGCTGGTGATCACCACCGGCGCTCAGCACCCGTGGGCGGCCCATGAACTGTCCTTCGGCGAAGCCTCCTACTGGGCGCAGCACGACGCGGGCGACGACGTCTTCTACACGGACGCCGCCGTCGCCTCCCGCGCCGCCACCCGCCCCGTGGTCGTGGTCGCCGTCAATGGTGGCGCTGAGACCGCTACGGTCGATGCCCTGCCGCTGGCGCATGCCCGGGCCGGTGCCCTGTTGATCGTCTGCGGTGATCCGCAGCAGATCAACTCGGTCCTGGCTGCGAGCATCTGACCGGACTCCGGCACGTCCCGGGGGAGTCGGGGTGACGCAGGTGCCGCCACGGCGGCACCTGCACGGTGAGCGTCTCGCTCTGTGCGCCTCGCCCCTGGGCGCTCTCGCCTGCGCGGAAGACCGGAGGGCAGTTCTGGCTGCCCACCGCCGGGCCCCGGCCGGGTCCGTGAGGACGCGCAGTCACGAGGTTCCTGTCGGTGAGGTCGGGGCCCGCCGCGGGCATTGTGCGCCAGACCTCACGCGTCGCGCGCGGGAGCTCCTCTGCGTACCGCTGGCACTCGCCCGGTCCTTACCGCCCAGCGGGCCGCGCCCTCGCGGGCACCCGTCGCCAGGCGCGCTCACGGCGTCGCGGAGCATGTGCACGACACGGGCACGCGCCCGGGATCCGGCGCTGCGGCGGGCTCAGCGGGCGGCCGCGCGGCGCAGTACCTCCGAGGCGGCGCCACCCGTACGCGGTAGGGGAGGCGGTGCCTCCGACAGACCGAAGGGTTCCGGCACGGAGTTCGTGTTCGGTCGACGCCCGCCCCGGCCTTCGCCCAGAACCTGCCAACCGTCCCGGGTCAGCGTGATGTACGCCCCGCAGCGCAGTCCGTGCAAGGTGCAGGCGTCGCGCAGCCCCCACATCCACGCACCGTCCTCCTCCGTCCAGCGCGCGTCGCCCTCACGGCAGTAGAGCAGCACGGCGGTGCGCACGGGCGTGCGCCGCCGCAGATCGTGCGGGATCACCCGGCGCAGTTGGGCGAGCAGCACGTTGCGGAACATCCAGCCGTCCGCCGGCGTCGAGCGGCGGGTGAACGAGGCGCTCGCGGCCAGCCGCTCGTCGGGATCCAGGACCGCCACGATCGCGGTCGCCGGTTTGGGGTGATGCCGTGTGTGCAGCCCGCTGACGACCTCGCGAGGATTGCGCAGCAGGGGAATTCCTGCGGCGGCCCACTCCGCGGGTTCCAGCATGCGGGCCAGAGGGTTGGCGGGTGCGGCGGACAGATCGGCAGATGACGACGTCGACGCCGCGGAGGACGGAGCGAATCCGAAGGTCACGGTCCTCCCTTCGGCTACGCGCCCACACTGCGGGCGGGGTCGGATTCGGGGGAGCGCGCACCGCAGCAAAGCCCTACCGGACCACGGGTGAGCTGTGCGGGGAGCGGACCTCAATTCTTCCTGTCGAACTTGGTTGCGGCAACGAGCAATTGGGCCTACCGAACCTTATTTAGCGGTTTGCGATGTATATCCCTACCCAGTGCCTCGGAGGGTGACGCTTGAGACGTTCGAGCACGGCACGCATGTGCGGCGAAACGAGCTCCTGGGGACAAGGGTCTGCTGGGGGGCGGCGAGGCGGTTACGCGGAATGAGCCCCCACGGCCAGGACCAGAGGCCCTGCGCGCCGGACCGCAGGAGCCGACGGGTGGAGTTGCGTCCGGCCGGTTCGCTGATTGTCAGTGCTATCGGGTTGCATGGAGACATGGAAAACCTGGAGCTCCGTGCTGAAGCCGATGCCGTCCTTGCTGAGCTCGTCGGTGCCTCTGAGGGCTCGGCGCGGTTGCGGGAGGACCAGTGGCAGGCAGTGGCGGCTCTGGTGGAGGAACGCCGGAGAGCACTGGTAGTGCAGCGCACTGGCTGGGGCAAGTCGGCCGTGTACTTCGTGGCCACCGCTTTGCTGCGCAGGCGGGGCTCCGGCCCAACGGTGATCATTTCGCCGTTGCTGGCGTTGATGCGCAACCAGGTTGATTCGGCGGCGCGGGCCGGGATCCAGGCGCGCACGATCAACTCGGCCAATCCGGAGGAGTGGGACACCATCTACGGGGAGGTGGAGCGCGGCGAGACCGACGTTCTCCTGGTGAGCCCGGAACGTCTCAATTCCGTGGACTTCCGCGATCAGGTGCTGCCCAAGCTCGCGGCCACGACCGGCCTGCTGGTGGTCGATGAGGCGCATTGCATTTCCGACTGGGGGCACGACTTTCGCCCGGACTACCGTCGGCTGCGCACGATGCTGGCGGAGTTGCCGGAGGGGGTGCCGGTGCTGGCCACGACGGCGACCGCGAACGCGCGGGTGACCGCGGATGTGGCTGATCAATTGGGCACGGGGGGTGGGGATGCTCTGGTGCTACGGGGGCCGCTGGACCGGGAGAGCCTGCGCTTGGGAGTGCTGGAGTTGCCGAATGCGGCGCATCGGCTGGCGTGGCTCGGGGATCGGCTGGGGGATCTGCCGGGTTCAGGGATCATCTACACGCTGACGGTGGCGGCGGCGGAGGAAGTCGCCGCGTTCCTCCGGCAGAGGGGTTATCCGGTGGCTTCCTACACAGGGAAGACGGAGAACGCCGATCGTTTGCAGGCGGAGGAGGATCTGCTGGCGAACCGGGTGAAGGCGCTGGTGGCGACCTCGGCTCTGGGCATGGGCTTTGACAAGCCGGATCTGGGGTTCGTGGTGCATCTGGGGTCGCCTTCCTCGCCGATCGCCTACTACCAGCAGGTGGGGCGTGCGGGGCGCGGTGTTGACCATGCGGATGTGCTGCTGTTGCCGGGCCGGGAGGACGAGGCGATCTGGGCGTACTTCGCGTCGGTGGGTTTCCCGCCCGAGGAACAGGTCCGGCACACCCTGGCGGTACTGGAGGAGGCGGGCCGTCCGTTGTCGCTGCCGGCGTTGGAGCCGCTGGTGGATCTTCGGCGCTCGCGCCTGGAGACCATGCTGAAGGTCCTGGACGTGGATGGGGCGGTCAAGCGGGTGAAGGGGGGCTGGACCGCCACCGGACAGCCGTGGGCGTATGACGCGGAGCGCTACGCCTGGGTGGCCCGGCAGCGGGAGGCTGAGCAGCAGGCCATGCGGGACTATGTGGCGACCACGGGGTGCCGGATGGAGTTCTTGCAGCGGCAGCTGGACGACGAAAAGGCGGTCCCGTGCGGTCGCTGCGACACCTGCGTCGGGCCCTGGCTTGACCCGGCCGTCTCCCCCGGAGCCCTCGCGGCGGCGACAGGCGAGCTCGATCGGCCGGGGGTCGAGGTCGATCCCCGCAAGATGTGGCCGACCGGTCTCGCCGCGGTAGGCATGGACCTGAAGGGCCGTATCCCCGTGGATCAGCAGGCGGCCACCGGGCGAGCTTTGGGCAGATTGTCGGACATCGGCTGGGGCAACCGCCTGCGTCCGCTCCTGTCCGCGCAGGCGGAGGACGGGCCGGTCCCCGACGATGTGCTGGCCGCCGTCGTGAGGGTGGTGGCCGACTGGGCCCGCTCGCCGGGCGGCTGGGCCAGCGGAGCCCCCGACGCGGTCGCGCGGCCGGTGGGGATCATCGCCATGCCCTCCCGTACCCGTCCGCAACTGGTGGGATCCCTGGCCAGGCGCCTGGCCGAGGTGGGTCGGCTCCCGCTGCTGGGCAGCCTCGCTTACACGCCGCAGGCCGGCGAGTACGCCGCGCACCGCAGCAACTCCGCCCAGCGGCTGCACGCGCTGGCCGCCTCGTTCACCGTGCCCGACGACCTTGCCGCCGCCCTGGCCGCCACCCCCGGCCCGGTCCTGCTCGTCGACGACTACACCGACTCCGGCTGGACCCTGGCCGTAGGCGCCCGCCTTCTGCGCCAGACCGGAGCCGACCAGGTACTCCCACTCACCCTTGCCCTCGCCGGGTAGACGACTCCCGCTGCTCCCAGCGGCGGCCGACCCTTGCCGCGTGTGCCCGCGAGCAGGGCGGCCGCCATGACGTACACCGCGCGGACTTGCCTCAGCCCATGCGCCGCGTGATGAGATCCCGCGTCAGTCGGCGACGGGTGACTCGACGACCCACCGCTGGTCCTCGCTCCGCCGGGCCGAGCGGGCGCATCCCCGACGAGCCGGGTGAGGAACGCGTCGGCGCCCGCACGCAGTTCCGCGTTGCTCGTGTGCGTCACGCGTCCATACAACAGGACGGTTCCGACGGGCGGCCTGACGTATGTGGAAAGCCAGGGCCGTAGGTGTCCATTGATGTGTCCCTGTTCGGACTTATCCACAGGCGCAAGCGGAAGTTGGTGATCCGCGAGATCGTCTGCGCATGACGAATCACAGCGAAACAACTGGATCCGCCGGTAACGACGACATCGGCGGACGAGACGGATACAAGGCGCACGGAGGGCGAGGAGCGGGCAGCGAGGCGAGCGGAGGCGGCGAGCCGCACGTCGAGTGCGTCACGTATGACGCCCACGAGAGCGATCACCAGGTCACCCTGCGTACACCGGGCGAGCTCGCCGACGCCCTGCCCTATCTCCTCGGATACCGCCCCGAGGACAGCATCGTCCTGGTCGCCCTGCACGACCGCGGGGGACGCGGCCGGTTCGGAGGTCGGGCCCGGCTCGGCATTCCCACGAACGAGGACGACTGGGACTCCGCGGCCCGACAGTTGGCCCATGGCTTGATCACGGGAAGCGAGAGGCGGGGTGCCAAGCCGGAGCAGATGGTCGCCTACCTCTGTCAGGAACCGGCCAAGGGTGAGTCAGGGCAGCGGGTGATGCAGCGACTGGCCCGACTCGCCGGGCTGCTGCGCACGGAGTGCGGCCGACTCGACGTCCCCGTGATCGAGGCGCTGTGCATCTCCGACGGGCGCTTCTGGTCGTACTGCTGTCCGAGCGAAGGATGCTGTCCGGTCGAGGGACTGCCGATGGGACTGCCCGGCACATCGGTGCTTGCGGCCGCGGCGACCTACGCCGGGCTGCAGGTGCGCGGGACGCTGCGGGAGCTGCGGGGCAGGCTGTTGCCGTGGGAGACCTCAGCGGCCTTGGAACAGGAGGTCTCCCTGGACACCACCAGCATGGCGCAGGTCCCCAGGATGTTCGACGAAGCCGGCCGTGTGGCCGTGGCCGAGGAGACGGTGGAGCTCGCCGAGCGGATCATGACCCGGTTCACCGAGGCGCCACGCGTCTCCGGCACTCTCGACGCGGATCTGCGCGACGACGCCCTGCTCGGACATGAGGAGGCGGCCACGCTGATCCTCGGCCTCCAGGACCGTGCGACCCGTGATCGCGTCGCCGAGTGGATGGAGGGCGACGAGGCCGGGCCGGCGCTACGCCTTTGGCGCGCCCTGGCCCGCCGCTGCGTCGGACCGTACGGAGAACACGCTGCGGCGCCACTCACCCTCGTCGGCTGGGTCGCGTGGTCGACCGGTGACGAGATCGAGGCCAGGGAAGCCTTGGCCATGGCGCTGGGTGCCGACCCTGATTACCTCTTCGCCCGGCTGCTGCACCAGGCCTGCAACGAGGGCCTGGACCCGGAGTCCATCCGGCGTTGCCTCCGTGCGGAACGCGAGACGCGCAGCGTGAGTGCGCCGCCAGGAGCCGGAGCACAGTCATGTACCGACGTGCCGACTCATCACGAAAACGGCGACCTCGGCGCGGATCCCTCTTCCCCGTCGCCCGACGAGCTCCCCACACCCGACGAGCTCCCCTCACCCGACGCGTCTCCCCGACGCCGACGACGGACACGTGCCGGAGCCCGTCTTGACAGCCACCCTTGTCCCTCGGAAGCGGGAGGACGGCCCATGGGAACGGACGACTCCCGCGAACGCACCCGGCCCGCCGCCGGTACGCGACCCGGCGCGTCACGAAAGGGAGGGGTGCGCCCTCGACCCGCGCGGAAGGCCGGCCCGCAGCCACGCCATGCGGGGAGGGAGAACGTGCGGGGACACGAGGCCCGCTCCGAAGGCGTGCGGCCGGGAGGTGACGCCCCCGAGGGGACACCATGAGGCACCGTCGGCCCAGGAGGGGCCTCTTCCCAAGGTTGCGCGACCGACTGCGGCGGACGGCGGACACACTCCGGCGGACCTCGGGCAGTTGCGGGACGCTCTCCCGCAGCTGCCCGCCCCGCCGCCGTTCGGTCGGCTTCCGCGACCGCGGGCGTGACTCCGAAGACGCTCGTCCCGTTCACCTGAGTGGCGGTACGCCTGGCCCGGTGGCACCGCCTTACCGTCCTTGTCCCTCAGGAGCCCCGCAACCGGCGCCGACAACGCCACCGGCACACAGAGTGCAGAGGAAGCCACCCTTGCATCAGCCGACTCCGCCCTCCGCCACCGACGACGACCGCCCGTCCCTCGGTGCGCCCACACCGACAGGGAAAGGAGACATCATCCCGCCATCGGACGAGCTCTCCTGCGCGACCTCTCAGATGAAGCGATCGCGGGCCGATCAGGCCGAACAGCGCGCGGAGCACGAGGGCGCCCCGTCGGCGCGGGACCAGCACCCCGCCCCCTGGGATCGCTCTGGACGGCGCAGGCCCGCATCCGCGGGACAGGAGCAGCTCCCGGGCTCGAATCAGCCCCTCCGTCCCACGCCGCCGGTGTCCCTGGGCCGGTCGTCGGCGGCTCCGGGCCGGGCTCCCTCCGTCACCACGGGCCGCCGCCCGCCCCCGTCGTCCTCACCAGGCCACCCGGGATCGACACCGATCCCGGTTCCCAGCCGCTCGCACGACCTGCCCCCCGCCCACACCGCGGTCATCTGCGTCGCGCTACCCGGCCTCGCCATCTCCACAGAACGAGGGCAGCTGACCGGTCAAGGGCTGGAGGGGTTCTACCGCGCGGGCCGACGCGTGCTCTCGCGCTGCCAGATCCTCGTCGCCGGACGCGAACCGATCGCGGTCCAGGGCCGCACCGTCGCAGCGGATCGTGCACGATTCGTGGGAGCCCTGCGCGCAACGCCCGGTGCCGGCCCGGACCCGGACGTCGTGGTCGAACGCATCCGCCATGCGGACGGCAAGGAACGCATCACCCTGCACAGCGCGGCCACGCGCCAGCTGCGACTGCCACTGGAGGTCGCCCTGGGCACGGACCTGGCGGACCTGGGAACCATCGCCTCCGGCCGCGCGGGGCCCGAACTGCCGGCCAGTGTCCATGACTCGGGCCTGCGCTGGTCCGCCAACGGGGCCAGCGCCACGGTCACGGCCGATCCGCCGCCCGCCGACGCCCTGGCCTCCGCAGGGCTGCTGCGCTGGGAGTTCGACGTACCGCCGGGCAGCACCGTGACCGTGGAACTGCGCGTACAGCTGGAGGGCGCAGGCCCCGTTCGGGCGGTGGGACGCGCGGCGACGAGTCCCCTGGCACCAGCACGGGCGACCGGCGACCACCCCGGCGTCCAGGCGCTGCTGCACACGAGCATCGAGGACCTCCAGGCCCTGTTGTTGCGTGACCTGGCAAACCCGTCCGACACCTACCTGGCGGCCGGAGTGCCCTGGCGCTGCGGCATGGCCCCGGCTGACGCGCTCGCCGCCGCCCGGATGACGCTGCCGTTGGGTACCGGACTCGCGGTGGGCACGCTGCGTGCTCTCGCGCGAACGCAACTTCTGGCCCCCGGGCCAGGGGCGGGCATGATCCCCGGCCCCCGTCGGGATGCGGGGCCCCTGCTGCCGCCGAGCTGTACGGGCACGGAGGCGACCCTGCTCTTCCCGGTGCTGCTCGCGGAAGCCCGCCGCTGGGGTCTTTCGCAGCGGGCGACCGCGGAACTGCTGCCGGCCGCGGAGCGCTGTCTTGCCTGGCTGCGCACCAGCGTGGGCGACGGAACGTATCTGAGCGATCCGCACCACTCAGGCCACGTCCGCTGCGAGACACAGGCCCACGCCCACCGTGCGGCACTCCTGGGCGCCGACCTGCTCGACGCGTACGACCACCCTGGCGGCGACGGGCTGCGTCAGTGGGCTGAGCGGCTGCGGGCGGCCTTCCGCGAGGACTTCTGGGTCGAGGACCGCGGCGGCGGCCGACCTGCGGCAGCCCGTGCTCCGGACGGGCGTTTGGTGACGCAGTTCGGTGCCGTGGCGGCTCACCTCCTCGACACCGGACTGCTGGGGGGAGGCCGTTATGCGCCGGGGTTGCTCGACCGGGCGCAGACCGAACAACTCGCCCGGCTGCTGGGAAGCCCACCGCTCGACTCCGGCTGGGGACTGCGCGGACTTGGCGTGAAGGAGCGGGATTACAACCCGTTCGGGCATCGTGCCGGTGCCGTTCGGGTTCAGGAGACAGCGATCGCCGTGGCGGGCTTGGCCGCAGCGGGCTACGAGAAGGAGACCACGTCGCTGCTGAGGGGGGTCCTGGCGGCCGCCGAGACCTTCGGTCACCGGCTGCCCGAGATGTACGCCGGGGAGCAGCGCACCGACGGCAGCACCCCGCTTCCCCATCCCGCGGCCTGCCGTCCCTCGGCCACGGCCGCGGCCGCTGGAGTTCTGCTGCTGACGACCCTCGCGGGCATCCGACCGGACACCCCGGCCGGCACGGTCACGCTGCGTCCGGTGCCCAGCGCGCCACTCGGCGAGATCGGACTGACCGGACTGAGGGTCGCGGGCGCCCCGTTCTCGGTACGTGTCAGCAGGCTCGGGCTCGCCATGGTCGAGGAGGCGGCCGAGGGATTACAACTGGGCGTGTGACCTGGGGCGACACACCGTCGGGTGACGGCGAGGGAGGGAACTGCGAGCCTTTACGGACCGAAGTGGATCAGCCCTCGATACGACTCACGAAGGGAGTGTTTATCGTCAAGCAGACGACTATGATCGCGGCATGCCCTACGACCCGTCAGCCTTCCCGCCCTTCGCCGTCACCGTGGACCTGGTCGTGCTGACCGTGCGCCGTCACGCTCTGTGCGCGCTGGCGGTGCGGAGGGGCGAGCCGCCGTTTCAGGGGCGTTGGGCCCTCCCCGGCGGTTTCGTACGGGCCGACGAGGACCTGGCACAGGCAGCGGCACGCGAGCTGGCAGAGGAGACCGGACTGCACGCCCACGACCCGTCCGTCCCCGTTCAGGACAACGGCGCCCATCTGGAACAACTCGCGACCTACGGCGACCCCGAGCGCGACCCCCGGATGCGCGTGGTCAGTGTCGCCCACCTCGCCCTCGCTCCCGACCTGCCCGCTCCTCGGGCGGGCGGCGACGCCAGCAACGCACGCTGGGCACCCGTCGAGGAGCTGTTGCAGAAAGGCGGTTACGGCCGCGACGGCGAACCGATCGCCCCCCTCGCGTTCGACCACGCCCAGATCCTGGCCGATGGGGTGGAACGGGCCCGTTCAAAGATCGAATACTCGTCGCTGGCCACCGCATTCTGTACACCCGAGTTCACGGTCGGGGAACTGCGTCGCGTCTACGAGGCGGTGTGGGGAGTGGCGCTCGACCCGCGCAACTTCCACCGCAAGGTGACCGGCACACCCGGCTTCCTCGTGCCCACCGGGGGCACCACCACCCGTCAGGGCGGACGCCCCGCCCAACTCTTCCGCGCCGGCGGAGCCACCCTGCTCAACCCTCCGATGCTGCGCCCCGAGGTGTGACTCCGGCGCGTGCGGGAGGTGTGGCCTACTGGTTCCCTCCCGAACGCTGACACGCCCTCCGTGACGAACGGCGTACAGGGAGCCGACGCCGCTGTTCTCGCTGCCGAGTGGGCCCTGCGGTACCCGGTAAAACGGACATAGCGCGCTATCTTGATTCGGGTGATCCAGGCCTTCGGACTGACCAGCAACACCCGCAGGGGCCTTCCGCCCGCTCTCGACGACGTCTCCTTCGAGGCGCGCGCAGGCTGTGTCACCGCACTCCTCGGAGCTCCGGGCGCGGGCAAGACGACCGCGCTCAGGCTGATGCTCGAACTACAACAGGGCCGTGGCATCACCTACTTCAAGGGCCGCCCTCTGCACCGCATCGCCCACCCGTCGCGGGAGGTGGGTGTGTTGCTGGGCGATGTGCCGGGTCACCCCGCCCGTACCGTACGCGGACATCTGCGCATGCTGTGCGCCGCGGCGGGCGTACCGGTGCGGCGCGCTGACGAAGTCCTCGAAGCAGTGGGCCTCGTCAGTCTGCGCGACGAACGCCTGAGCACCCTGTCGCGCGGCATGGACCGCCGTCTCGGACTGGCCTGCGCGCTGCTGCCAGAACCGCACACGCTCCTGCTCGACGAGCCTGCCCACGGGCTCTCCCCCCGCGAGTGTCAATGGCTCCACGGCATGCTGCGGGCCCACGCGGTCAACGGCGGCACGGTCCTGCTCACCACGGCCGACCCCAAGGAAGCCGCGCGCGCCGCCGACCGCGTGGTCACCCTGGACAGCGGCAGGCTCGCCGCCGACCAGGACGTGACTGACTTCGCCCGCACGCGACTACGCCCCCGCGTCGCCGTCCGCACCCCGCACGCCGCCCGTCTCGCGGCACTGATCGCCAAGGAGGCCCGCACCGAACAGCGCTCCGTCGAGGTCGTTCAGGAGGAAGGCAATCGCCTCTACGTGTACGGCAGTACCTGCGCCGACGTCGGCGAGACCGCGTTCCGGCACGGTGTTCTCGTCCACCAACTTGCCGACGAGGTCGGCGACATGGGGCCAGGGTCAGCGCGGCGCCCCCCGGAGACCGAACAGGGGGCTGCTGGTGTTGCCGCCACCGCGCAGACGCAGCCACCTTCCCCGGTGACGGAAACCGCCGAAACTGACGATCCCCACGACGTCGAGCCGCCCGTCGGCTCCATCGAGAAAGAACGGCGAGTTCGGGAGAGCGCACCCCCCGTCAAAGCGCTCCGGTCCACCGATCCTGTGTCTCCGCCACCACCCCCCATCTCGGTCCGCTCCGCGCGCAGTCCCCTCCGTCCGCTGCGCTACGAGCTGCGACGCGCCGCCGGAGTGAGCACCGGGTTCCTCACCGCGGCCGCCGTCCTCGTCACCTCCGCCCTCATCGCTGTCTTCCTCGCCCGTGTCGGACACACCCCTCAGCCACGCCTGCTGGCCGCGTGGCCCCGGGAACTCCCCCTGCCGCCCGCGGCCCTCGGCGCGGGCCTGCTCGGATCGCTCGCCTTCGGTGATGAGTTCCGCCACCCTGCCCTGGCGGCGGATCGTGGCACCGTGCCCCGCCGACTCGGACTGCTGGCCGCCAAACTCGTCGTCACCGCGGCCACCGCGCTTGTGCTGGCCTTCCTCACAGTGGGCTGCGACGCCGAAGTGCTCTATCTCGTCTACGGACCGGAACTGGCAGAGGTTCCCGCCGACTGGCCCGCCCTGAGCGTCAGTTGGATCGGGCTCGTGATCGGCTGCGGCTGGGCGGGCGTACTGGCCGCGGGGATTTTCCGCTCCACCACGGCCGGACTCGCCGCCCTGGTGGCCGTACCAGTCGTCGTCGTGCCGCTCGTACAAAAGGCCTTGGGGGGGCCATCCGTGCGTGCCGCGGCCGGGTTTCCCGTCCGGCTGCGCCAAGTGTTCCTGATGCAGTGGCCCTTCGGCGGAGAGCGCTACCTGGAGGTCGCCGCGCGCGTGATCGTCCAACCCGTCGGCAGCGCACTGACGTTGTCACTCACCGCCCTGCTCTGCGCGTATCTGCTCACGACCCTGCGCGGGAGGGTTCGCTGACGACCGTCCGTGCCTTTGCGGTTCGGCCCTGCGCACAACTTCCCGGGAAGGCCCGTTTCTTTCCGATAAGGCGTCAATTGCGACGGGGTGAGCGATCACCCTTTCGTGTGCTTTTCACCAAAGACCTCAAGGGAGTTGGAAGCGGCGCCGACAAAGGATCCGTGAGTACCCTTGCGCACACCATGATGACCGCCGCCCGCTCCGCAGACTCCGGCCTCGCCGGCCCGGGCGAACTCGACCGCTATCCCTACGCGGAGGCCGCCACCGCCGGCCGCGTCGGAATCCCCTCGTGGGACAGCGCGGACCCGGAGCTGGGCCGGGTGGGCCGACGTGCCGCCGGCAGCCGCGGACGCGGACTGCACGGCCAACTTGTTCAGCAGCTCGGCCAGATGATCGTCTCCGGCGATCTGGGCGCCGACCGTCCGCTCGTGCCCGAGGAGATCGGTCAGCGTTTCGAGGTGTCCCGCACCGTCGTCCGTGAATCGCTCCGCGTCCTGGAGGCCAAGGGCCTGGTCAGTGCGCGTCCGAACGTCGGCACGCGCGTGCGCCCCGTCAGCGACTGGAACCTCCTCGATCCGGACATCATCGAATGGCGGGCCTTCGGGCCGCAGCGCGACGACCAGCGCCGTGAGCTGAGTGAACTGCGTTGGACGATCGAACCGCTCGCCGCCCGGCTGGCCGCGGGGCATGGGCGGGAGGACGTCCAGCAACGGCTCACCGACATGATCGAGATCATGGGCCACGCCATGGCGCAGGGCGACGCGCTCACGTTCTCCCGTGCGGACGCGGAGTTCCACTCCCTGCTCATCCAGATCGCCGGCAATCGCATGCTGGAGCACCTCTCAGGGATCGTGTCGGCCGCCCTTCAGGTCTCCGGCAGTCCCGTCACGGGTTGTGACCGGCCGAACGAGGCCTCTCTGGCGCACCACGGCCGGATCGTCGACGCGCTGGCCGCCGGTGACGGAGCGGCGGCCGAAGCGGCCATGCGGCAACTGCTCACCGTCCACCCCGAGGTGGAGCGGGTGGTGCCCGCGCCGCGCGAGCACTGAACACGCACCCCCGGCGACAGGGGCGGGACTGCCTCCACCCTCCGGTGGTGTGCCGCGGCCCATATGCCGCCTCCCCTCGGACCCCGCGGAATCCCCAGCGATTCCGCGGGGTCCGACGGTGCGACGAGGTATGGCGCGCCAAAGCGACCACTTCCAGGCCACTACTAACCATCTATGTCCGCGTATGGCAACTTTTGAGTGTTTACGGGGTGTGACTCGGGCCACGCGGAATGGGCGTAACGCTCCTGGGAGGAGCGCGATGACCTAAGAGGTGACTGCCGCGGAGGGAATACGGACGCCGTTCAAGGCGCTGTGCATCTTCCCGGCCCCCGCCCGCGCCGTCGGCCCATCCCCAGGCCGGTGGTCGGCTCCTGTCCATCATGGACGGGGCCGGAAGCCGTTTTCCAACGTTCCGAGAGGTTGTTCGTGTCGGCCAGCACATCCCGTACGCTCCCGCCGGAGATCGCCGAGTCCGTCTCTGTCATGGCGCTCATTGAGCGGGGAAAGGCTGAGGGGCAGATCGCCGGCGATGACGTGCGTCGGGCCTTCGAAGCTGACCAGATTCCGGCCACTCAGTGGAAGAACGTACTGCGCAGCCTCAACCAGATCCTCGAGGAAGAGGGTGTGACGCTGATGGTCAGTGCCGCGGAGCCCAAGCGCACCCGAAAGAGCGTCGCAGCGAAGAGCCCGGCCAAGCGCACCGCCACCAAGACGGTCGCAGCGAAGACGGTGACCACCAAGAAGGCCACCGCCACCGCCACGCCGGCGGCACCCGCCGTCGAGGCCTCCGTCGAGGACGACGCGCCCGCCAAGAAGGCAGTAGCGAAGAAGGCGCCGACCGCCAAGAAGGCGGCCGCGAAGAAGACCGTCGCCAAGAAGGCGACGGCGGCCAAGAAGGCGACCGCCGGCAAGGACGACGCCGAGGTCGTCGAGGATGAGGTTCTCGAGGACGTCAAGCCCGGCGAAGAGGAAGAGGAGGGGGGCGAGAACAAGGGCTTCGTCCTCTCCGACGACGACGAGGACGACGCGCCCGCGCAGCAGGTCGCCGTGGCCGGTGCCACCGCCGACCCCGTCAAGGACTACCTCAAGCAGATCGGCAAGGTCCCGCTGCTCAACGCCGAGCAGGAGGTGGAGCTCGCCAAGCGCATCGAGGCCGGTCTGTTCGCCGAGGACAAGCTGGCCAACGCCGACAAGCTGGCGCCGAAGCTCAAGCGTGAGCTGGAGATCATCGCCGAGGACGGCCGCCGCGCCAAGAACCACCTCCTGGAGGCCAACCTCCGTCTGGTGGTCTCCCTGGCCAAGCGCTACACCGGTCGCGGCATGCTCTTCCTGGACCTCATCCAGGAGGGCAACCTCGGTCTGATTCGCGCGGTCGAGAAGTTCGACTACACCAAGGGCTACAAGTTCTCCACCTACGCCACCTGGTGGATCCGCCAGGCGATCACCCGCGCGATGGCCGACCAGGCCCGCACCATCCGTATCCCGGTACACATGGTCGAGGTCATCAACAAGCTCGCGCGCGTGCAGCGGCAGATGCTCCAGGACCTGGGCCGCGAGCCCACCCCGGAGGAGTTGGCCAAGGAACTCGACATGACCCCCGAGAAGGTCATCGAGGTCCAGAAGTACGGCCGCGAGCCGATCTCGCTGCACACGCCCCTGGGCGAGGACGGCGACAGCGAGTTCGGTGACCTCATCGAGGACTCCGAGGCGGTCGTCCCGGCCGACGCGGTCAGCTTCACGCTGCTCCAGGAGCAGCTGCACTCGGTCCTGGACACCCTGTCCGAGCGTGAGGCGGGCGTCGTCTCCATGCGCTTCGGTCTCACCGACGGTCAGCCCAAGACCCTTGACGAGATCGGCAAGGTGTACGGCGTCACGCGCGAGCGCATCCGCCAGATCGAATCGAAGACCATGTCGAAGCTGCGCCACCCGTCGCGTTCGCAGGTGTTGCGCGACTACCTCGACTAGGTTGCGGTCGTACGACGTCGAAGGCCCGGTCTCCGAAGTGGTGCCGGGCCTTCGTGCTGCCCCCGGCGACGGGCTCTCGTGCTGCGACCGGCAGCGCTCTGCATGACGCTGGGTGTCCGACCATCAACCCGGAGTGAGGAGCGTGCATGCGATCTCGCATTGCCCGGGCGCTGGCCCGACCGCTGACTCTGGCGGCCGTCGCAGCTGCCATACCGCTGATGTCCGCCGCCCCTGTGGCTGCCGACAGCATCGTCGTCGGGGGTTTCCCGGTCGACGTGTCCGAGAGCCCGTGGACGGTGGCACTGTCCAGCCGTGACCGGTTCGGGGGTACCCGCGCGGGTCAGTTCTGCGGCGGGGTGGCCGTCGGCCCTGCCACGGTGCTCACCGCGGCTCACTGTCTCGGAGAGGACGTCCTGGGTGGCCCACCGGACAGGGTGCGTGACCTCAAGGTCATCGCGGGGCGTACAGATCTCCTCTCCGACCAGGGCCAGGAAATTCCCGTACGCGGCACCTGGGTGAACCCGGACCACGACGGTACGACCAACTCGGGGGACTTCGCTGTGCTCACCCTCGCCGAGCCGTTGCCGCAGGCCTCGGTGATCGCCATGGCGCCGGCCGGGGACCCGGCGTACGCGCCGGGAACAGAGGCCGCGGTGTACGGCTGGGGAGACATCACGGGTGGCGGTGACTATGCGCACACTCTGCGGGCCGCGCGCGTGCGTGTGCTGCCCGACGCGCAGTGCCAGCGGGCGTATCCCGGCAATGCCGACGGGACCTACGTCGCGGACACGATGCTGTGCGCCGGGCAGGAGGAAGGCGGTCGCGATGCCTGTCAGGGAGACAGCGGTGGACCGCTCGTCGCCCAGGGGAAGCTCGTAGGGCTGGTGTCCTGGGGTAGCGGCTGTGGCCGCGCGGGCAGTCCCGGCGTCTACACGAGGGTCTCCGAGGTCTTGCGGACACCCGACTGGGCGGCCCGGGTGGGAGGTCCTGTGGCGGCGTCTGGCGGGACCTGACGGCCACCGTGCGGACTGTGCGGGTATGAGCACGGGCGGACGATCCGGTGGTGATCGTCGCGATGGGCTGTCGCTGTCCCGGCGATGTCGACTCCCCCGAGGACCTGTGGCGGCTGGTGTCGGAGGGCCG
>NZ_JBEXRA010000037.1:0-97475 GCF_040612855.1 Streptomyces sp. NPDC006332
GGCAGGGCTTCGGTGGG
The DNA here is from genome assembly GCF_040612855.1 of Streptomyces sp. NPDC006332. Classification (NCBI taxonomy): domain Bacteria; kingdom Bacillati; phylum Actinomycetota; class Actinomycetes; order Kitasatosporales; family Streptomycetaceae; genus Streptomyces; species Streptomyces sp. NPDC006332. The sequence goes on from NZ_JBEXRA010000037.1 coordinate 18, forward strand.
TACCGGCGCGAGAGCAGGATCGGTCAGCCACGGCGTCACCGATCCGCCCGAGACCGGAACGGACCAGATGGTGCCCTTGAGGCTGTCGGCGATGTAGAGGGTGCGTCCGGCGACGGCCAGCCCGTTGGGGCCCGAGTCGGCGGGCAGCGCGGCGACGCGCTGCGGGGTGCCGTCCGCACGCAGCTTGTACACGCCGTTGCGGTCCGCGTTGCCCGGGGCCCACAACGCGTAGTAGACGGTGCCGTCACTGCCGCGGGCGTTGCCGCTGATCGCCTCGCCCACCTGCCCGGTGACGAGCACCGGGCGCTCTCCGGAGGCGGAGATGCGCATCAGCTCCGGACCGTGGGTGCGCTGGCACACCGCGCAGCTGCCGAGCATGGACAGGGTCACCGAGCCGTCGGGGTTGGCCGTGATGTTCTCGGGGATCTCGCCGGCCGCGAAGTCGAACGTCGCCGCCGTCCGTACGTCGCTCACCACGGAGCCGCGATACGTGTGTCCCGTCCCTGCGGACGCGGACGGCGCCGAGACCAGGACGGCCGCCGTCGCGGTGACCGCCAGCGCGATGCCGACGTTCTTCTTCAGGAAACGCTGTGCGCTCGATGCGCTGCGCCGGGCCGTGTGCCGCTGTTGCATGGCTCTCCTCGGTAAATCAACGAGTTACTGATCAGTGGACATTCGGGAAGATCGGAGCTGCCGGTGACGGCGTCTGCATCAGAGGCACTCGGGGGAAAGGCCACGCTTTTGAGGCCGGGCCGGGATATCAGGCGGGCGGGCGATTGTTCTTGCGGATCTGCTTGCCGAAGGCTCCCGCGGGGACGAGTCGGCGCCCTGCGGTGACGCGGGGCCGGCGGTGCAGCGCGGCTTCGGCCTCTCGCCGGTGGCCGCGTGACGATCACCTGGGCGACGGCGGCGGGGGCGTTGCCCTTCTCCACCGCGTCCGCGATCATCTCGCCGAAGACGCGCCGTCGTGTTCGGGCGGGTTCGGGCACGCGAAAGGTGGGCCTCAGTTCGGCATCCGGTTGAACCTGCGGACGATGCGGTCGAAGATCCGGGCCGGAAGGACGCGGTGGAACACGCTGATGCCTGCGGCCGTCGTGCCGGCGGTGCGCCGCAGTTTCGGCTTCTTGTCGGTGGCCGCCGCGACGATGACCTTGGCCACGGTGGCGGGATCGTCGCCGCCGCTGGTGTTCTTCGCCAGCACCTCGTCGAAGGTGCGCCGTCCCGACGCGTAGAGCGCCAACGGGGTGTCGCCCTGCACGCTGTGGTCCCCGAACGGGGTGTTGATCGGGCCGGGCTCGACGAGCAGGATCCGCACGCCGTGCTCGCGGACCTCGTGGTCCAGCGACCCGGAGTAGCCCTCGACCGCGTGCTTGGTCGAGGTGTAGATGGACATGAACGGGCTGGGGACGAACCCGCTGAGGGAGGAGACGTTGATGACGCGTCCGCGCCGCTGGGTGCGCATGTGCGGCAGAACCGCCTTGGTCATCCGCATGATGCCGTAGACGTTGACGTCGAAGACCTCCTGCGTCCGGGCGACGGAGAACTCCTCGGCGGCGCCGTTGGCGCCGACGCCGGCGTTGTTGACCAGGACGTCGATGCGCCCGAACCGGTCGATCACCTGCTTGACCACGGAGGCGACCGATTCGTCGCTGGTCACGTCGAGGTCGAGGTAGGTCACCCCGGCAGGCGGGGTGACCCGCGCGGTGTTGCGAGCGGTTCCGATCACCTCGAAGCCCGCCGCGGCGAAGGCGAGGGCTGTCTCCTTACCGACCCCCGATGACGCACCTGTCACGAGCACTACCTGCCGAGTTGCCGCCATCACGAGCTCCCTCAATTTTGACGTACGTACGTATGTCTTACGCTCGTATGTCTTACGTTCATACGATCATACGGGGGTGGTCGGTCGATGGCAAGTGGTCACGCCCGGCGATCCGAGAAAGGTCTGAGCCGGGTCAGCACCGGCATCGTGTACGGCGAGGCATCCCACCCCTCGCCGTACGCGAAGTACGGGAAGTGTCCGAAGTGATCGCAGTACCCGAAGTGCCGGGCGCCCCCGGTGTACGGGCCGTCAGTGGGCGATCACGGGAATCTTCGCCTCGTCCTCGGCACCCTCGCCGGAGGCCGGACCGACTTCCGGCCTGCCGGTGTTGATGAAGGTGTAGGCGATCGTCGCGGCGAGCACGAGGATGCCGACGGCGAACCAGATCGCGTTGGTGTAACCGTGCACCTGGCCCTCCAGCTGGACCAGCTGCTGCTGGGCCTGGGAACCGGCACCGCCGATGTGGTCCTTGATGTACGCGGTCGTCGCCGAGGCGGCGATCGTGTTCAGCAGGGCGGTGCCGATCGCGCCGCCGACCTGCTGCGAGGTGTTGACCATTGCGGAGGCGACACCGGAGTCACGCGGCTCGACACCGTGCGTGGACAGGGAGAGGGCGGGCATGAACGCCGTACCCATGCCGAGGCCGAGGAGCACCAGCCCCGGCAGGATGACACCGGCGTACGAGGTGCCGATCTCCAGCTGGGTGAGGAAGAGCATGCCGGTCCCGGCGACCAGGAAGCCCGGAGCCATCAGCAGGCGCGGGGGAACCCGGGTCAACAGGCGGGTGCCGATCTGCGTGGAGCCCACCATCAGGCCGCCGATCAACGGCAGGAAGGCGAGGCCGGTCTTGACCGGCGAGTAGCCCAGCACGAGCTGCAGGTAGTAGGTCAGGAAGAGGAACAGGCCGAACAACGCGATGATCGCCAGGCCGAGGGAGAGGTAGACGCCTCCGCGGTTGCGCTCGGTGATGACGCGCAACGGCAGCAGCGGGGCCTTGACCTTGGACTCGGTGAAGACGAACGCGGCGAGCAGCACCGCCGCGGCGACGAACAGGCCGACGGTGGTGGAGTCGCCCCAACCGGCGGACTCGGCGCGGGTGAAGGCGTAGACGAGCGTGACCAGACCGAGGATGGACAGAACGACGCCCGGGATGTCGAGCGGCGAGCGGTTGCGGCTGCCGGACGGCTCACGGATGACCAAGTACGCACCCGCGGCCGCGATGACCGCGAACGGGATGTTCACGAAGAACGTCCAGCGCCAGTCGAGGTACTCGGTGAGCAGGCCGCCGAGGATGAAGCCCACGGCGCCGCCGCCACCGGCGATCGCACCGTAGATGCCGAACGCCTTGGCGCGCTCCTTGGGCTCCGTGAACGTCACGGCGAGCAGGGAGAGAGCGGCGGGCGCGAGCAGTGCGCCGAACGCGCCCTGGAGGGCACGGGCGCCGAGCATCATGGCCTCGTTGGTGGCCGCGCCGCCGAGCGCGGAGGCGACGGCGAAGCCGATGAGACCGGCGACGAAGGTGCGCTTGCGGCCCCAGAGGTCCGCGATCCGGCCGCCGAAGAGCAGCAGACCGCCGAAGGCGAGAGCGTAGGCGGTGATGACCCACTGGCGGTTGCCGTCGGAGATGCCCAGGTCCTGCTGTGCGGACGGCAATGCGATGTTCACGATGGTGGCGTCCAGCACGACCATCAGCTGGGCGAGCGCGATGAAGCTGAGCGCTTTCCAGCGGTTGGAATGGGAGTCGGCTGCCGCCTTGGCGGTGGCCTGAGCTGTTTCAGACATGGGGATACCCACTTCGGGACTTCGTGGTGAAAAACGATGAGAGAAGTTCACAGCGACAAAGCTGGAGACGAAGAGCGAGACAGCGAGACAGGGTCAGGGACGGCTCGTCATCGTCGACGGCTGAAAGCGTTGTACGAGGTGGTGACTGGTTACGACATCGATCTGACCGACCCCGATCAGTCACCCTCGGCGCATGTCTTCCACGGTCACGGCCTATCCGGGCACTACGGAGCGGGCGCGTGCCCGCAGACCGTCCAGGAACATCTGCAGATGACGGTGCACGAAGCGGTCGATGCCCTCGCGGTGCCTGGCAGCGGCCCGGTGAACTGGCTGACGGTGACCTTCAGATCGCCGGACTCCACATCGGGGCGCAACTGCCCGGCCTCTCGGGCGCGCTGCATCATTTGCCCGACCAGTTCCATCAGCCGCTCGCGTGCGACGAACAGGTCGGGGTGGTCCTGGTCAAAGTTCACCGCGAGCATCGGACACAGCGCGTCGATCCGCTCGTCCGCCGCCATGTGCCCGAAGCCGCTCAGTGCCCGACCACGCGTCTCCTGGTGGCGTCCACGGCTACTCGGCTCCACCCACCTCGGGGCAGTCCGGAGCCTGCACCGATATCGGAGCGGTCACTGTCTGCAGGTCTCAGCCGGGGAGCTTGTTGCTCTTGCGGATCTGTCCGTCGAAGACCCCGGTGGGGAGGATGCGGTGCGCCGCGCTGAGGAGCCGGGCGCTGCGGCCGGCGGTGTAGCGCACCTGCGGCTTGGAGTCGGTGGCGGCCGCGACGATCGTCTTCGCGACGGTGGCGGGGTCGTCGCCGTCTTCGTTGACCGCCAACGCCACCTGGTCGGCGATACGCCGCTGCTCCGCATAGATCTGCATGGGCATGTCGGGTGCGACGGTGTTCGCCTCGAATGAGGATTTGGTACCGCCCGGCTGGACGATGAGGGCCCGGACGCCGTGTTCGCGGATCTCGTGGTCCAGGGACTCGGTGTACCCCTCGAGCGCGTGCTTGGACGCCGAGTAGTTGGCCATGTAGGGCGCGGGGAGGAACCCGAGGACGGACGAGATGTTGATGATGCGCCCGCTTCCCTGGGCGCGCATGTGCGGGAGGACGGCCTTGGTCATGCGCATCACACCGAAGACATTGATGTTGAAGAGGCGCTGGGCCTGGGCGAGAGAGTTTTCCTCGTCGGCGCCCGAGGAGCCGATGCCCGCGTTGTTGACCAGGACGTCGATCCGCCCGAACCGCTCGATCACCTGCTTGACCGCGGCAGCGACCGAGTCGTCGCTGCCTACGTCGAGGGCGAGGAACGTCACGCCGTCGCGACGGTCGGCTGCCGATGTCTTCCGGCTCGTTCCCACCGTCTCGAAGCCCGCTGCGGCAAGCGCGAGGGCGGCCGCCTTTCCGATTCCGGTGGACGCGCCTGTCACGAGTGCCACCGGCCGAGTTGTCGCCATCACGAGCTCCCTTGATTTTGAATTACGTACGTATGTCTTACGTTCGTACGACCATACGGATCTCGTCGGTCGATGGCAAGGGGGCGCGTCCGGTGATTCGAGAAGGGAGCGGGAAACGTGGGGTGCAGTACGGGAAAGACCACGAGTAGACGGCGAGCCGGAACCGCCGGCTGACGTCTGCGCACTCGCCACCGGCACCGGCACCGGGTGCGGGAAACCGCGCGGGAACGCTTTCTGGGGACTCGAACTCGAAGGGCTGCCCAGGTTCGTCACCCTCGACTCAGCCACGACCGCACCAGCGGCCCGCTGAATCCGTTTCCTTCGCGCAGGTCATCGGTGCCGCGCCGACGGCAACACGGCCTATTTTTTTCCTGCTTCGGCTCCCCGAACCATCGGCGGCGAACGCGCCTTGTCTGCAGAGGGTGCGCCGCCTGAGACACCTTGGGTCTGAGACGCCCATACAGGTCACATAACGCCGTACGTGGCCTCGCTTGATGGCAGCCATGCAGGATGTGTCGTACCGCTCGGCGGGAAGGCTCGACTCGGCGGGGTGGCGAGGCGGTGCGACACGGTCCGGGTCTGCTGTGTGGACGCGGTTGTTCTGGTTGGCCTCCGCCGGTGCTCTCCGTGGCTACTTCTGGGTGTCCTGTGGTGTGTCGGCGGTCTGCAGTGTGGTGATCCATTGGGTGACGACGGTGTCGATGAAGGCGTCGGTGACCTGGCCGCGGTCGAGGAAGAGGCGGGCGAGGACGGGTCCGTACAGGAGGGTGAACTCGTCTTCGCTGATCTGGATGCCCGCGGGCTCCAGCAGCTTGTTGAAGCCGGCGTGGCGGTCCTCGCCGATGCGGACGAGCGCCTGGGCGCTGTCGGGGTCGTGGTCGGCCTGGGCGGTGACGGCTAGGGCGGCGGTGCGCACGGCCGGCACGCTGACTCCGGCGCGCAGACTCTTGAGCCAGGCGGTGGCCACCTTCCGCACGTCGCTGCCCGGTTGGGGGTAGGTGCCGAGGTCGGGGCCTTCGAGGATGAGGTCGAAGAGGAGTGCGGCTCGGGTGGGCCAGTGCCGGTAGAGGGTCTGGCGGGTGACGTCCGAGCGCTCGGCCAGCAGGGCGTAGGTGAGCCCGGCCGGTCCGACCTGGGGCAGCAGTTCCCGTGCGACGGCCAGGACACGGTTGCGGGTGCGCTGCACGCGCGGGTTGCTCTGGGTCGGCTGTCGGCGATGGAGGGGCTGCTTCATGCCGGCCACTCTACCGGCACATCATACGGCGCGTGTGATTGAGGTCACAAGTCTAAATCATACGGTGCGTGTGATACAACTGAAGGGCAATCACACGCACCGGATGATTCTCGTGTGTCGGCGCATTCGAAAGGCAGACCGCCATGTCACCTCGCACCCTGACCGCACCCACGTTCTCGCGCACCCGCCTCGGCTCCGGCCCCGGCCTGCTCCTCGCCCACGGCGCCGGCAGCAGCCTGGCCGGCACCTACGGCCCCGTCCTGGAAGCCCTCGCCGCCCGCCACACGATCGTCGGAATCGACTACCCCGGCAGCGGCGACACCCCCCGCTCCACCACTGCGCTGTCCGTCGACGACCTCGCCGACCAGCTCGTCGCCGCCGCCGACGCAGAGGGCCTGGACCGCTTCGCCGTGTCCGGCTACTCCCTCGGCGGCCCGGTCGCCATCCGAGCCGCCGCCCGCCACCCCGAACGCGTCACCGCCCTCGTCCTGACCGCCGCCTTCCCGCACCGCGACAACCGGCTCGCCCTCGCCTCCTCGATCCAGAGCAAGATCGCCGCAACCGGCGACCGCCAACTGCTCGCCGAATTCCTCCTCATGACAGCCCTGGGTACCCAGGCACTGGAGTCGATGCCGTCCGAGCACCTGCAGCAGACCCTCGGCTACACCGCCGCCTCCATCGCCGACGGCAGCGCCGAGCAGGCCGACCTCGTCAGCCATGTCGACGTCCGTGACGACCTTCCCCGCATCACGGTCCCCACCCTGGTCGTCTCGACCACCGACGACCGCCTCGTCTCCACCGACCTGCACCGCCACCTCGCCGAGACCATCCCCGGCGCCCAGCTCGCCGAAATCGGCACCGGTCACCTCCCGATGCTGGAGCGCACCGAGGAATGGCTGCAGCTCATCACCGACTTCCTCGACAACCACCACGCCTGAACACACACCCCGAGCGGCGCCACGCAGCGAGCGGCAGCCCAGCCCCTCACCCGGACCCGCCCCGGTCCCTGATCACTTGCAACTCCGCGGGTTCGCACACCCGCTTCCCCCTCGATCTCCAGGAGAACTCATGCTCAGCTTCGGCCACCTCGACGAGTCCACCCAGTTCCGCGACCAGCAGAAGGAAAAGGCCGGCCCGGTCACCATCATCAACACCTTCGTCGCCCCCGAAGGCAAGGAGGACGAGGTGGTGGCCGCCTGGACCGACGACGCCGAGTACATGAAGAAGTCGGGTCACCTGCTCTCGGTGCAGCTCTACCAGGGCATCGCAGGCAGCCGCCTGTTCACCAACGTCGCAGTCTGGCGATCCACCGAGCACCTCCGTGCCGCACTCGGCACGCCGGAGTTCGCCTCCCACCTGGCGGGCTACCCGGCCGGCACCGTCGCCTACCCGCACCTCTACCAGAAGTTCGCCGTCGAAGGCATCTGCGAAGGCGAATGACCACCGCTACCCGATTTCCGGGCTGCCGTTCGCCACGCACACACGTATAGCGACGAATAGCCCTTTGGTCTGCAGACAAACTCACCCCGATGACACACGCTGATCTGTTTCCTTTGACCGACCGGCCGGTGCGCAAAGCATTCGGCCTGGTCGGCGCAGAGACGACGCAGCAGCAGGATGTACGCGAAACGACTGGCCGATGTGGAATGGAAGTTCATCGATCCATGCTGGCCGATCGGCGAGTATGGCCCATACTCCGAGCGGTTGCGGCAGCAGTTCCAGGGTGTTATCTAGGCTTTCAAAACCGGCGGACAGCGGCAGGAGATGCCGAATGAATTAGACGCCTAGTCGACCGTCCTAGCCAACAGGAGCGACGGTTGGCCCTCGTCCTGCCCCAATTTCGAAAATACTTCACGACACAGAACGTAAAGTCTTCATTAGTACCTCCTTGAAAACTGGAGGCTTCCCGTGCGTAATATGGGCAAATTCGTAGCTACGGTCCTGATGGCGACAGCCGTCGTTATCGCACTGCCCGCCGCCGCTCAGGCCGCAGTCCCATCGGTGAAACTCCGGATCTGCAACGATACGAGCAGGGAGCTGTGGGTGAGCATCAGGGGATTGAACCAGAACTCCCAGACCAGCTTCTACAACTTCGACGGAATACTCCGCTCCGGCACCTGCAAGACTGCCGACTGCTACTGGTGGGCGGCGATCGACCAGAACGCGGAGATCCGCTGGTGGACGTCGGGATCTTCCATCAGTAAGTACACCAACTACACCGTCCAGTCGAACTTCCCGAACGGTTCCACGCAGAGACACAGGATCACGACCCTGCGACGGCCAACGGCACAGGTTGCGCCTGAGCGTGAGGTCCGCCGGGTCAGGGAATGTGCGGCTGGTCGGCCGGGGCTCGGGCGTCGCGGTACAGCTTGAACGCGACTACGTAGGTCGGGCCCGCCTCGCACTGCGAGGCCGGCCCGACCTCGCTGACGGAGTAGGCGTAGGCGGGTGGGCCGGTGTACGCAACTCCCTCACCCCGCCCATCACCTCCCTTCGCGGCCCGCGGGAAGGAGGCGGGCTTGGCCTGCCGGGCGGTGGCTGCCGACCTCCGGCCCACATGTGCGGTCGCGGTGCCGTCCTCGCGGTCCCCGGGGTCGTCGAGCACGATGACCCCGCCGTCGTGCGGAGCGGTCGCCGGTTCCTTGCGTACCAGGTCAAGCAGTCCATCTTTTGACCTGCTGGGTCTGTGCTTTGGCCTAGTGGTTTTCGGTTGGTCCGACAGCCCTGTACCGCCGTCCACTGTGTGCCTGTTGCCTCCCTGGGGCATCGCGGATGGGCAGTCAGGATCGCTGGAGGACGTTTACCGCGAGCACGGACTTGATCCGGACAGCGTCGTCCGCGCAGCCCTCGACCTGACCTACCGATCCCCAAGCGCCTGCCTGACATCAAACGCTTGACATCAATCCACTAGATTGATTATCTAGTACTTGCCAAGGCCCTTAGGTCATCGCTGAAGTCATTCGCGCTGGCGCGCCCCTGCTGCCACATGGCGGCCCTTCATCGCGCCGAGCGCAACGTCCGTCACCTGCCCATCACCCTCGGGGTGCTGCTCGGATGCAGGCGGTCGTAAGAAAGTGGGAGAAACCATGACCAACAACACTCCAACGATCACGCGTGACGGAGTCATCGGACAGGACGGGAGCGAGGTGGTCACCGTTGACCAGGCCACCGGGGTCGAGTTCGCCCGGTACCCCGTGGCCGGCAAGGAAGAGGCCGCCGCGGCTGTCGCTGCCGCACGCTCGTCCGCCGGGCCCTGGTGGGACCTCGGATTCGAGGGCCGTGCGGAGCGACTGCGCGCATGGCGGCGGGAGATAGCCCTAGGCGGCGAGGAGGGGGCCGCCCTCATCCACGCCGAAAACGGCAAGCCCCTGGACGAAGCCCGCGTTGAAGTGCTCGGGATTCTGGAGCACGTGCAGTACGCCGTCGAGAACGCCGAGCGCGTGCTGGGCCGCCGGGACGTCCCCGCCAGCCCCACCGTGCCCAACCAGCGAGCTTGGGTCGAATACCAGCCCTACGGCGTCGTCGGTGTCATCGGTCCGTGGAACTTCCCCCTGCTCACACCGGGGGCCATCCTGATCGAGGCGGTCGCGGCCGGAAACGCGGCCATCCTCAAGCCCAGCCAGATCACGCCAGGCGTCGGGGAGTGGCTCGTGCGGACCTGGCAGCGTGCGGTCCCCGACCTTCCGAACGTCCTCCAGTGTCTCAACGGGTTCGGGGCCACCGGCGGAGCGCTCATCGAGGCCGGTCTGAACAAGCTCGCGTTCACCGGCAGTGTCGCCACGGGCAAGACGGTGGCCGCCCAGTGCGCGCAGACCCTGACCCCCGTTCTGCTGGAACTCGGCGGAAAGGACGGCGTCGTCGTTGCCGAAGACGCCGACCTGGACGAAGCCGCCAAGCATGTGGTCTGGGGCGCCATGCAGAACACCGGACACGGCTGCATCAGCCTCGAGGTGGCCTACGTCGTCGAGTCGGTTCACGACGAGTTCGTCGAGAAGATCAGCGACCTCGCCAAGCAGGTACGCGTCGGCAGCGACGAGGACGCGGAGATCGGTCCGGTTCCCCTGCCCACCCAGATCCCGATCATCCGGGAGCACATCCAGGATGCTCTCGATCGCGGCGCGACAGCCGCCGTCGGCGGCATCGAGGCAGTGGGGGAGCGCTATGTCACTCCCACCATCCTCGTCGGCGTGAGCCCCGACGCCCTGGCGGTGACCGAGGAGACGTTCGGACCCACGCTCGCCGTCGTCAAGGTCACCGACACCCAGGAAGCCATCGCGCACATCAACGCCAGCCGCTACGGACTGGGCAGCGCCGTCTTCAGCCGCGACCGCGGCGAAGCCATCGCCCGTCAACTCCGCGTCGGAATGACCAGCATCAACGACGCCCTGGTGTTCTCCATCAACCCCGCCGTGCCCTTCGGCGGTCGCGGCGACAGCGGCTACGGGCGCAAGCAGGGAGAGGAAGGACTCCGGGAGTTCGCCTACCCGCACTCCTTCACCGCCAAGACCGGCCCCGCCCAGTTCCCGGCCACCACCTTCGGCAGGCCCGCTGGCGCGATGGCGGGAGCCCTCGCCGGCGTACGCGACAGGATCCTGGCCGAGGGCGGCAAGTAGCCTGCCTGACCAATCGGCGGCCAGAAGCGCACAGGCCGGTCCGTCATCCCTCCCGCCACCAGACCTGTTGCTGACTGACGGCAACGAGTCCGCGAGGGCGGCGCCCGCCTCGGACACGGTCGTCCGACCCAACCCTTCGACAGCGCGAGAGTCACCGGTCCACCAACGAGGGAGAGCGGACATGTCCGACGAAGACCCTTTCCGAGTCGCGACTCCACCAGTCGAGCCCGCCGAGGCCTCCCGGCGAAGATTCATCGCCGCGACCGCTGCTGCTGGAGGGGCTGCTGTGGTCGGCGGTCTGGTCGCGGGGCAGCCCGCGTTCTCCGCCGGGGCGGCCAGTGGCCGTGCCTCCACGGCGGTCGGTGGCTCGAAGAATCATCGGAATGCCAAGAAGGAGAAGAAGATGCGCGTTGTGGCCGTGGAAGAGGCGTTCTCGATTCCTGGAGCGATCCGGCAGGAGGCGGCGATCCGTCAGCGCATGGACGTGCCGGAGGCGATCAAGCAGGAGTGGTTTAGGCGTCTGGATGATCTGACCGAGCTGCGGCTTGCGGACATGGACGCCAACGGCGTCGATGTCCAGGTCCTGTCGTATTCCACGCCGGGTCTGGAGGTGATCGAGGATCCGGCGGAGGCGGTGGCTGTCGCGCGGCGGGTCAACGATTTTCTGGCCAAGGCGGTGGCCGGCCATCCGGACCGGTTCGCGGGTTTCGCGGTTCTTCCGTTGCAGGATCCGAAGGCCGCGGTCGTGGAGCTGCGCCGGGCGGTGGAGGAACTCGGGCTCAAGGGTGTGCTGTACAACGACCATGTGCGGGGTCATTACCTGGACGAGCCGCAGTTCAGGCCGGTGTGGGCGGAGCTGGAGCGCCTGGGTGTGACGTTGTATCTGCATCCGGCTGTGATCCCGGCCGACAACTGGCGTGTCTTTGACGGGTATCCGGTGCTGGTGGGGCCGTCGTGGGGCTGGACGGCGACGACGGGTGCCCATGCGCTGCGTTTGATCTATGGCGGGGTGTTCGACGAGTTCCCGCGCGCGTCGGTGATGCTGGGGCACATGGGTGAGCTGCTGCCGTTCCAGATGGCCCGGCTCGACAGCCGCTACGACCAGGTTCCCGCTGAGCACCGGTTGCAGCATCTGCCCTCGTACTACCTGCGCAACAACGTGTACGTCACGACCAGCGGAGTCATGTCGCATGCCGCGCTGCTGGGAGCCGTCCATGCCGTGGGCGCCGACCGGGTGCTGTTCTCCATCGACTACCCGTTCGAGTCCAGCGCCGAAGCGGTGGCGTTCCTGCGTTCCGCCCCGTACGCACCGGCCGACCTCGCGCGCATCGCGCACGGCAACGCCGACCGCGTACTGGGACTGTAGGCAGCCACGATGCCGAAAGCAGTGCGATTCACGGAGTACGGGGGCTTAGACGTACTGAACGTGGTCGACGTCGAACGGCCCGAGCCCGGTGCACGGCAGGTGCTCGTCAAGGTGGTGGCCGCCGGGATCAACCCGGGGGAGGCCGTGATCCGGCGGGGGTTCTTGCACGACAGGTTTCCGTCGACGTTTCCGTCTGGGCAGGGCAGCGACCTGGCCGGGATCGTCGAGGAACTCGGCGCGGGAGCCACGGGATTCGCCGTCGGTGACGAAGTGATCGGCTTCACCCACAACAGGGCCAGCCACGCCGAGTACGTGATCGTGGACGATGACCACCTCACCCCTCGACCCGCGGGTGTCCCGTGGGAACAGGCCGGCGCGCTCTACGTCGCCGGTACCACGGCGTACGCGGCGGTAAACGCCCTCAGCGTCAAGCGCGGCGAGACCGTCGTCGTCTCCGGGGCCGCCGGCGGGGTGGGCTCACTCGCCGTACAACTCGCCCGACACGCCGGAGCCACCGTCATCGGTCTGGCGAGCGAACCCCACCACGCATGGCTTGCCGGGCACGGAGTGATTCCGGTGACCTACGGCGCGGGCGTCGCCGACCGCGTCCGCACCGCGGCGTACGGCACGGTCGACGACTTCATCGACACCTACGGCTCTCCCTACATCGAACTGGCGCTGGAACTCGGCGTACCCAGTGGACGGATCAACACGATCATCGACTTCGCGGGCGCGGCGAGGCACGGCACCAAGGCGGAGGGCAGCTCGGCGGCATCAAGCGCCTACGTACTACGGGAGCTCGCCGCGCTGATGGCCGATGGGGATCTGGAGATCCCCATCGCAGGCGTCTACCGGCTCGACGAAGTCCGGGAGGCCTTCCGAGAGCTGGAGCACCGACACACGAACGGCAAGATCGTTCTCAGGCCCTGACGGTCCGCCATCGGCCGGCTGCCACCGCCTCGTGCGAGCGAGCCGTCAAACCAAGCACATCCCTGAACGGAGCAAGACCGTGGCTAAGTCGTCACCACACGAGATCCGCACGCGGTGGTCCTCCAAGGACTCCGCCGATCAGTTCACCGTCGACAACCCCGCGACCGGCGCGCCATTGGCCGTCGTGCACGGCGCCGGCGACAAGGAAGTCGATCAGGCCATGCAGGCGGCCTACGACGCGCACTTCTCCTGGAAGGCCCGCACCGCCCGCGAGCGCGGCAGCTGGCTGCGGAAGATAGCGCAGGCGGTGCGCGAGCACGCCGACGAGATCGCGGCCCTGGAGTGCAGCGACAACGGCAAGCCCCTGACCCAGGCGCGCAACGGGGACGTGAACGCGGCGATCGGGATCTTCGAGTTCTTCGCGAGCCTGTGCGACTCCATGCCGGGCCAGGTCAATGATGGCGGAAGTCTGCTGGATATCACGGTGCTCGAACCCTACGGTGTCGTCGCCGCGATCGTGCCGTTCAACTGGCCGCCGATTCACACCGCCAGCAAGCTGGCCCCGGCACTGGCTGTCGGCAACGCGGTGGTGATCAAGCCGCCGGAGCAGGCACCGCTCTCATCCATGCGCATGGTGGAGATCATCCAGTCCGTCCTGCCCGACGACGTGGTCCACATCATTCCTGGCACCGGCTCGATCGGGTCGCGGCTGGCCGGCCACCCGCTCGTCGGCAAAATCTCGTTCACCGGGTCACCCACCACCGGCGTCTCGGTCATCAAGACCGCGGCCGACAACCTGACGCCGACTCTGATGGAGCTCGGTGGCAAGGACCCGTTCATCATCTTCGAGGACGCGGACCTCGACCTGGCGCTGCCGTGGGCGATCGAGGGCGGTCTCTACAACCAGGGTGAGGCTTGCACCTCGGCATCCCGGGTGCTGGTACACACCGACATCTACGACGAGGTCGCGCGCCGCTACGGCGACGCGGTGAAGCGGCTCCGCGTCGGCAACGGCGTCGATCCCGGCACGCACATCGGCCCGATGGTGTCCGCCGCCCAGCGCAAGCGGGTGCTGGACTACATCGACATCGGCGTCCAGGAGGGCGCCACGATCGCGGCGCAGGCGCCTCTCCCCAACGACCCCGAACTGGCGGGCGGCTTCTACGTCGCGCCGACACTGTTCACCGGCGTACGCCCGGACATGCGCATCGCCCAGGAGGAGATCTTCGGCCCGGTCATCTCGATGATCCCCTTCCACGACGAGGACGAGGCCGTGAGGATCGCCAACGGGACCGACTTCGGCCTGGTCGCCGCAGTGTTCACGCCGGATTCCGAGCGCGCGCTGCGGGTCAGCCGCGCCCTGCACACCGGGTTCGTCTTCGTGAACAACTACAACCGGAACTTCACGGGCACGCCGTTCGGCGGAGTCGGTGCGAGCGGCTACGGCCGGGAGACCTCGGCGCAAACCCTGCAGGAGTACGGCTACAGCAAGAACATCCGCCTGGTCTCAGGGATGGGTGAGATGCCGCGCTGGGCTCCGTCCTTCGAAGTCACCGGACGAGCCCAGTGAACAAGCTGCTCGGTTCGAACTGGTCCGGATGCCAAGGGCTGCCCTGGGAGCACGCACTCAACACGCGATTCTTCCAACGGAGGGGCCCGGAAGATCGCGGACACGGCCCGCTGACCAGACGCAAGATCAACTAACTTCGCAACAGTCCTGCGCGGGCGTTGCGGCCGGGACTGCCCCGTTGGGCCGGGCAGACGGAAAACCAGATGCATGACGGCCGCGGGCAGGTGCCCGCCAACCGTCGACGCTGTGGAAGCGGTACTTCGGCACCTTGGCTGGCTTCAGTTCGAGGGCGTCAGCGTGGCATGCGAAGCGCTCAGATGTGAACGAGTGGCCGCGTTCGGATCGGAATGCTCTGGTCCGGTAGGCGGGGCTGCCCGCAGTCATGGAGTGGAGCGCGGTCGTCGACGGCTGTGCTGACGGAAGGACAGGAAGCATGACGTTGGTCAATGGGTGGGTGGATGTTCACGCGCACTTCTTGCCGCCGCTCACGGAAGAGCAGCGGCTCAAGCAGTGGGAAGGCCTGCGAGCGATGCGGTTCCTGGCGACGCAGCCGTATGGCTGGAGTCCGGAGTCCGCCTTGGATTACATGGACCGGACCGGTGTCGCCATGCAGCTGCTCAGCAACATCCACACCCCCTCCCTGCAGGCATTGCGTGATTCCAACGACTACGGAGCGAAGGTCGTCGCAGACCATCCGACCAGGTTCGGATTGTTGGCAGCACTTCCCACCGACGATCCTGAGGCGGCGCTGGCCGAGATCGAACGGGCCCAATCGGACCTGCACGCTGACGGATACGCGGTGAGCGCCCGGTACAACGGGGTGTTTCTCGGTGACGAGAGCCTGGAACCGGTGTGGGCCGAGCTGAACCGCCGCCGTGCCGTTGTCTTCGCCCACCCGAATACGATCGCGCCGGCGCAACTCGGCCTCCCTGCCGTCTTGATGGACGTGGCGTTCGAGACCGCCCGGAGCGTTGTCGACATGCTCTACGCCGGGGTCTTCCGCCGTTACCCTGACCTGACTGTGATCCTTGCCCATGGCGGTGGAGCGCTGCCTGCGATGTCCGGACGGCTGGGGCAGTTGGGGGCGGAGCCCTGGGTGCCCAACTCGCAGAACGTCACCCGGGATGAGATCCGCGAGCATCTGGCCAGGCTGTACCTGGACACCGGCAACGCGGGAGCCGACGCCAGTCTCGCGCCGGCGCTCGCCATGGTCCCGCGTGAACACCTGGTCTACGGCTCCGACAGCGGCGCGCCGTGCAATACGGACGAGACGTTGGCGGCCAATATTCGGGCGCTCCGTGACTCCCGCGTGCTGGTCGAAGGCGAGGCCGACCAACTCGGCCATCGGGGCTGGGACCTGTTCCCGACTGCCAGCCGCCGCGCCGGCAGAAGCTGAACCGCTGGTCCAGCCGCCTGCCGCCTGTCGCCGGAAACGGGGAGCGGACCCGCTGCGTCCTGGGCAGGAGAAAACCCGTCTGGATTGCTGCCGTCCCCGCACCCGACTCCGGCCCGCCCAACGCGTGAGCGGGGGCGACTCTACACCTCGGACTCCTTGTGCGCGGTCGGAAAGGTCACGGGAACTCGACGACGAGCGGCCGGCCAGGTGGCGGCTCGGCATGGCGCCGCCGTGTCGCAGCTCGGCCTGGCCTGGCTGCTGGCCTCCTCGCCGACGACCCTGGCCATTCCTGGCACAGGCTCTCTGTCACACCTGCAGGACAACATGGCCGTCCCTGGGATCACCCTTAGCGAGGAAGACCTCGCCAGCCCCTCCCGACACCGAGGGCTGTCGAAACGCCTCGGGGGCAACCGTCACCAGAATCGCCGTGATGACGGGTGTGAGCGCAGCGAACTGCGTCAGGGCCGTGGTCATCGGCTCCTCATCATCCAGCATTGCGTGACGGAGCGTCAGCTACGCCTGGTAGAGCGCGGAACGAATGGGCCCAGTGCGCCGCACGTGCCGGGGCGCCAAGTGTGGCGTCAGCGGGTCGCACTCCTCGGTGGCCGGATGCCTGCTGCGACCACCTCGGAGCCGACGCGGACGGAAAGTACCGCAGGTGGGCGCGTAGTACCGCGGTACCACGCGGAGGGCGCAGATCAGCCTCCCGGTACCACCGGGCCGGGGTGATTCGGCACTTAGCGTTGCCAGTGAGGCGTCGAAGTGACGGACGCCGGAGCCCGACAGAAAGAACGCGAATGATCGACGCACGGCAGTTGACCAAGAAATACGGGGAGAAGACGGCCGTTGACGGGCTGGACTTCGTCGTGAAGCCGGGCACGGTGACGGGCTTTCTGGGGCCCAACGGGGCGGGCAAGTCCACGACCATGCGGATGATCGTCGGCCTCGACGCCCCGACGAGCGGCTCCGTCACCGTGAACGGCCACCACTACGCCGAGCACCGGGCACCGCTCCAGGAGGTCGGCGCCCTCCTGGAGGCGAAGTCGATCCATCCGGGCCGCTCGGCGTACAACCACCTCAAAGCCCTCGCGCTGACCCATGGCATTCCGGGCCGCCGGGTCGACGAGGTCATCGGCCTCGCCGGGCTGGGCAGCGTGGCGAAGAAGCGGGCCGGTGCCTTCTCCCTCGGCATGGGCCAGCGGCTCGGCATCGCCGCGGCCCTGCTGGGCGATCCGCAGACCGTGATGCTGGACGAACCGGTCAACGGGCTGGACCCGGAGGGCGTGCTCTGGATCCGCAACCTCCTCAAGGGCCTCGCCGACGAGGGCCGGACCGTGTTCGTGTCCTCGCACCTGATGAGCGAGATGGCCCTGGTCGCGGACCACCTGATCGTCGTCGGGCGCGGCCGGCTGCTGGCCGACACGACCGTGGCGGACCTGATCCGCGAGGCGGGCGGCGACACGGTGAAGGTGGCGACGCAGGACCCGGCGCGGCTGCGGGACGTCTTGGCCGGGCCGGGCGTCGACGTCACCGGCCAGGTCGGCTCCGAGGAGCTCCAGGTGACCGGGCTGACCGCCCGCGAGATTGGGCTGAAGGCGGCCGAGCACGGGATCGCCCTGTTCGAGCTGAGCGCTCGGACCGTATCGCTGGAGGAGGCTTTCATGGACCTGACCAGGGACGCCGTGGAGTACCACGGCTCCACGACCGGGATCGAAACCCTTGAGGCCGTCGGGAGGACCGCATGAGCACCCTCACCGCAACCGCCGAGGAACCCCGGACCACCCCCGCCCGGCCCGTCTACCGGGTGACCGGACGGCGCGTGCTGTCCTCCGAGTGGGCCAAGCTGTGGTCTCTGCGCTCGACCTGGATCACCTTGGGTCTGGGTCTGCTGTTCGTGGTGGCCTTCGGCTTGATCGCCGCGAGCCGCTACAAGTCGGGGATCGACTCGGGCAATCTCGACTCGGACTTCGCCGATTCGACGACCGTGAGTCTGTCCCTCTTCGGTACGAACTTCGCCCAGCTGGCCCTGGGCGTCCTCGGCGTGCTGGTCACGGCGGGCGAGTACTCGACCGGCATGATCCGCTCGACGCTGGCGGCGGTGCCCCGCCGACTGCCCGTGCTGTGGTCCAAGGCGGCCGTGTTCGGGCTGGTCGCGCTGGTGGTGGGGACGCTGGGTGGGTTCCTCACCTTCCTGATCGGGAGCGGAATCGTCTCGGGCACGCCCGCGGCCATGAGCCTCTCGCACCCGGGTGTCCTGCGGAGTCTGCTGGGCGCCGGGCTCTACCTCGGCCTGGTCGGGGTGATCGGCACCGCCCTGGGCGCAATGCTGCGGTCGGTGGCCGGCGGGATCTCGGTCCTGGTGGCCTCCCTGATGCTGATCCCCGGCCTGATCTCCCTGCTGCCCAGCTCCTGGCAGGACGGCATCAGCCCCTACCTGCCGTCGAACGCGGGGCAGGCGATGTTCTCCCTGACCCACGACTCCACGACCCTGTCGCCGGGCGCCGGGCTGCTGGTGTTCCTGTGCTGGACCGTGCTGGCGTTGGGCGGCGCGGCGTACCGGCTCGTGCGCAGTGACGTCTGACGCCCGCACCATGGACAGGTGACGTCCGTGACCACCGATGACATCAGCGGGATGGGACCGCTGGTCGCCCGACTTTCCCGGGGCGGCCAGCGGCTGCGCCATGCCGACCGGACACATCCCTGGGTCCTGGACACCGCGGTCGTCGTCCTGGTCTTCCTGATGTTCTGCCTGCCCGACCTGATCCACGACGGCGTCGGTGACGCCGACAGCCCGCCCCGTGTCCGGGTCGCCTTCACTCACCTGCCCATCGCGGGAATGCTGGTCCTGCAGGTCGGTCTGGTACTGCCCCTGCTGTGGCGGCGGCGCAAGCCCGTGGTGGCCTTCGGTGTCATCGCCGTGGTGTTCGTCCTGCAGTGGTCCCTGGGTGCCGCGATGCGCGCGGACATCGCCCTGTTGATCGCGCTGTACAGCCTGGCCCTGCACGGGCGGCTGCGGCAGCTGCCCTGGGCCTGTGCGGTCACGGCGGGCGCCATGGTGCTGGTCGCGGTGCGCGCCTCCGCGGCCGTGTCCGTGTGGGAGGCGCTGTTCTTTCTGCTGAGCACGGCGACCGCAGCCCTCGCGCTCGGCCTGATGGTCCGCATCCGCCGGGCCCAACTGGCCGGACTGCGCGAGCGGGCGGCCCGGCTGGAGATCGAGCGCGACCAGCGCAGCAGACTGGCCACGGCCACCGAACGCACCCGTGTCGCCCGCGAGATGCACGACATCGTCGGCCACAACCTGTCCGTCATCATCACCCTCGCCGACGCCGGCGCATACGCCAGTGACCTCCAGCCCGCGCGGGGCAAGGAGGCCCTGCAGCTCATCGGCGACACCGGCCGACAGGCCCTCGGCGAGCTGCGGCGGGTGCTCGGTGTGCTGCGCGAGGCCGCGGGCGGGCCCCCGGACGGGCCCGAACTCAGCCCGCAGCCAGGCGTCGTGGACATCGGCGCGTTGTGCGCCACAGTGCGCTCCGCCGGGCTGGAGGTGGTCTACCGGACCTCCGGGGAGCTGGACGCCCTGGACAGCGGGGTGCAGCTGACGGTGTACCGCATCGTCCAGGAAGCCCTCACCAACACCCTGAAGCACGCCGACTCCGGCACCCGGGTGCACTTGGCGATCCTCGTCGAGGACAGCCGGCTGACCATCCGGGTCCAGGACACCGGCCCGGCCGCACCGTCCGGACCGCCGAACGAGGAAGGACACGGCCTGGTGGGCATGCGGGAGAGAGCGGCCCTGTACGGCGGCACTGTCAGCGCGGGACCGGCGGACGACGGAGGGTGGAGCGTCGAGGCCGTCCTCGACCTCACGCCGGGAAGCGGCGGTGACCGGTGACCACCGTGCTCATCGTGGACGACCAGCCACTGCAACGCTACGGCTTCCACCTGCTCCTGGACTCCGTCCCCGAGACCGACGTCGTCGGTGAGGCCGCCCACGGCGCCGAAGCGGTCCGCAAGACGGCCGAACTGCGCCCGGACGTCGTCCTGATGGACGTCCGTATGCCGGGTATGGACGGCATCGAGGCCACCCGCCGCATCGTCGCCGCCGGCGGTCGCTCACATGTCCTCGTCCTCACCACCTTCGACCTCGACGAGTACGTCCACGCGGCCCTGCGGGCCGGCGCGAGCGGGTTCCTCCTCAAGGACGCGCGCCCCGAGGAACTCCTCGCCGGGATCCGCGCGGTCGCCTCCGGCGACGCCGTCATCGCGCCCGCCCTCACCCGCCGCCTCCTCGAGGAGTTCGCCCAGTACGTCCCCTCGCACCGCTCCGACCCCGCCGAGGACCCGAGACTCACCTCGCTGACCGAGCGTGAACGCGAGATCCTCGTAGCGGTCGGCAAAGGCTGGACCAACGGGGAGATCGCCACGCGGTTCGTGCTGTCCGAGTCCACCGTCAAGACGCACGTCGGCCGTGTCCTGGCCAAGATCGGCGCCCGTGACCGCATCCAGGCCGTGATCTTCGCCTACGACCACGGCCTCGCCCGTCCCACTGTGGAGTGAAGCGACGGGCGGCGGCCTGGAGGAACGTCGTTGGCCTAGTAACTCAGCGCCGATTGCAAGGTGCCTTGTGTTGTGCCACCGGTGACCACAGGGGCTCCTGGCTGGGGCCCGGTGGGCACAGCACTCCTTCTCCTGGGGCGGGGGCGGTCTGCCGGGTGTCTAGACTCACGTGAGATGGGGTGAACTCACGGGAGGAGTCGGGATGCCGCGGAACCGCCAACAGATTCCCCGGGAGGAGCGCACGGGTGATCTGCTAGCCGCGGCCACTGAGCTCTTTCTGGCGAAGGGCTACGACAAGACGACGATGGCGGACATCAGTTCCGCCGCCGGCGTGGCCCGGGGCAACGTCTATTGGTACTTCGACTCCAAGGACCACATCTTCGCCGCCGTCATCAACCGCATGCTCAGTCGCGAGATCCGCATCCTGAACGAGGAGCAGGCCGGTGCCGACCCGCTGAGCCGCCTGGTGCGCGGGCTGTCCGACATGCGCTATTCCCGGCCGTTGCACCAGGCCATGCACGACCGGCTTCCCCATTCCGAGGCAGTTCGCGAGGCCCACAACACCTTCCTGAAATGGATCGTCGGCCTGGTCGACGAGTTCATGGCCGAGCGCGGCCTCGACGACACCCCTGACATCGATGCCGAGCTCGTCCGCGATGTCGCGATCGCCGTCTTCGAAGGGGCGCACGTACCCAACGACTGGAACAGACCGGCCCACGAGATGATCCGGTTTCTGCTGGAGTCCGTCGTGGCCAGAAGTTCAGCGACCAAGGGGCGCAAGCGCTGAGCGCGGTACCTCAGACGAGGTGAGTCCCGGCTCCTGCTGGTACCACCTGCCCTGCACCGGCCGCATTGGCCTCCTGGGACGGTAGCGTCGCCCCGCGGAGCATGTCGAGCACGGCTACAGGATCCACGGGAGCCTGCCGACCCCGCCAGCCGACGTGGCCGTCCGGGCGGACGAGGACGAGTGGCCGCTCGTACAGCTCCGCGGCAGCTGGATCGGCGAGGCGCAGCACTGTCAACGGCACACCACACCCGCGGGCGGCCTGCACCAGCGGCGTCGGGTCCGCGGAGCCCGAGACCACGAGCGTGAACCCGCGTCCGAAGTGGTCGAGCACCGACGTGCCGTCGGGCAGCCAGACGTGCGGTGCGCGGCAGCCGGGCCACGTCGACGGCACGTACTCGTCCGGCTCGTCGGGCGGCTCCGGACTGCCGTCAGGCAGGCAGATCGGGGAGCCGCTGTAGCGGTAGCCGAGCTGGACCCCCGTGCAGCGGAACTCCTTGGCCCGGGACCGGCGGATCTCCTCGCCCAGCTCGCGGCGGAGCCGTTCGCCCTCCGCGTCCATGCGGTCGAGCACCGGATCGGGGACGAGTTGCGCGTCGGCTCTCCAGTTGCTGGAGGCTTCCGTGACATTGCGGACGGCGATCGGCCGCCGCTCCTGTTCGTAGCTGTCCAGGAGCGCCGGGCCTCCCCATCCCTGCAGGGTCGCGGCGAGCTTCCAGCCGAGGTCCACGGCGTCGCCGATCCCGGTGTTGGCGCCGAAGCCGCCCTTGGGCCACAACAGATGCCCCGCGTCGCCCGCGAGGAAGACCCGCCCGTCACGGTAGGTGCGGGCCACGACGCAATGTCCGCTCCAGGGCTGTGCCGCGAGGATCTCCACGTCGATCGGCGCACCGGCGGCCTCGTGCACCCAGGCGACCGCGTCGTCGAGGTCGGGCTCCTCGTCCAGGTAGACCGAGAGCCGCCATTCGTCCACGCCGTTGACGACAGTGATGTAAGGCCTGCGTGCCGATGACAGGGTGTGGATCTGTACCGCGGGGCCGCCCAGCCGCTCCCGCAGCAGGTCCAGTAGCTGCGGCGCACGGAAGTGCACAGCGAAATTGTGCCCCTGGGCGAACATGCCCTCGAACTCGATGCCGAGCGCTCGGCGGATG
This sequence comes from Streptomyces sp. NPDC006332, assembly GCF_040612855.1. Lineage (NCBI taxonomy): Bacteria > Bacillati > Actinomycetota > Actinomycetes > Kitasatosporales > Streptomycetaceae > Streptomyces > Streptomyces sp. NPDC006332. The sequence goes on from NZ_JBEXRA010000037.1 coordinate 22,678, forward strand.
CCGCTGCGGCCTCCGTCGCAGGCCACCAGGTACGCGCCGGCGAGCGTCTCGGTGGCGCCGCTCGCCACGTCGCGCACCACGGCCCGGACGCCCTCCAAGTCCTGCTCCATCGTCTCCAGGCGAGTGCCGTACCTGATCTCGACGCCCGGCAGTTCGCTGGCCGTGCGGGCGAGCAACGGAACGAAGGAGAACTTGGACAGGAACGCGGGACCCTCCGGCGTCAGCGGGGTGTACACGCCCGCGGACTGGTTGCTGACCCCGTAGTCGAATTCGGTGAGGACGTGTCCCGTGGCGGAGGTGGCGAACACCGTGCGGTGCGGGTAGTCCGGGGGCGGTGCGGACTCCGTGCGTGCTTCTTCCGCGCAGCCCCAGCGGCGCAGGTGTTCCATGGTGCGCGAAAAAATCGCCTCGCCTGCGGGAAAGGGCACGTGGCCGTCGCCCTGATCGATCACGGTGACCGGTATACCACGCCATCCCAACTCGGTCGCGAGGGCGAGGCCTACAGGCCCTGCTCCCACGACCAGGACGCGCCGGGATGCGGCTCTCTCGTGCTGATCGGACATTGAAGATCTGCCTTCCTGAGTAAGGGTCGGAGCGTTAATGGCCCCATCTCTTGAACCGGGGTCAGAGTTACACGAGCATGTCGTCATAGGGAAGACCTGGAAAAACACAAGACTTCTGACCGCTCGTGTGCGGTGCTAAGCTCGTCTTGGGTTCAAGAGAGAGGGAGCGTCTTGGTGACTCCCACTGAGTGCAGCGATGCCGGGAGCTGTCGCCTGGCTCTGGTTGTCGGATACCACCACGACTTCGACGGAGGCCGGGCCTCTGCCGGGATCGACCTGCTCGCAGACGGCGGAGCGTCCACGTGACTGCCGATATGCGGCAGCCCGATGGTGCTTAAGTCCTGGACCGCGGCGAGCGGTGCATCACGCGCCGTACCTCAAGGCCGTTGCGCCCCAAAGATTGACGGGCAAGGAGGCCCTCACGATGACGACGACCCCTCAGGCCGAGACAGGGGCCGGCGGGACGCAAGCCGTCGCGCTGCAGCTCACAGAGCTGGTGCTCAAGACCGCGCGCTACGACGACATGGCTGCCTTCTACAGGCACGTCCTCGGGCACGGCCCGTTCTACGAGCGGATCCCCGACCCGGACGCCCTGCCGCGCCCCGCCGGCATGCCCGAGCGGGCGGTCGACGTCCGGCTGGGCTTCTTCCGCATCACGGACGCCCCGCACAGCCAGGTGTTCGCCCTGTTCGGCGTCGAAAGCCTGAGCGAGACGGAGTCCTCCGGACCCGGTCTGCACCACTTCCAGTTCGGCGTCAGCGCCCTGGGCGACCTCATCTCCCAGCACGGACACATGGCCTCCATCGGAGTGCGGCCGCACCGTGCGGCCAACCACGGCCAGGCCACCAGCTTCTACTACCGCGACCCGGACCGGAACATCGTGGAGTTCTCCTGCCCCAACTTCGCCACCTTCGAGGAGGAGGTGGCCTTCATGTCCGGGCCCGCATTCGCCGCAAATCCCTCCGGGCTGGAACTGGACCCCGACCGCTTCGCCGCCCGCTACCGTGCCGGCGATCCCGAGCGCGAGCTGCTACGTCTCGACAACCGGGCGGTGGCCCTGTGACCAGGCTCGTCAGCACGGTCAAGGGAATTGGCAGGCTGGAGGACGACGGCGAGAGCATCGCCTTGCTCGACGTCGACACGACCGACCTCGGTACGGCTTTGCAGGGCGGCCTCGACCTCGGCGCCCTGGTCGTGGCCGCGGTCCGCGACCGTGCGCCTACGACGCAGATCCAGCTCCTCGCTCCCGTCCCCCGGCCCTCGAAGATCTGGGCGGTGGGCTACGCGTACGCCGACCACCGCACCGAGGTGGACTACAACGGCGCGGCGGAGGAGCCGGTCGTCTTCCTGAAGGCGCCGTCATCGGTCATCGGCACGGGCGAACAGATCCGCTTCCCGAAGGCGGCCCCCGACGAGGTCGACTACGAAGGCGAGCTCGCGGTCGTCATCGGCCGACGCGCGACCGACGTGTCCGAGGCGGAGGCGTACGCCTTCGTCGCCGGCTTCACGATCGTCAACGACGTCAGCGCCCGTGACGTGCAGAAGGGCCGGATCCCCGGCCGGGCGGCAGATGTCACCGCCGCCAAGAGCTTCGACACCTTCACCCCCATGGGGCCCGCCCTGGTCACACTCGACGAATTCCCCGACCCCGACGACCTGCACTTGCGCACCTGGGTCGATGGCGAGCTGCGGCAGGACGCACGCACCTCGCAGCTCATCCACCCTGTTCCCGCGCTGGTCTCCTATCTCTCTCGGCAGACGACCCTCGAACCCGGCGACGTGATCAGCACCGGAACCCCCGCCGGTGTCGGCCACAAGCAGGGACTCTTCCTGCGGTCCGGCACCGAGGTGCGTATCGAGATCGAAGGCATCGGCACCCTCGGCAACATCTGCGCTTGACGGACAGGGCGCTGCGAGGCGGCATTCCAGCCGGAGAAATGCCGCCTTCATCACACGATTCCGGCAGGCTACGGAGGCCATGACATGAGTACACAAGCCGAGGACAGCTTCGGCGGCGGAGACCCCTGGAAATACATCCAGCCGTGGGACGAGGAGCGTTTCGGCTCGGTAATCCACGACGTCGACCAGCGGGTGAAATGGGAGATGGCCATGGCCATCGCCGGTGGGCTGCCGTACATCTGGCAGGAGCTGGCCCGGCCGATCTCCGAGATCGTCTACGGTCTCCTCGAACTCCGTGCCGGAGACCGGGTTCTGCTCATCGGTGAGGGCATCGCGCCCGCCGGATGGGTCGAGGACATGCAGGCCATTGTGGGGCCGGACGGCGTCATCGACACCGTGGAGATCATCAAGGACGGACGGAACGCCGTCCTGGGCAAGGTCCCCGGCCGGAACGGCCAGATCGGCTGTTGGCGCTGGTCGTACACGGACGCGGTGGACGATGAGGCATACGACTGCGTCGCCGTGTTGCAGGCCACACAACACTCCGACGACTGGCACGAGACGGCCGCGGACCTGCTGCGAGTGATGAAGCCCGGCCGACGCATCGTGCTGGCCGAAGCGGTCCTCAAGGGAACGACGTTCACCTCCCGTATCAACTCTGACGTCCACCTTCGGCAGTGGTTCGACAAACTCTTCGCGCACGTCCCCGTGGACGACATCCCCTACTACTCCGGAGAGCAGATCCGCGAGGCGTTCGGGGACAAGGTCGACAGCCCTCAGCTGATGGAATGGAAGGGCATCGAGATGTACTGGGGCCGAAAGAGGTGACCACTGCCACAGGCTTGGGGCAAGGGGCTGCGGCACGCGTTCCCACCCCGTCACCAGAGTCGATCCACCCCTTCACCCAAGGACAAGGAGGTCCCCGTGAGTGTCGTTGAAGACGTCATGGTTCTGGGCTCCGACCATCCGTTGCGCAGTATCGTCCGCGACGAGCACCTGCTGCTCTCGCCGCCGCATCCCCCGAAGGTGCCCGTCAAGTTGTGGGGGGAGCACCCACCGCTGACCGTGGTGCACTATCCGCAGCAGTACGAGCCGGAGGCGTTCGCCCCGCCGCGCGGTGTCTACGAGAACGATGAGATCCGTGTCGAGTGGCAGAAAATGGACGGCCGGCAGCCGTTCTACCACCGCAACTGCGACGTCGACGAAATCTCCTACCAGATCGGCGGCGAGCGGACGCTTATGTCCGAGCTCGGTGTGATCGAGTTCCAGACCGGCGAGTTCTCCCGCATCCCGCGCGGCGTCGCCCACGACAACTACGGCCGCGAGGACAGCCACTTGCTGTTCTACATCCCCGCACCGGTCACCGAACTCGCAACGGCCCAGCGGGAGTCAGAGGCCATGATCCCGCCGTTCCCCGGTTGGCAGCCCGGCGAGACCAACGAGGCGATCACGCAGTGCATGGCCGCGGCGGGCCACGACATCACCGTCTTCGGGGCCGACGAACAGCTCCTGCTCGAGCAGGTGCACCAGGAGGACCGGCGGATGACGGTGCTGCGGGCCGATCCCGGTCAGGACGTGACCTGGTTGTATTCGACCGATCGCATCCGCCTCGGCATGGTCACCACCGTTCCTGGCGGGCAGCGCCGCTACCGGCGCACCCTCGATGCCGACGAGATCCAGTACCAGGCCCATGGTCACCGCACGCTGATCACCCAGCGGGGCATCGTCGACCTCGAGCCGGGTGATTTCGTGCGCATCCCGCTCGGCATCTCCCACAGCAGCGTCGTGACCGAGCCCGGTGACTACGTCAGTCTTCTCTCGCACCAGGAACTGCCCCAGGTCGCCGAGACCGCGCGTACGGCGGACGCGTACACGCCGGAACGGCTCCCGAGCCTCACCGTGGAGGTCCGCTGATGGCCACGATGCTTGCCCTGCGTGCGCACCAGGGTGCCGAAGCACTCGTCCTGGAGGAGGTGCCCGTCCCCGACCCGGGTCCGCTCGACGTGGTCGTGAAGGTCGCCTCCGCCGGCCTGGCGCCGGGCATCATGCGCCTGCTGCGGATGGGAGCGCTCAAGCACCTGCCCACCACACTCGGCCACGAGGCCGCAGGCGTCATCTCCGCCGTCGGCCGCGACGTCACCGGCCACGCGGTCGGCGACCGGGTGCGGGTGCACCCCCTGCTGAACTGCCGTGAGTGCGAGTACTGCCGTACCGACCGGGACATGATGTGCGCCCAGCAGGCCATGCTCGGCCACGCCGCCTTCGGCGATGCTCCGATGCCCCTGTACGAGCAGTACCACAACGGCGGACTCGCGGAGTACGTCCGTGTCCCGCACTGGCTGATCGATTCCCTGCCGGACTCCGTCGGCTTCGACGTCGCGGCCAAGGTCCAGGACCTGGCCAACGCCGTGCGCGCACTCAAGTGCGCCGACCTTCCGGAACGGGCCACGCTCGTGGTCACCGCCGCGACAGGCACCATGGGAACCGCGACGGTCAAACTCGCGGAGCACTTCGGTGTTGCCCGTCTGATCCTCGTCGGCCGCGACGCCGACCGTCTCCACCGCGTCGCCGGACTCGCCGGCGACATACCGGTCGGCGTCGTCGCACTCGACGAACTCCCCGAGAAATGGCCGACCGACGGCACCCTCACCCGTCGGCTGCGTAAGCTGGCACCCGAGGGCGCCCATGCCGTCATCGACTTCATCCCGGAGGGTCCCGCCCTCGGCCAGACGATGGCCGCCATGGCCACCGGCGGCACCCTCGTGCACATGGGCGGCAACACCACCCCGCTGGCGCTGCCCCCCATCGCCCTGATGATGCACTGCTGGCGCTTCGTCTCCACGCGCGCCTACACCCGCCAGGACGCCACGGACGTCCTGAGTCTGCTGGCGACGGGAGCCCTCACGGCAGACGAACTCATCACTCACCGGTTCCCGCTCACCGAAGCGCTCAAGGCCATGGACGCGATACAGCAACGCGTCGACGACCCCATGTGGATGACCGTCATCAATCCCTGACCCGACGCACCAGCGCGTCACGGCTCCGCGGAGTCGGCTCACAACAGCGGGAGGAAGCCGGAAAGTGTCCGAATCAGAAGCCGTACGCAGCAAGGAGCCGCCCCTGATCGCGGTGATCGGGGCGGCCGGGCTCTGCGGTACATACGTGCTGGAGGCCGCCCTGCGAGCGCCGTTCCGGGTCCGGGCCATGGTGCACGGCCCGGCAGGGCGGGACCGAGTGGCTGCCCTGGGCGTGGACGACATCGTCGAGGCCGACCTGGAGAAGCCGGACACCGTCCGTCAGGCGCTGGAGAGCGCCGACTTCGTGTTCATGATTCCGCCGGCGTTCCACCCGGAGGAAGACGTGCTCGCGATCAGGGCACTTGAGGCGGCTGAGCACGCGAGCGCGCGCCGGTTCGTGTACCTGTCCGTCCTCCACCCGCACACCCCCGGGCTGCGCCACCACCTGCGCAAGGCGAACGCCGAGGCCGCCGTGCGGGCCTCGGGGCTGAACTGGACGATTCTCCAGCCCTCGATGTTCGCGCAGATCGTCCTGTCGACGTGGGGGAGGGCTCCGGCCGGCCCCGTCCAGGTGCCGTTCAACGTCGACAACGAGTTCTCGTTCATCGACTTGCGTGACCTCGGGGAAGCAGGCGTCAAGGTGCTCTCCGAGCAGGGGCACGACTCGGCGACTTACGAAGTAGCCGGACCTGCCCAGACGTTGGCCGAAGCGGTGCGCGTCGCCGGGCGGGCACGAGGCGTGGACCTGGAGGCGCGGACGGTGCACTGGGCGGACGCACCGCTCCCGCCGGGAGTGGCGGACTCCGCGTCCCAGGCCTCGGACATGCGCGCCATGTGGCAGGACTACGACCGGCACGGCCTGCGCGGGAACAGCAACGTCCTGCGGATGCTACTCGGCCGGGAACCCACATCCTTCGCGGAAGCGGCCACCGCGTTCGCCGCGCGAGGCTGAGCGTTCTCGACGCAGTCGGGGACCTCCCAGGTGGAGGGAAGACACCTCTCGGGTTCGCGCTCCAACCGGGTGCCAGGCGGCGGACGAGGGTGGCAGCGGCCGTGCTTTCGGGTGCCTACGCCTTTAATTGCGCGGGGAGCTGACAGGCCGTAGGCCGTGGAGGACGACGTCGACGATCTGTTCGGGCAGTCCATCCGGGAGGTCGGGGTCGTGGCGTATGAACGAGCGGATGAGCAGAGGGCCGACGAGCATGTCGATGGCCAGTTCCAAGTCGACGTCCTGACGGAGTTCCCCGTTCAGCCGGCCTCGCCGGAGGACCTTCAGCCCGAGGTCGCGCCGGGGGGTGATCACGCCGGCGTGGTAGGCGGCCCAGATTTTCGGGCTGCTTCTCATCTGGGTGTGCGCGTTGTGCAGGATCGCCGACGAGCGGCTGGCCAGAGTGCGTTGGCGCAGTGACTCCAGCAGAACGACCAGATCGCCCCGCATCGACCTACCGGGGAGTTCTCGTTCGGCGGGCTCGGCGGCGCGGATGACATCGACGAAGAGATCCTCCTTGTCGCTCCAGCGGCGGTATATGGCTGCCTTGCCGACGCCGGCGGTGCGAGCGATGCGCTCGACGGAGAGGTCGGCCAACGGGACGCCGTCCTCGAAAAGCTTCATCACGGCTTCCAGGATGGCCTGTCCCACGGCCTTGCTGCGGGGACGACCGCGGATGGAACCGCAGGACGGCGGACGGCTTTCGGCATGGCTCATGGCTTTCCGTCCTTTCGCTCGCGGCGCACCGGTGCACGTCGCGCGGTCCGCGTGGTGACTCCGCCTGCGTCGACGCACCGGATCCGGAAGTGGCATCCGCTGGACGGCCGGGCCTGGTTCAGGGATCGAGTATCGATGGCGAGGGCGTCGGGGTTCAGTTCCTCGACCAGACGGTGAATCGTGTTCCTCGTCGTCCGGGGAGAGCGGCGAGGTCGCTTCCCGTTCGATCTCCCTCGCGATCGACGTGGCACGAGCGGCCGCCGTGTCCGTCGGCGGTCGCAGGCGCATGCTGCGGCGGCTGGTCGGATGCGGTTCGCGTCGCAGCAGTTCTCGCTCGACGAGTTGGTTCACTGCGGCTCCCATGGACTGGGCCGTGATGCCGGAGCGGCGCGCCGCACGCACCGTGCGCAGCCTGGCCCGACCGGCCGCAGCGGGAGAGGGCGTTCGGCCTGCCCGCATCGCCGCCCTCGCCGACACCACCTCGTCCGCGGCAACGTCCCCGTACTGCCCGGCACGGTGGTGGTCACCGTCGTCTCAACCTGTTACTGGAGAGCGCCTGAACGCACACCACGGGTGGGGCCGCGCAGCGAGCAGCGGTGGGGCCCCACGACTTCCCACGAGTCCCACGGCAGGTGAGGGCATGACCCTCACCGTCGCCCAACTCCTCGCCTTCAGCGCGGGCCTCATGGACCCGCGAGCACGTGGCGACAGAGTGGAACAGTGGCGCCGGCCGCAGCGTCCCCGAAGGTCAGGACTCCGCCCTGGACGCCTGGCTCACCGAGGAGACCGCCTTTGGCGAGGGTGGCAACCGGCCCACACCGGGAGTATCAGGGCAGGAGGATGACTTTTCCGGTCTGGCGCTGGCTTTCCAGGTATGCGTGGGCCTGCGCCGCTTCCTCCAGGGGGTAGGCGCGGTCGATGATCGGGTTGATCTTTCCGGCCGCCAACAGTTCCAGACACAGCTGCTGGTCCCGCAGGGTGGCGCCGCGCACGCTGGCGATTGTCACCTGCTGGCCGATGAGGGCGAGTGCGTCCAGCTCCAGCCGGGATCCCTGGTCGGTCGGTGTGCCCAGCACGATGACCGTGCCACCGAGCCGTGTGCAGGAAAGCGAGAGCTGGAAGAAGTCATTGCCTCCGACACAGTCCCAGACGGCGTCGGCGCCCAGGCCGTGGGTCAGCTCTCTGACCTGTGCCGGGAGTCGGGGATCGGTGGAGTGCAGAATGTGGTCGTAGCCGAGCTTCCTGAGCGCTTCGTCGCGGTCCGGCTTGGTGGTGGTGCCTATGACGGTGGCTCCGCTCAGCTTCGCCAATTGTGCGCAGGCGATGGCCATCCCGCCGCTGGCGCCGGTGATGACCACTGTGTCGCCGGGACCGACGGGTGCTTGCCGCGCGCAGTTGAGTGGGGTGGTGTAGGTCCACATGGTGGCTGCGGCCGTCTCGTAGTCGACGCCGTCGGGGATGGGCAGGATGGCGTCCTGGCGGCGCACGACGTACTGGGCGTATCCGCCGAAGACCTGGTGTCCGGGGTAGGCGGTGTCGATGCACAGGTTTTCGAGCCCGCGGACGCACAGGGCGCAGATGCGGCAGGGCGGGTGCGGAAGCTGCACCGCCCGGTCGCCGGGGTGCCACCGCGTGACGTTCTCGCCGGTGGCGACGATCTCACCGGCCGCGTCCCGGCCGAGCTGGAACGGCAGGGGCCACGGTGGCCGTCCCGGGAGAGGCTGCGGCAGGTTGCCCGCGCGGTACCGGAGATCCCAGCTGTTTACGGCCGTGGCGTGTACGCGCATCAAGATGTCGTCGGGGCCGACCTCGGGCATCGGCGCCTCGATGTACTTGAGCACCTCGGGGCCGCCGTGTTCGAACAGGCGGACCGCCATCATGGTCTGTTCCACTCTCACGTTCCTTCAGATCGTTACGCGGTTCATCGCAGGCCCGGAGCAGCCGCCCGCACCACCCGCCCGGTGACACCGGGTGCGAGCGGATCACGGCCAGGAGGCTCATCCGGGGGCGGACCGGCAGACCGACCAGTCAGGTGGCCCGTTGTGTGGCCTGGCCGTGGTGGTCGGTGCGGGTTGGCAGACCGCCTCAGTTCTTGACTGCGAGTCATGAGAAAGGACCGAGCCTATCTGGCTTCAGTCACTGGTGTTGACTGGAAAGTACCCTAGAGCTAGCTTGGCTCCAGTTCAAGAGAGGGGAATGGGTCACAGCCCCACGTCACCCGGAGTGCTCTGGAGCGACAAGAGGCGACATCTCCGCTGTCCAGATGCTGATAGTCAGGTGAGATACAGGGGCACGCGCCAGCGACCCGCCGAGATGACCGTCTGACCTCGTTGGGTCTGGCCCCGGCCCAAGAGGGCCCACTCGCGCTCGGGTCCGGTCGCTACGCGGCCCCGCCGACTCTGCGGGCCGACCACGACCAGCCAGCAGCGATCAGCCGGTCCAGCCCACCGCCTGCCTTCCGCCGTGCCTTCAACGGCTATGACTCGAAGGGCCATGGGCCACTCGCGAACGACGCGCCCCCGCGCGGAGTGCAACAGCTATTGGCGCGGCCCTGACCATCATTCGCGCGCCCCAGAGGGAGAGTGGACATGCCTGACGACCGTTCCTTCCAAACGATGACTCCGCCCGGAGAGCCCCGCACCAAGCCTCCTGCCGAGTCCACCCGGCGAAGATTCATCGCCGCGACCGCCGCTGCGTCGGGAGCCGCCGTGGTTGGCGGTCTGGTCGCGGGATCGCCCGCGCAGGCAGCCGGGGCGGCACCCGGCAGCCGTGTATCGACGACGGTCGCCGGTGTCCGGGGAGCCGACCCCAAGCAGCAGCCGACGCCACACCCGACGACCCGACCCGGGGGTGGCTCGAAACACCACCCCCATACTCCGGAGGCAAAGATGCGCATTGTGGCCGTGGAAGAGGCGTTCTCCATTCCTGGAGCCATCCGGCAGGAGGAAGTGATCCGCCAGCACATGGCCGTGCCGGAGGAGATCAAGCAGGAGTGGTTCCGGCGCCTGGACGATCTGACCGAGCTGCGGCTTGCGGACATGGATGCCAACGGCGTCGATGTCCAGGTTCTCTCATATTCCACGCCGGGCGTGGAAGTGATCGAGGATCCCGCGGAGGCGGTGGCCGCCGCACGGCGGATCAACGACTACTTGGCCAAGGCGGTCGCCGCGCATCCGACCCGCTTCGCGGGCTTCGCCACCCTTCCCTTGCAGGACCCGAAGGCCGCGGTCGCGGAACTGCGCCGGGCGGTGGAGGAACTCGGGCTCAAGGGCGTGCTGTACAACGACCATGTCCGAGGGCACTACCTGGACGAGCCGCAGTTCAGGCCGGTGTGGGCGGAGCTGGAGCGCCTGGGTGTGACGCTGTATCTGCATCCGGCTGTCATCCCGGCCGACAACTGGCATGTCTTCGACGGGTATCCGGTGCTGGTCGGACCGTCCTGGGGCTGGACCGCGACGACGGGTGCCCATGCGCTCCGTTTGATCTACGGCGGCGTGTTCGACCAGTTCCCGCGCGCGTCGGTGATGCTGGGGCACATGGGTGAGCTGCTGCCGTTCCAGATGGCCCGGCTCGACAGCCGCTACGACCAGGTGCCCGCCGAGCACCGGTTGCAGCACCTGCCCTCGTACTACCTGCGGAACAACGTATACGTCACGACCAGCGGAGTCATGTCGCATGCCGCGCTGCTGGGAGCCGTCCATGCCGTGGGCGCCGACCGGGTGCTGTTCTCCATCGACTACCCGTTCGAGTCCAGCGCCGAAGCGGTGGCGTTCCTGCGCTCCGCACCGTACGCACCGGCCGACCTCGCGCGCATCGCGCACGGCAACGCCGAGCGAATTCTGGGGCTGTGAGGAGCCACCATGCCAAAATCAGTCCGATTCGCCGAGTACGGGACATCGACGTAGGTCCGACGTGTGGACCGCTTCCGGGCCGGCGTCGGTTGGGCTCTGGGCGCCGGCACCCAGGAAGAAGCCGAGCAGGTTGATGTTGTCCTCACTGCCCGTGGTGGAGGCCCAGCCCGGCTACAGACCCAGGGCATCCAGTGCATGCCGCGCTGGGCGGTCATGGTGGCGAAGTAGCTCAGAGTGGACGACTTGTCGCCGTTCTTGGTTCCGGAGTTGGTGAAGCCCGCGGCGAGCTTGTCCGTCCAGGCCTGCGAGTACCAGCGCTTGGTGCTCGCCTGGGCGAAGGCGTGGAAGGCGGCGGAGGCGGTGCCCATGTAGGTGGGGGCACCGAAGACGATAGCGTCAGTGGCGTCCAGCTGCGCCCACTGCTCGTCGGTGATGGTGTCCACGGTACGGAGACCACTCCGGCGGCGGCTTCCGCTGCGCCACGGCTTCTGCGATGACGGCCGTGTGGCCGTAGCCCGAGTTAAAGGCAATGGCGACCGGAATGAGACATGGTGATGAGGGCTCCTCGAATGCCTTGCTCGCTACGTGACCAAGCCTCGCATTGGAAGAGCGCGCTGTGAGGGGAAGGGATTTCCCCTGCAAGCCATTCTCCGGGTAACCGAATTTCCCCTTCAGGGGTGACGGACAGACATGGCTGGACGCAGCAGACGCGTGGAGTCCTCGACCGTGGGCTCCTCGGCGAGGGCTGTGCGCGCCTGGGTGACGAGCTGTTCCATTCCCACGATGCGCATCCGCCGAGTCGGCAGTTACTAGCAGGGTCAGGATGTTGACGGAGCCACTTCGCCCGTCAGCTTCGCTTGGAACACGCCCAGGCGAGGGTCTGGACCGGTGTGGGGGTGAAGTGGGGGCGGCGTTGCAGACCAGGACGTCGAGGCGCCCCTCGGCCGCGGTGCGCCGCGGCAGGTCGACAGCCTGTGGGGCCGCCTGCTTCGCCCTGCAGGGCGAAGGGCCGCCGTCGGCGGCCTCGATGTCCTTGACGACCTGCTCGGCCGATTGACGGTCCGAGAAGCAGTTGACGGTCGTGCGATACCCACGGGTCGTGAGCGCCCACGAAGTCGCCGCGCCTATTCCCGGCCGCCGCCGCTCACCAGCGGCGTCGGCCTGGTCTTTGTGTTCACGTGTTCCTCGGCGTAGCGAAACGATGGGTGTTGCAACTAATACGTCCAAGCGGAGCGCTCCTTTCGCATCGTCCGGGTTCCGACCGCCCGAGACGTGGGGGTGAGCCCAGGTCCCGGGCGATCGGAGAGGGGATCGAGGGCTCAGCCGATACGCGCGGGCGTGTGCAGAACCCTCGCGTGTCCGACGCGGCGGGTCGGACCGGTGAGGTGAAGGGCGCCGGTGAGCCTGATGTCGGTGCTGGAGGTGCCGACCATGACGGTGATCTCGCCGGGTTCGACGATGCGGTGCAGGTCGGGTCCGGTGTAGGCGAGGCGGTCGGCGTGCAGACGGAAGGTGACCGCGCGCTGCTCGCCGGGGGCGAGGTGGAGGCGGGCGAAGCCAGTCAACTGGGTGACGGGGCGGGGGAGTTGGGCGATCGGATCCGCAGTGTAGAGCTGGACGACTTCGGAGCCGGGGAGGTCGCCGGTGTTGCGGACCAGGCAGCTGATCTCGACCTCGCCGTCGGTGAGAATCTCCTCGGCGCTCAGCGCGAACCCGTCGTAGGCGAAACTCGTGTAGGACAGTCCGTGCCCGAAGGGGTAGGCCGGGGTGGGGTCGAGGTTGCTCACGCCCTGGGTGTTGCCGCCGAGCGGGGCGTGCAAGTAAGTGCCGGGCTGGCCGCCCGCCGTCCGCGGGACCTGCACTGGCAGCTTGCCCGACGGGTTGATGCGCCCGGAGAGCACTCCGGCCAGGGCGGGGCCGCCCTCTTCGCCGGGGAAGAACGCCTGGACGACGGCGGCCGCGCGGTCGGCGTAGGCGCCGAGTGCGTACGGGCGGCCGGAGACGACGACAAGGACGACCGGGGTGCCGGTGGCGAGCAGGGCCTCGACGAGTTCGTCCTGGACGCCGGGCAGGGAGAGGTCCTCCGCGTCACAGCCCTCGCCTGAGGTGCCGAGGCCGAAGAGGGCGGCGCGGTCACCGACCACGGCGACGCAGACGTCCGCCTGCCGGGCCGCCGCCACCGCCGTGTCGAACCCGCTGTGGTCGATGGCCTTGACCGGGCAGCCCTGTTCGTACGCGATACGGATGCCGGGCAGCTCCGTCGCCAGCGCGTCCAGCAGGGTGCGGGCCTCGATGCCATTGTCGTGGCCCGGGTGATGGGGCAGGACGTGGTTGGGGAAGGAGTAGCAGCCGAAGAAGGCGTTGGCGTCGCCGGCGCACGGGCCGATGAGGGCGAGGGACCCGGTGTCCGGCGCCAGGGGGAGGTGTCCGTCCCGGTTGTCGAGTAGCGCGATGCCCTGCTCGGCCAGCTCGCTGGCGATGGCCCGGTGCGTCGGGGGGTCCAGGTCGATGGGGCCGTCCGCGGTGGTGTCCGGGTCGAAGCCGACGTCCAGCAGGCCCAGTTCGATCTTCTGGCGCAGCACGCGTCGTACGGCCCGGTCGACGAGGTCCTCGGAGACGGTGCCCTCACGGACGAGTTCGGCGAGGGGTTCGCCGTAGCAGAGGGTGTCGGGGAGTTCGACGTCGATGCCCGCGGCGAGGGCGCGGGCTCCGGCCTCGCCCTCGGTGGCGGCGATGCGGTGCATGGTGCGCAGGAAGGCGATGGACCAGTAGTCGGAGACGACCGTGCCCTCGAATCCCCACTCCTCGCGAAGCAGCCGGGTGAGCAGGGAGGGGTCGGCCCCGGCCGGCATCCCGTCCACGTCGGCGTACGAGTTCATGACCGAGCGGGCGCCGCCTTCACGTATCGCCGTCTCGAACGGCGGCAGGATCACGTCGGCGAACTCCCGCGGGCCCATGGAGACGGGCGCGTGGTTGCGGGCGCCCTTCGAGGCGGAGTAGCCGGCGAAGTGCTTGAGGGTGGCGACGATCCCGGCGCCCTCCAGGCCGCGCACATAGGCAGTCCCGATGGTGGCGACCAGGTAGGGGTCCTCGCCGAGGGTCTCCTCGACGCGCCCCCAGCGGTAGTCGCGTACGACGTCGAGGACGGGGGAGAGGCCCTGGTGGACGCCGACCTGGCGCATGCTCGTGCCGATGGCGTGGGCCATGCGTTCGACGAGGTCCGGATTGAAGCTGGCCGCCCAGGCGAGCGCGGTGGGGAAGACGCTGGCGTGGTGGGTGGTGAAGCCCGTCAGGCACTCCTCGTGGGCGATGGCGGGCAGGCCCAGTCGGGTGCTGTCCATCAACTCACGCTGCAGGGAGGCGAGTTGCCGTGCTCCCTCGCTCGGATCGACCGGCTTGGTGCCGAACGGGCGGGTGAGGTGGCCGAGTCCGTCCTTCCTGGCCTCGGTGAAGTTGGTGTGGCGGGCGAAGACGTCCTGCATCGGGGCGACGTTGCCGCTGACGCGTTCGACGCCGGGCCAGGCGCTGCCGAGCTGCGCGAGCTTCTCCTCCAGGGTCATCTCCGCGAGCAGGGCCTCGACCCTGTCGTCACGCGGGCAGGCCGGATCGGCCCAAGGTGTGGTCATGATGCGTTCCTCGGGGTGGTGTGGGGCGCGGCGGATTCAGGAGTGGGCGGGCGGCGGCGCGGTCGAGGCCCGCACCACCAACTGGGTGGCCAGCTCCACCCGGTGGCTGTCCAGGGGCTCGCCGGCGGCGAGGCGCAGCAGCGTGCGCAGCGCGGCACGGCCGATCTCGATGAACGGCTGCCGGACGGTGGTCAGGGCAGGGGCGGAGGTGCGGGCCGCGGCGGTGTCGTCGAAACCGACGACGCTGACGTCGTCCGGTACCCGCAGCCCGTGGACGCGGGCGGCCTCGATGACGCCGAACGCCTCCAGGTCGTTGCCGGCGAACACGGCGGTGGGCGGCTCGTCCAGGGCGAAGAGTTCCAGGGCGGCCTGGTAGGCGGGTTCGAACCGGAAGGCACCCCGCTTGATGAGGCGGGGGTCGGGCGTGAGGCCGGCCCCGGTGAGTGCGGCCTGGTAGCCGTGCAGGCGGGCGGTGTTGCAGACGGCGTCGTGCCGCCCCTCGATCATCGCGATCCGCCGGTGGCCGAGCTTCAGCAGGTGCTCGGTCGCCGCCATGCCGCCGCTGAAGTTCGTCGCGCCGATGCTCGGAATGCTCTCGTCCGGCACGTTCATCGGGTCGATCAGCACCACGGGGACGCCGTGGTGCGCGAACTGCGCCCGCTGCCGAGCGGTCAGCTCCGACGTCACCAGGATGACGCCCTCCCGCCCGGCGTTCGTGATCTTCCGGGCCCAGGCGGCGCCCAGCGGGTCGTCGGGCGCCGTACCGATGACGACATCGACTCCGGCCTCGGCCGCGGCCTCCGTCACACCCTGCGTGATCACGAGGTTGTTGGGGTTGACCAGCTCGTCGAAGGTCAGGTCGATCGTGCGCACCGGTGACTGCGCACCGCCCGGCCCGCGAGCCACGTAGTCGTGCTCGACCAGCAGCCTCTCGATGCGCGCCCGGGTCTCGGGCGAGACGTCACTGCGGCCGTTGACCACCTTGGAGACCGTGGCCACCGAGACCCCGGCCGTCTCGGCGATACCGGTCAGGGTTGTCCGCTCGACGGCTCTCTTCGCCATGCTGGTCCTTTCGCTGGTTTACGGGGAAGGTAGCGCAACCTTTCGCGAGGTTCCAGCGCTGGGGGAAGGCAAAAATTCCTCGACACCTATGTCTTGACCGGCGACAGCCCCGCGCCTAATTTGTCGGCCAGAAAACGCAGAGGTTTCGAAAAATTTCGAGCCGCGCTCTCCGCTCCGCATCCGACGAGCCAGACGAGCCGTCCCGCGCGATCGAACCTCTGACGAGCCGAAGGAGCTCATGATGACCCCGAGAATGCCCTCCCGTGTCCTGATCACCGCCTCGGCGGCAGCCCTGACCCTCACCCTCTCCGCCTGCGGCAGCAGCGGGCGCACCGCGGGCGGCGGCGGAGCCGGAACGCTGGCCTGGGCGCTGACCCAGGGCTCAGAGGCGACCTTCCGGGCCTCGGCCACGGAGTGGAACAAGGAACACCCGGACAGCGAGATCACCTACCAGTACTTCCAGAACGACCCCTACAAGCAGAAGCTGCGGACGGCTGTCGGTGCCGGCAACGGTCCCGTGCTCTTCGAGAACTGGGGCGGTGGCGGGCTGAAGAGCTACGTGGACGCGGGCAAGGTCGCCGAGCTCACCTCCGATCTCGACGCCAACCCCGAGTGGAAGAACCGCATCTTCCCCTCGGTGCTGAAGTCCGCGACCTTCGACGGCAAGGTCTACGGCGTTCCCGTCAACGGCGTGCAGCCCGTGGTGCTCTACTACAACAAGGAGCTGTTCGAGAAGGCCGGCGCCCAGCCGCCGAAGACCTGGGACGACCTGCTGGCCCTGGTGAAGAAGCTGAAGGCCGAGGGCATCGCCCCCATCTCCATGGGCGGCGCGTCCAAGTGGCCGGACCTGATGTGGCTGGAGTACCTCGTCGACCGCGTCGGCGGACCCGAGACCTTCGCGAACATCGCCGCCGGCAAGAAGGGCGCCTGGTCCGACCCGGCTGTCCTCAAGGCCGCGGAGATGATCAAGCAGCTGGTGGACGTCGGCGGCTTCGCCAAGGGCTTCACCTCCGTCTCCGCCGACACCGGCCAGGCCGAGGCCCAGCTGTACACCGGCAAGGCCGCGATGATCCTCCAGGGCAGCTGGGGGTACGGCAGCATCAACAGCGGCTCGCCGAAGTTCGTCTCCGAGGGCTACCTGGGCTGGACCGGCTTCCCGGCCGTCGCCGGCGGCAAGGGCGACGCGACGAACATCGTCGGCAACACGGCCAACTTCTTCTCCCTGTCCGCACAGGCGAGTGCCAAGGAGAAGAAGGCAGCGGTGTCGTACCTCAAGGACGGCGTCTACAACGACACCTACGTCGACAACCTCCTCAAGAACGGCGACGTGCCGCCGGTGAAGGACCTGGACACCAAGCTCAAGGCCACCGACAACGCCGACTGGACGACGTACGTCTACCAACTCGCCCGCGACGCCAAGAGCTTCCAGCTCTCCTGGGACCAGGCCCTCACCCCTGAACTCGGCAACGACCTGCTCACCCACCTCGACCAGCTCTTCCTCGGTCAGATCAGCCCGCAGCAGTTCTGCGCGCAGATGGACAGGGCGGCGGCGAAGTGAGCACCGCCAAGGTGTCCCCGTCGGCTCGGCAGGGCGGCCCGCCCTTCCTCATGGCCCTGCCCGCCCTGCTGCTCTTCGCCCTCTTCGCGCTCGTCCCGATGGCGATCGTCGTCTACCTCAGCTTCACCCGCTGGGACGGACTTGGCAGCCCGGCGTGGGCGGGAGCCGACAACTGGCGTACGGCACTGACCAGCGACGTCACCCGGCACGCCCTGTGGCTCACCACCAAGATGATGGTGTTCTCCTGGATCGTGCAGACCCCGATCAGCCTCCTGCTGGGCATCTTCGTGGCCGGCAAACAGCGCTACCGCGCCCTGCTCGCCGTCTTCTACTTCGTCCCGCTGCTGATCTCCACGGCCGCCATCGCCGTCATCTTCAAGAACCTGCTCGATCCCAACTTCGGCCTGGGCGCGGCTCTGGATCTGCCGATCCTCGGACAGGACTGGCTGGGTGACCCCCAACTGGCCTTCTACGCCGCCGTGTTCGTCATCGCCTGGCAGTTCGTGCCCTTCCACACGCTGCTCTACCAGGCCGGAGCCCGGCAGATCCCGGCATCCCTGTACGAGGCCGCCTCGATCGACGGCGCGGGCCGGCTCAAGCAGTTCTGGCACATCACCCTGCCCCAGCTGCGTTACACCATCGTCACGTCGTCGACGTTGATGGTCGTCGGCTCGCTCACCTACTTCGACCTCGTCTTCGTGCTCACCGGCGGCGGCCCCGGCTACGCCACCCGCATCCTGCCGCTCGACATGTACATCACCGGCTTCCAGAGCAACGAGATGGGCCTCGCCAGCGCCATCTCCGTGGTGCTCGTCCTGGCAGGACTTCTGCTCTCCCTCGCCCTTCTCCGGTTCTCCGGCTTCAGCCGGATGCGCAGCCAGCAGGCAGGAATGTGATGTCCGCGCTCTCCCACGCCCCGTCCACCGGCTCCTCGGCCCGCCCGACACCGACGACCGCGGGGACACCCGGCCGTCCGGCCCGGCTGCGCGGCACCAACCCCCTCGGCGCCCTGGGCGGTGTGCTCTGGCTGGTGGTCGTCCTCGTCCCGGTCTACTGGGTCGTCGTCACCAGCCTGCGCACCCGCGAGGGCTTCTTCGACGCCAACCCGCTCGCCCTGCCGACCAGCCCCACCCTGGACAACTACCGCCTGGTCCTCGACAGCGGCTTCACCCACTACCTCCTCAACAGCACCCTGGTCACCGTCGGTGCGACGCTGCTGACCCTAGCCGTGTCATTCCTTGCCGCGTACGCCATCGTCCGCGGCACCAGCCGCGCGCTGCGCTGGGCGTTCAGCGTCTTCCTGCTGGGACTCGCCATCCCGCTCCAGGCCACGATCATCCCGGTGTACTACCTGATCGCCAAGGCGCAGATGTACGACACCCTGCCCGCGATCGTGCTCCCCTCGGCGGCCTTCGCGATCCCGCTCACCGTGATCATCCTGGTCAACTTCCTGCGCGACATCCCCGACGAGTTGTACGAGTCCATGCGCGCGGACGGCGCCGGCCACTGGCGGATGCTCTGGAGCCTGGCCGTGCCGCTGTCCCGCCCCGCCCTGATCACGGTCACGATCTACGACGCCCTCAACGTCTGGAACGGCTTTCTCTTCCCGCTGATCCTCACTCAGAGCCCCGACAAACGGGTCCTGCCGCTGTTCGTGTGGAGCTTCCAGGGCGAGTTCACGATCAACGTCCCCGCGATCCTGGCCGCGGTCGTCCTGTCCACGCTGCCGATCCTCGCCCTCTACATCCTCGGCCGCCGCCAGCTGATCAGCGGGCTGACCGCCGGTTTCGGCAAGTGAAGGAGGGCCGTACGTGACGCCACCTGGCTGTACGGCACTGACCGGATCCGTCTCGACTGGTCACCACCACGCCCGGCGACGAGCGCCGTCCCCGTTGCGCCCTCGGTGCCGAAGGTCCGGTACCGGGCGGGCGAGCGCCGCACCTGATCATCCGGCGCGGCACCATCGACCTTGAGCCCGGCGATTTTCGTACGCATTCCACTCGGTACCTCCCACACCAGCGTGGTGGCCGAGCTCGGCGACTACGTAAGTCGCCTCACGGCGGGAGTTGCCCAGGTCGCCAAGACCTCTCGCACGGCCGAATCCTTCACAGCGAACGGCTCTCGAACCTCGATCTGTGGAGGCCCAACGACGACGATGCTTGCCGTACGATCCCACCACGCTCCGAAGTACTCGTGCTTGAGGACATCTCCGTCCTTGAGGCCGGTCCGCCCGACGTGGTCAGGACGGATTCGGCGGCGAGAGGCGTGGGGCGGTTTCCGTTCGGTTCAGCCTCCGGCCGTCGACGGTCCGCGCCGCTGAACACTCCCATTTCGCCGGTGCGTTCGGAGCCGGGCCGGTTCTTCACCTCGATGACGTGGACCAGTAACTGATCGGCAAGCGCTCGCGGGAATCACCCTTCATCGGCTTCGGGATCAGTGCAACTTCTTGACGTGTCCAACGTCACATGAGTACCGTCCTGGCAATTCACCCGACTTGAAACGATTCAATCCATGGGGTTGCCGTGCTCCGTAAACGCTCGCTCGCCTTTCACCTCCTCAGAGGCTTCGTTGTGTTGGCCGTCGTGGCAGGTGTGTCCACTCTGCGGGAGCCCGTGTCCTCCGCGGCATCGGCGCCGGACGCGCCGTTCACCGTGCAGGCGCTGACCGTCAACGGCCGGGTGAACCCGCTGGGCATCGGTGACGAGGAGCCCGTCCTCGGATGGCAGTTGGCGTCTTCCCGGCGGGCGGCGTCGCAGAGGGCCTACGAGGTCCAGGTCGGACACAGGCCGGGCTCGACGGACGTGTGGTCGTCCGGCAAGGTGGCGTCGGGCCGTCAGGTCGGCGTGCGGTACAGCGGGCCCGCCCTGAAGGCGGGCACCCGTTACCACTGGCGCGTTCGGGCCTGGGACGACAAGGGAGTCGCGAGTCCGTGGAGCGCGACCGCGTACTTCGAGACCGGCCTGCTGGCTTCGGCCGACTGGGGCGGCGCCCAGTGGATCACCCGCCCCGCGGCTCCGAGCGAGCTGGACAAGTGGACCGACTACACCGCCACGATCGAGTTCAAGCTCGACAGCAACGCCTTCGGCATGTTCCTGCGTGCCCCGGATGTGAGCAACGGGTACATGTGGCAGTTCAACGTCACGGGCCCGACCCCGATGCTGAGGCTGCACAAGCAGGTCAAGGGCAACTACACCGTGGTTGAGGAGGTGGATCTCGCGCCCTACGGCTTCACCGACGCGAGCCTCCTCGCCGACCGGCACACCGTCCGCTACGACGTGACGGGCACCACCATCAAGACGACCCTCGACGGCAAGCTGGTCAACACCTTCACCGACTCCACGTTCACGAAGGGTTACGTGGGTTTCCGCACCCACGCATGCTGTGGTGAACGCGGCACCGTCTACGGCGCCGTCGTGACCGGCGCCGACGGCGGCACGCTGCTGGACACCGACTTCGCGTCCGGTCGCAACCCGTTCACCGGTGGTGAGATCGTCGACTCCGCCCTCGTCGTGTCCGGCACCACGGACGCCCTCTACGCACCCGCGTCCCGGCCGCTGCCCCTGCTGCGCAAGGACTTCGCGACCAAGGTCGGCAAGAAGATCGCCTCCGCGCGCGTCTACGCGTCGGCACTCGGCCTGTACGAGCTGGAGATCAACGGCAAGCCGGTCGGCGACCAGGTGCTCGCCCCGGGCTGGACGAACTACGAAAAGCGCATCCAGTCCCAGACCTACGACGTGACGCAGCTGATCGACAGCGGCGACAACGTCATCGGCGGATCCCTGGCGGACGGGTGGTGGGCCGGCAAGGTCGGGCTCGGCTGGACCCACCAGTACGGCGACACCCCCGCTCTCGTGGCGAAGATGCGCATCACCTACACCGACGGCTCCGTCCAGTGGATCGCCACGGACGGTTCATGGAAGGCGTCGGACGGGCCCTTCGTGAAGGCCGACCTGCAGGACGGCGAGACGTATGACGCGCGTCTGGAGCCTTCGGGCTGGAGCCGGCCAGGATTCGACGACGCGCAGTGGGAGCCCGCCGCGAGCCTGGACTCGCGGACCGCACTCCTGGTCCCGCAGAGCGACGAGCCGGTGCGCCGGACCCAGGTGCTCCAGGCCCGGAAGATGACCGAGCCCACCGCCGGGACCTACGTCTACGACCTCGGTCAGAACATGGTCGGCGTGTCACGGCTGAAGCTGACCGGCTCCGTCGGCCAGACAGTCAGGATCCGCTACGCGGAGGTGCTCAACAAGAACGGCACCCTCTACACCGACAACTTCCGCAGCGCCAAGGTCACCGACCGCTACACCTTCGCCGAGACCGGAACGGTCACCTACGAACCCACCTTCACCCAGCACGGGTTCCGCTACATCGAGATCACCGGGGCGAACCAGCCTCCCGCGCTCTCCGACGTCAGGGGAGTCGTGTGGGGATCCGACCTCCCCACCACCGGCACGCTGAAGACCTCGGACAGCATGCTCAACCAGCTGGTGAGCAACATCTCCTGGAGCCAGCGGGGCAACTTCCTCTCCATCCCCACCGACACCCCGGCCCGCGACGAACGTCTGGGATGGACGGGAGACATCAGCCTGTTCGCGCCGACGGCCAACTACCTGGTCGACACTCGCGCGTTCCTGTCCCACTGGATGGCGGACGTACGCAACTCCCAGTACGCCAACGGCGACCTGCCGGCGGTCGTACCGACCCCTCAGGGCCAGTTCGGCGACAGCGGTGTCGGGTGGTCCGACGTGATGATCACCGTGCCGTACTCCGTGTGGCGCTCGTACGACGACACCCGCATCCTGCGGGAGAACTACCCCGCCATGCAGAAGTTCTTCCAGTTCGTGCGCACCAGCGCCGGACCGGACCTCCTTGAGCCCGGCCGCACCACCTTCTTCACCAACGACTGGCTGAACCTGGACGACCCGACCGAGCAGGGCATCCTGGGCACGGCCTACTACGCCGAGAACGCCCGCATGATGGCGGAGATGGCCAATGCCCTGGGCGATGACGCGGCGGCGTCCGACTACGGCAAGCTCTCCGCCGACATCCGCGACGCCTTCACCAAGGCCTATGTCGCAGCCGACGGCACCGTCAAGGGCAACTCCCAGACCGGGTACGCGATGGCCCTGGCCATGAACTTGGTCTCGGATCCGGCGCTGGTCGACAAGGTCGGTGAGAAGTTCGTGGCCAAACTGGCGCTCACCGACTACCACCTGCGGACCGGCTTCATCGGCACGCCGCTGCTGCTGCCCGCGCTGAGCAGGATCGGCCGGGACGA
This sequence comes from Streptomyces sp. NPDC006332, assembly GCF_040612855.1. Taxonomy (NCBI): domain Bacteria; kingdom Bacillati; phylum Actinomycetota; class Actinomycetes; order Kitasatosporales; family Streptomycetaceae; genus Streptomyces; species Streptomyces sp. NPDC006332. The sequence goes on from NZ_JBEXRA010000037.1 coordinate 45,237, forward strand.
CCTGGCCTACAAGATGCTGCTGCACAAGGACTACCCGTCCTGGGGCTACGAGGTCGCCAACGGTGCCACCACCATGTGGGAGCGCTGGAACTCCATCATGCCCAACGGCGACTTCGGCCCTGTCGACATGAACTCCTTCAACCACTATGCCTACGGCGCCGTGGGTGACTGGATGTTCCAGAACATCGGCGGCATCTCCGCGCTCGAACCCGGCTACAAGCGCTCCAGGATCGCCCCGGTGCCGGGCGGAAATCTGACGGAAGGCACCGGAAGCCTCACCACCGTCTACGGCAGCCTGTCCTCGCGGTGGAGCACCAGCAACGGCGCCCTCCATCTGAAGGTCAAGGTCCCGGTCAACACCGTCGCGGAGGTCCACATACCGGCGACGAGCCGGTCGGCTGTGACCGAGGGCGGCCGACCGGCCGAGAAGGCCAAGGGCCTCCGGTTCCTCAGGATGGAGAACGAAGCTGCGGTGTTCGAGGTCGGCTCGGGAACCTACGATTTCGCCGCAGACACCCTGGCAGGCCTCTCGTAGAGGGGCTGCCCGGCTTCACGGTTCCGGTCACGATCAGTGACCGGAACCGTGATTGCTGCTGGCGGCATTCTCCTGTCCTTCCCGGCGGCAGGGGAGCGTTGCTCCACTATGTCAGCACCTGGCGTGGGCACGGTCTCGGTCGCGACGAAGCTCGACGGAACATCACCGCCGCTGCGGGCCCAGCCGGCTGTGCCTCGTCGCCCATCTGCGGTCATCGGGCCGGGCTCGTCATCACGCAGGGCCCGGCGGCCGGTTGGTGGGTCGGCCGAGTCCGGTCTCGTAGGCGCAGACGACTCCGAGTTGCTCAGCCCTGTCAGTCGGTCCAGCCGGGCGGCGGAGATCAGCTCGGCCGGGGGAGGTACCTCAGTGGGAAGCCGCTCGCTCCGGCGCGCAGCATTCTGTGGCTGTACTCGTCGATGCGGGGTCGTAGGTACGGTGTGCGGTTCCCTGCGGGATGACGGCGCCGGCGTTCACAGACTCTGACCGATCTCCCGCACGGCTGCCAGCAAGGGTCGGGACAACTCCGCCAGGCTCGCGCGCGTGCACCGGACCGACGGAGCCGCGACCGCCACGGCGGCCACGGCGGTGCCCGTGCGGTCGCGCACGCATGCGCCGACGGCGTGCACGCCGCGCTCGCTCTCCTGCAGGTTGATCGCGTAGCCGGCCCGCCGTACGGACACCAGCTCGTTGAACAGGCGCTCCACGTCGTCGGAAGCGTCGGCTCGCTCGCCGGGGAGCCCGTTGGGGTAGAGGGCTCGCAGTCGGTCCGCCGGCAGCGCGGCGAGCAGGGCCTTGCCGCCCGAGGTCACATGCGCGGGCAGCAGGGTGCCGGTGCGGTAGCTGACGCGCAGCGCCTGGGGGCCCTCCACGCCGTCCAGGAAGCGGGCCGCGTTGCCTTCGAGCACCATCAGGTGGGTCGTCTCGCGGACGCCGTCCGCCAGCCGTTGCAGGTGAGGACGGGCGATGGTGATCAGGTCCGGGGGAGGGGCCGTCTGGCTTCCCCTGATCGCCTGGAGAGCCGGGCCCGGCCGGTAGACCTTGTGGCGGTCCTGCGCCGCGAATCCCTCGAAGACGAGCATCGCCAGGATCCGGTGCGCGGTCGAGCGCGCGACACCGAGCCGGTCCGCGACGTCCATCACCCGCAGCTCGTCGAGCTCGTGCAGCAGCCGTACGACGCGCAGGGCGTTGCCGGCGGCGCTCACCGGATACGACGGACCGGGCGCTACTGAATTCTCCATAGCGGAATCCTACCCTTCAAGGATTCCGATGAGGGGAAACATCGGCGTAGCGTCAGGAAACAGCGCCGCAGGATGCGCGCTTGTTACGGCGGTCGCCGAACACACGACGTGGAGGTTTCCGTGACCGATACCACCAGCGAACAGACCGAGCGCAAGCTGCTCGACGAGCTGTACGCGGACTTCGAGGACGCGGGTCTGATCCCGCTGTGGACCCAGGTGGACGGCCTGATGCCGATGTCGCCGCAGCCCGCCGCGGTGCCGCACCTGTGGCGGTGGGCGGAGCTGCTGCCCATCGCACAGCGCTCGGGAGAGCTCGTGCCGGTGGGTCGTGGCGGCGAGCGCCGTGCCATGGCCCTGTCCAACCCCGGACTTCCGGGCCTTCCTTACGCCACTCCGACCCTGTGGACCGCGATCCAGTACCTGGGCCCGCGCGAGGTCGCCCCCTCGCACCGGCACAGCCAGGGAGCCTTCCGGTTCGTGCTCGAAGGCGAAGGCGTGTGGACCAATGTCGACGGGGACGCGGTGGCGATGCGGCGCGGTGACCTGCTGCTCACGCCGAGCTGGGCCTTCCACGAGCACCAGAACGTCACCGACGAGCCGATGGCCTGGCTCGATGGTCTCGACATCCCGCTCGTCTCCAAACTCGACGGCGGCTTCTTCGAGTTCGGCCCGGATGAGCTGTCCACCCGCGAAACCCCCGAGCGATCGCGCGGCGAACGGCTGTGGGGACAGCCCGGACTGCGCCCGATCAGTCGGCCCGACCAGCCCAACTCCCCGCTCAACGCCTACCGCTGGGAACACACCGACGCCGCCCTGACCGCCCAGCTGGAACTGGAGGAGGAAGGCGTTCCCGGCGTGATCGAGCCCGGGCACGCCGGGATCCGCTTCTCCAACCCCACCACCGGCAGGGACGCCCTGGTCACGATGCGCACCGAGATGCGCCGACTGCGGGCCGGTACCCAGACCGTCCCGGTACGAACCGTCGGCTCCGCGGTCTGGCAGGTGTTCGAGGGCGAGGCGGTCGCCCGCGTCGGCGACAAGGTCTTCGAGATCGCCAAGGGGGACCTGTTCGTCGTCCCGTCCTGGTGCGAGGTCTCGCTGTCGGCCCGTACCCAGGTCGACCTGTTCCGTTTCAGCGACGAGCCCGTCTACGAGGCCCTGGGCCTCGCCCGTACCTCCCGAGGAGAACACAAGTGAAGCTCGCCACCATCCGGGTCAACGGCACCACGCGCGCCGTCCGCGTCGACGAGGACAAGGCCGTGGACCTCGGCGAGAACGACCTGGTGGCCTTCCTGCGCCACACCGACTGGGCTGCGCGCGCCGCGGACGCCGACGGTGAGACGTACGAAGGCGCCCTGGACTACGCCCCCGTGGTCGTCGCGCCGGAGAAGGTCGTATGCGTCGGCCTCAACTACCGCACCCACATACTGGAGATGGGCCGCGAACTCCCCTCGCACCCCACACTCTTCTCCAAGTTCGCGCGAGCGCTGGTCGGCGCCTACGACGACGTGACCCTGCCGGCCTCCTCCACACAGATGGACTGGGAGGCCGAACTGGGCGTCGTCATCGGTGCCGAGGTCCGGCACGCCGACACGGAGCAGGCGCGGGCCGCGATCGCCGGGTACACCGTGCTCAACGACGTCACCGCCCGCGACTGGCAGTACCGCACCACTCAGTGGGACCAGGGCAAGACCTTCGAGGCCACCACTCCCATCGGACCCTGGCTGGTCACGGCCGACGACCCCGCGGCGTCCGCCCAGGGCCTGAGCCTGACCTGTGAGGTCGACGGCGACACGGTCCAGAAGGCCGACACGGGCGACCTCGTCTTCGACCCGGCCACTCTCGTCGCGTACCTGTCCGAGATCGTCACGCTGGTGCCCGGCGACGTCATCGCCACCGGTACTCCGGGCGGGGTCGGCCACGCCCGCAAGCCCGCCCGCTATCTGCAGGACGGTACGCGCCTCGTCACCCGGATCGAGGGCATCGGCGAGACCCGCAACACCTGCCGCCGGGAGACTCGGTGAGCCAACGCCCGGCAGTGATGCTGGAGCAGGCGGCCAAGGGCACGGCGGCCTTCGAAGCCGCCGTGCACCGGCTGACCGGCCCGGGATTCACCAGGGCCTCTTACCTGCCGGGCTGGAGCAGGGCCCACCTCGTCGCCCATGTCGCCCGCAACGCCGACGCGCTCGTCAACCTGCTGATCTGGGCGCGGACCGGTGTCGAGACGCCCATGTACGCCAGTGGCGACCAGCGGGCGCGTGAGATAGAGGAGGGCGCCCGGCGGCCGGCCGCGGAACTACGGGCAGCACTGCTCGCGGCCGACGGCCGTCTTGCCGCGGAACTCGCCGCACTGCCCGCAGAGTGCTGGGCGGCGACGGTCCGCACCGCGCGAGGGCGTGAGGTGCCCGCCTCCCAGGTGGCCTGGATGCGGGTGCGTGAGGTGTGGGTTCACGCCGTCGACCTGGACATCGACACCACCTTCGACGATGTGCCGCACGAGGTGTGCGACGCGCTCCTCGACGACGTGACCGCCTCCTTCCTGGCCCGCCCCGACTGTCCTCCCGTCGAACTGCGGGCCGAGGACGCCGACCGCACCTGGCTCCTGGGAGCGCCCGGCGGCGCGGAGCCGGTCGTGGTGAGCGGTGACCTGACCAGACTGGCCGCCTACGCGACCGGGCGTCCCGTGCCCGGCCCCCTGCACCCCGCCGACGGCGGTTCCGTACCCCAACTGCCCGCGTGGCTGTGAGCGCGAAGGAAAGATCATGAAAGTTGCCTGCATCGGTGCGGGACCCGGAGGGCTGTTCTTCGCCACACTGCTGAAACGGAGCCTGCCCGGAGCCGAGGTCGTGGTGTTCGAACGCAACCGCCCCGACGACACGTTCGGCTTCGGGGTGGTCTTCTCCGACGCCACCCTCGACGCCATCGACGCCGCCGACCCCGTCCTCAGCGAGGCACTGGACAAGCACGGCAGGCACTGGGACGACATCGAGGTGCGGGTACACGGCGCCCGGGAACGCGTCGGAGGCATGGGCATGGCGGCGGTCGTACGCAAGACGCTGCTGAGCCTGCTGCAGGAACGGGCCCGCGCCGAGGGCGTCCAGATGCGCTTCCAGCACGAGGTCCGCGATCCCGCCGAACTGGACGACTTCGACCTGGTCGTCGTCTGTGACGGCGCCAACAGCCGCTTCCGCACCCTGTTCGCCGACGACTTCGGACCGACCGCCGAGGTGGCGAGCGCGAAGTTCATCTGGTTCGGCACCACCTACATGTTCGACGGGCTCACCTTCGTCCACCAGGACGGCCCCCACGGTGTCTTCGCCGCCCACGCCTATCCCATCAGCGACTCGCTGAGCACTTTCATCGTCGAGACCGACGCCGACTCCTGGGCCAGGGCCGGACTCGACGCCTTCGATCCGTCGACCCCGCCGGGCGTGAGCGACGAGAAGACCAAGAGCTACCTGGAAGACCTCTTCCGCGAACAGATCGACGGACATCCGCTGGTCGGCAACAACTCCCGCTGGGCCAACTTCGCCACCCGCAAAGCCAGTTCGTGGCGCAGCGGGAAGTGGGTACTGCTGGGCGACGCGGCGCACACCGCCCACTTCTCCGTCGGGTCCGGCACCAAGATGGCCATGGAGGACGCCGTCGCCCTCGCCGAAGCCCTGGGAGAGGCCCCGCACAGTGTGCCGGAGGCACTGGAGGCCTACGAGTCGCGCCGCCGACCCAAGGTCGAGAGGATCCAGAACTCGGCGCGGCCCAGCCTGTCCTGGTGGGAGCACTTCGGCCGCTACGTCCGTACGCTCGACGACCCGACACAGTTCGCCTTCCACTTCCTCACCCGCAGCATCCCGCGCGGCAAACTCGCCGTGCGCGACACGGCGTACGTGGACCGCGTCGACGGATGGTGGCGGCAACGCCACGAGACACCGCCCTTGGAGACACCGTTCCGTGGCGGGCCTTTCCGGCTTCCCTCACGCCGTGTCACGGCCGGCGACGATCTCCTGACCGGGGCCGACGGCACAGCGATCCCGATGCTCCCCTTCAGCGGTGAGCCGTCGAGCGCGGGCGTGTGGATCGACGCCCCGGACAACGAGGAGGGAATGCCGCTCGCCCTCGACCAGGTGCGGGAGGCGGCAGAGGCAGGCGGCCCGCTCATCGGCGTACGCGGCGGTACGACGCTGACCCGTGTGCTCGTCGCCGAGGAGGCCAGGCTCGCGCACGGCCTGCCCGCCGCGGTCATCGGCCCCTACGACGGCGACACCGCGACCACGCTCCTGCTGTCCGGCCGGGCCGACCTCGTCGGAGGCGTCAAGTGACCGCCCTGGAACCGCTGTTCGCACCCCGAGCCATCGCCGTGCTCGGTGCCTCCGCCACGCCCGGAAAGCTCGGCGCGGCGATGACCGACTCCCTCGCCTCGTTCCCCGGACCGGTGCTGAAGGTCAACGCCGGCCGGCCTGATCCCGACCGGGGCTTCTTCCCGACCGTCGCCGAGGCCGCCGCGGCCCACGGCATTGCACCCGATCTGGTGGTGACCTGTATCCCGGCCGCCGCCACCGCCGGAGCCGTCCGCGACGCGGTCGGCGCGGGAGCCCGTGCCGCCCTGGTGTGCGCGGGCGGTTTCGCCGAAGCGGGCGGCGACGGTGCGCTGCACCAACAGGCCCTGGCCGAGGTGGTGCGGGACACCGGCATCCGTGTCCTCGGACCGAACACCTCGGGCTTCCTCGCCCCCCACCGGCGGCTCACCGCCAGTTTCGTCCCGGGTGTGGGCGACCTGGAACCGGGTCCGGTTGCGGTAGTGGCTGCCAGCGGCGGGGTGAACCACGCGCTGGCCTTCGCCCTCGCCGAGGCCGGCGTCGGCCTGCGCCTCGGCGTCGGCCTCGGCAACAGTCTGGACGTCACCCAGGCCGACGTTCTGAACCACCTCGCCGAGGACGACGGCGTGCGCGCCGTCGCCCTGCACGTGGAGACCGCCGCGGAAGGCCGCCGCCTCACCGAGGCGGTACGGCGCCTGACCGATCGTGTCCCCGTGGTGGCCCTGGTCGTGGGCCGAAGCGACATCGGCGACTTCGCCCGCTCCCACACCGGCGCCCTGGCCACCTCATGGCGCGTGACCAGGACGGCCCTGCGCCAGGCTGGAGCCGTCCTCGTCGACGACGAACGCGACCTCGTGGACGCCGTCACCGCGCTCAGCCGCGTACGGCTCCCGGCCAACCCACGCCCGGGCATCGGCCTGGTCACCGCCCAGGCTGGACCCGGACTGCTGCTCACGGACGACCTGCGCTCCCACGGCATCCAGGTCCCGCCCCTGGTCGAACGGACGGTGAAGGAGCTGCGCGAGCTGCTCCCGGCCCTCACCTACCTGAACAACCCCGTCGACACCGGCCGCCCCTCGCCCGCGCTCACGCAGGTCGTGGAGCGGGTCTCGGAGGATCCCGGCATTGACGTCACCGCCGTGTACGGGCTGCTGGAACCCACCGCCGTGGACCTCCCGGCCGTGCTGGCCGCCGCCCGCACGGCCACCCCGCTCGTCGCCGTCGTCGGCGGACCCGTGGAGCAGGCACGGCGGACCCGCCGAGAACTCGGCGAAGCCGGCATTCCCTGCGCGGCCACACCGGCCTCCGGATCGGTCATGGTGCGTGCCCTCGTCGAGGACGCGGCTGCCCGCACCCGGCTGGACGCCGTCGTCACTGCCTCCGAGGCTCTCACCCTGCCCCCGCTGGGCCCGGTCGACGAGCACACCGCCAAGGACGTCCTCGCGGACCTGGGCGTCCGTACGCCCGCACGGCGCGTGTGCGCCGACCCCGCCGCGGCGCACGCGGCCCTCGACGAGCTCGGCGGACCGGTCGTCGTGAAGATCCTCGACGCGGAAATCCTGCACAAGACGGAGGTCGGCGGGGTCCAGGTCGGGATCCGCACGCACGAGGAGCTCGACGAAGCCCTCGCCCGTATGCCCACGAGCCCCGCGCTGCTGGTCGAACAGATGGCCCCCGCGGGACCCGAACTCATCGTCGGCGTACGCCGCGACCCGGTCTTCGGCCCCGTGCTGGCTCTCGGCGCCGGGGGAACAGCCGCCGAAATCCTGGGCGACGTCTCCCTGCGCCTCGCGCCCCTGTCCGCGAACGAGGCGCACGCCATGCTCGACGAACTCGCCACCCGAGCGATGTTTCTCGGCGCGCGGGGCGCCACCCCGGTCGACCGCGCGCGACTCACCCACGTGCTGCAGGCTTTGGCCTCCCTCGCCGCCGACGACGCCGTGACCGAGTGCGAGATCAACCCTTTGCGCGTCCTGCCCGACGGCGACGTCGTCGCGCTCGACGCTGTACTGCTGCTGCGTGACCCCCGGGATCAAGGAGGATCCAATGACGCGTGAGGGATTCGTGCCCTGGCCCAAGGAGGCGGCCCACCGCTACCGCGAGGCCGGGTACTGGCGTGGCAGGCCGCTCGGCTCGTACCTCCACGAATGGGCCGAGACCTACGGCGACACAGTGGCCATCGTGGACGGCGACACACGACTGACGTACCGCCAACTCGTCGACAGGGCAGATGGATTGGCATGCCGCCTGCTGGACAACGGTCTCAACACAGGTGACGCGATGCTCGTCCAGCTGCCCAACGGCTGGGAGTTCGTCACCCTCACCCTTGCCTGTCTGCGGGCCGGAATCGCTCCCGTGATGGCGATGCCCGCCCACCGCGGTCACGAACTGCGCTACCTGGCCGCGCACGCTGAGGTCACCTCGATCGCCGTACCGGACCGACTCGGCGACTTCGACCACCAGGCCCTGGGCCGGGAGGTCGCCGAAGACACCCCGAGCGTACGGCTGTTGCTCGTCGCGGGTGGCACGGCCGGCACCGACGCCACGGACCTGCGCGCCCTGGCCGAACCGGCCGACGACCCGGTCGCCGCACGGGCCCGGCTCGACCGGATCGCCCCGGACAGCGGCGACATCGCCGTCTTCCTGCTCTCCGGCGGCACGACCGGACTGCCGAAGCTCATCACCCGCACCCATGACGACTACGAGTACAACGCGCGCCGCAGCGCCGAGGTCTGCGGCCTCGACTCCGACACCGTCTACCTGGTGGCACTGCCCGCCGGACACAACTTCCCCCTGGCCTGCCCCGGCATCCTGGGCACCCTCATGAACGGCGGCCGGGTCGTCCTGGCCCGCACCCCGGAACCCGGCAAGGTGCTGCCCCTGATGGCCGCCGAGGGTGTGACGGCCACCGCCGCCGTGCCGGCCGTCGTCCAGCGCTGGATCGACGCGGTGGCCTCCGGCCGCCACCCCGCCCCGCCCGCACTACGACTGCTGCAGGTGGGTGGCGCCCGCCTCGCGCCGGAGGTCGCCCGCCGCGCCGAACCCGTGCTCGGCGGCACCCTCCAGCAGGTGTTCGGCATGGCGGAGGGACTGCTGAACTACACGCGCCCCGACGACCCCGACACCATCAAGATCGAGACACAGGGACGCCCCATGTGCGTCGACGACGAGATCCTCATCGTCGACGCCTCCGACAACCCCGTCCCGCCCGGCGAGATGGGCGCCCTCCTCACCCGCGGCCCGTACACCCCCCGCGGCTACTACCGGGCCGCCGAGCACAACGCCCGTGCGTTCACCCCCGACGGCTGGTACCGCACCGGCGACGTCGTCCGGCTGCACCCGTCGGGCAATCTCGTCGTCGAAGGACGGGACAAGGACCTCATCAACCGGGGCGGCGAGAAGATCTCCGCCGAGGAGGTCGAGAACCTCATCTACCGCCTGCCCGGTGTCGCCCGCGTCGCGGCCGTCGCGAAGGCCGACCCCGACCTGGGGGAGCGGGTGTGCGCGGTCGTGGTCGTCGAGCCGGGGACCCACTTGAGCCTCGAGTCGGTCCGTGCCGCCCTCACCGCGATGCAGGTGGCGCGATACAAGCTCCCCGAAGACCTGCTGGTCGTGGACGAGTTGCCGCTGACGAAGGTCGGCAAGATCGACAAGAAGCGTCTGCGGGACGCCGTCCGTGGCAAGGCGGGCTCCGTCGAGGCGGTGTGACGGCGCTCGCCGCCGTGGAGGGTGGGCCGATGACGTCGAGGTGACGCTCCCACTTCCCGAGAGGGAGGCGGGCGGCTTTACCGGCTCTCTGGCGGTACCTGGAAAAACAGCTCCAGGTACCGCCTTTCCGTCGGCCCGTCCCGGCCGTCGGACCAGAAGCGGGACGCGCCCCCGCCTGGTGAGCAGCGACATGCGTCCTCGCGTAGCTTTTCTCTGCGCGGACCAGGCCGAGCACTTCGAGAACCGGCTGGTCGGTCAGAGGAGGCAGTTCGGTGTCATCGGCGCGAGCCGCTGGCTGCCCCCCTGCCGAGCGCTCCTCGGTTGGCCGAGCCGGTGCGGTCGGCCGCCGACAGAAGCGAGGCCCTGCACCGGTACGAGGAGAGTCCCGCAGGCGCGGGCCAATCGGGCGGTCGGCTTCATGGAAGCTTCATGTACTCAGTGCTACGTGCTTTATGGGGCGGCTGTTGTCTGGCGGTCATGCACGTATTCCTCGTCCCGCCGATAGACAGTGTTGATCACCCTGCTGTGTGGCACCTGACCACGGCAGGGTGCACCGCGCTGTCCGGTTCCGATGCGATGCGCCACCCGGCAGCCACGTGGCGGGGCGAGCCCGCGAGCGACGCCGCCGACCCTGCCGGCGCTGCCCCCGCACGCGTGAGCGCCGCAGGATCGAGCTCTTCGGCGGTGTCCGGCCCGGCCGAGGACGACTGATCCGCTCGCGTCCCCCGATCGGCCTGGACCGTCGCCCGCTCGCCCAGGGAGACGGCGGTCTTCAGGTCGGGGGAGAGCACCGCAGTCCCGCGCAGGTCCAGCACGGCCCGGCGCCGTGACGCGCGCACATACGACCTGACTTGCACCCAGAACGAAGAGGAGAACCGGATATGAAGCATCGACGGAACATCTCGCGTCGAAGGATGATCGAAGGGGCATCGGCCGCGGCGCTCGTCACGGCGGCTGCGGCCACGGTGCCCGCTGCCATGGCCAGTCAGGAGTCGGCACCGTCCGGTCCGGGACTGCCGAAGGGCAACTGGCGTATCGACACCCACGCGCACTACAGCCCCGACGTGTACAACGACTACCTGAAGCGCTACGGCCTCCTCGGCGCGATCACCGGGGCGTACGGTCCCTGGTCGGTCGAGCGGCACCTGGCCTTCATGGACCAGTACCGGATCCAGGCCAGCGTCCTGTCGTTCGGCGACCTCCAGGTCACCGTCGGCCCGGTCGACGACCGGCGCGCCACCGCCCGCGCGGTCAACAACTGGGCCCGCGACCTCGTGCAGAGCCGCGGTGACCGGTTCGGGATCTTCGCGGTCACCCCAATGCCCGACATCGAGGGCTCGGTGGCCGAGGTGGATCGCGCGCTCGGCGAACTGGACCTCGACGGGATCTGCCTGCTCACCAACTACAAGGGCGTGTACCTGGGGGATCCTTCCTTCAAGCCTCTGTACGAGATCCTCAACGACCGCCATGCCTACGTCTATGTCCACCCGACGGGTCCGGAGAACAACCCGGCTCCCAAGCTCTGCTTCGGCCCCGACATCCCGGCCGGCAACAACGTCTTCGAGTACAACTTCGACGCGACCCGTGCGATGACGAGCCTGATCTACAACGGTGTCCTGCGGGACTACCCGAACATCCGCTGGCACTTCACGCACTGCGGCGGGGCACTGCCGTTCCTGGCCTTCCGGCTCGCGACCCGGCACTCGGCCTTCCCGCCGTTCAACGAGGTGCTGCCGGAAGGGCCTCTCAAGTACATCAAGCGGATGTTCTTCGACAACGCACAGGCGTTCACCGCCGCGCAGTTGGAGCCGCTGTCGTCGCTGGTGCCCGACGACCACATCATGTTCGGCAGTGACTGGCCGGCGACCCGCCACCTCTACGCGGCCGACAACGTCGAGACGATGCCCTTCCTCAAGGGCAGCCTGCCGAATCTCAAGGCAGGCGACCCCGAACCGACCGTCGACGAGATTTACAGCCGGCGCCAGCGGATCGCGCTCGAACGGACCAACGCGCTTGAGCAGTTCCCGAAGCTGAAGGCGCGTATACGCCGCGCCGGTTCGCGCTGAACCGCGCTCCCACCGCGGCCCACCCTGCCGCTGCTCCGCCGAGGGGCGCGGCCGGGGACCTGCGTAAAATGCCGGGGCCGGTTGACGGGGGAGGCCCGTGGGACGGAGCGGGGTGCGGTGGAAGGTCAGCCGACGCACCGTGATCCATTTCCCCGCGCTGGTCCTGTCAAGCGGAGACCAGCCCGCACCCCGTCGCCGGCCGCGACGGACACCGTACGCTGGCCGCATTCGAGGCCCTCTGCCTTGATGCTGCCGGTCACCCCGCGGCCAAAGCGGCCGTCCCCCTCCCACCTCGGCGATGGAAGCGAGCACGATGAGTACGCAGCGGGTTCTGGTCGTCGATGACGAGCCCAAGATCCGCATGACCGTGCGCGGCTACCTGGAGGCGGACGGATTCCACGTCATCGAAGCCGCGGACGGGCCGTCCGCCCTGCAGGCGGTCACCCGCGACCGGCCGGACCTCGTGGTGCTCGACGTGATGCTTCCGGGCCTGGACGGATTCCAGGTCCTGCGCCGCATCCGGGAGGCGAGTCAGATCCCGGTGATCATGCTCACCGCCCGGGACGAGGAGGTCGACCGGCTGATCGGCTTCACCACCGGCAGCGACGACTACGTCACCAAGCCGTTCAGCCCCCGCGAACTGGCACTGCGCGTGCGCGCCATCCTGCGGCGCACCGACCACCGGTCGGAGGCGGACCCCGAGGACGGGGTGCTGCGCTTCGAGGGACTGACGGTCGATCCCGAGACACGGACCGTCGTGCTCGATGCCGACCGGACGGTGGAGCTTTCCGCCCTCGACTTTGATCTCCTGTTCGCGATGGCCCGTTCCCCCGGGCGGGTCTTCACCCGGCGCGGTCTGCTGGCCCAGGTGTGGGGCGATGACTTCTTCGGTGACGAGCGCGTCGTGGACGTGCACATCCGCACTCTGCGGCGCGCGCTGGGCGACGACGCGGGCGCACCCCGGTTCGTGGGGACCGTCCGCACCATCGGCTACCGGTTCATCGGGCGCCCTGCCTAGCGGCCAGGAAGGACACCGACGCATGCCTGCCTCCCGCTTTTCGGCCTACCACAGGTCTCGTGCGCGGCTGCGCCGAATCAAGGAGCGTCTGTCGCTGCGCAACCGGCTGGTGCTCTCGCACGTCATGGTGCTGCTCCTGGCACTGGCGGCCATGGCGGCGATCAGCGCGCTGATCGAGGTGTGGCTCGGTTTTGACGACATCGAAGGCGACGTGGTCCTGCAGGTCGGCCTTCTGTTCGGAGGGGCCGCGGCTTTCTCGGCGTCCGTCGCCCTGTCCCGGTTTCTGCTGCGTCCGCTCGACAGGGTGCGCGCCGCCACGCGTCGACTGGCCGAGGGACACTACGACGATGTCCTCGAACTTCCCAGTGAGCCGGACCTGGCAGCGCTGGTCCAAGACGTCAACAAGCTGGCGGCCGCCCTCGCCGACACCGAGCGCCGCCGCGCCCGGCTGATCTCTGAGGTCGCCCACGAGATGCGCACCCCGATCACCATTCTTCGCGGCCAGATCGAGGGCATCGCCGACGGCATCTTCACCCCCGACGAGGCGATGTTCGCCTCCCTCGCCGATGACCTCGACCGACTGCAGCGCCTTGCCGGTGATCTCTCCAGCTTGTCACGCTCGGAGGAGGGCGCCTTCGACCTCCACCGCAAGTCCACCGACGTGGCCATGCTGGCTCGGAGCACAGCCGAGCGACTGCGCCCCCAGTACGACGACCAGGAGGTCACCCTCATCGTTGAAGCAGGCGGACCCGTCGTCGCCTTCTGCGACCCGGACCGGATCACGCAGGTCCTGGTGAACCAGCTCGGCAACGCACTGGCCGCGTCCGATCCGCACGGGCAAGTGGCGCTGTCCGTGCACGCTGAACCGTCGCCCGGGCACCACGTGATCGTCCGCGTTATGGACGACGGCATCGGCATCGCTGAACACGACCTCGAGCGCATCTTCCACCGCTTCGAACGCCTCGAACATCCCGGCAGACCCGCTGCCGCCGGCGGCAGCGGCATCGGACTGACCATCGCCCGCGGCATCGCCCGGGCTCACGGCGGAGACATCACCGCGGCATCCGACGGGCTGGGCAAGGGAGCAACGTTCACCTTGCGGCTACCGCAGGCAGGCGTCCCCGGAACCGGCCGGACTCCGGCCTCCAGCTGACTCCATCGATTCCCCCGAGCGGCGGTGATGAGCAGGGCGCGGTCGCGAACGGCACCGAGCCATGCGCGTCCCGCAGGACCCCGGTCGGCGACGCCCGGATCACGTGGGCAATGGGGGCCACGACCACGAGCGGCGCCCGCCGGTCCCGCACTTCCCCTGCTCAGGCGTTCGGCGTCCCGGTGGGAGAGGCGACACGCTGGGCGTCGACACTCTCGATCGAATCCTGCACGTCGGGGCGCTTGATCGCGAGATAGGCGACCAGGACCACGAACAGCACGAGCCCTCCGAAGGTGACCGCGCCTGACCCGAGGCCGATACCACCGCCCCCTTCACCGCCGTCGTGGACTGGCTTGAGGAGCCAGTCGGCCACCGAGGCACCCAGCGGCCGGGTGAGGACGTATGCCGCCCAGAAAGCCGTCACCGAATGGAGGGTTCCGCGGCGGTGGAGGACCCACGGAACCACGATGGCGACGCCGAACAACGCCATCGAGCCCACAAAGCCGAGTCCCAGGGTGCTGGCTGTCAGGTCACCCGCCGCGGTGCCCAGAGCGAAGCTGCACATGACGGTCAGCCAGTAGAAGGTCTCCCGGCGCCGCGTCGTGATGCTGTGAACCGAGAGCGTCCCTTCTGACCGGTACCAGAGTGCGAGTACGGCAGCGGTGGCAGCGGCGTAGCCGGCGGCCACGAGCGGCAGAGGTACGCCCACGACGAAGGCCACGATGTCGGCTTCGGCGGTGCCGAACACGGCGACGCCCAGGACCGCGGTCCAATACGGGACCGCTCGGTACCGGGAGGTCCGGAACTGCCACACGAAAGCCCCGACGACCGTGACAGCGGCAACGATCAGCGTGATCCAGTGCCCGCCCAGAAACATAAAGTCCGAGGCCGACTCCCCCAGACCGGTCGTGAGCAACTTGGCGACCCAGAAGATCGCGGTGAGCGCGGGAACCTTGGCGTAGGGGTATCCGGTACGGCGCGCCTGGCTGGCCTCAGTCATGAACGCCCCCGGGGAGAGCAGAGGTGGAACCGCCGGGAACAGAGCCGCCCCCACCGCTCGGCCCCAGGAACCCGGTCACCGTCCCAGGCGTTATCGAGAAGTCCAGCCGAGCCACGGCTGTCCTGTCCCCGAAGCGTTTGGCGAGTTGCCGTACCTTGATCATCTGCTCGTCCTTCGAACCGGGCCACCGCCGTTCGGTGCCCTGCAAGGACGCTAGGTGCGGCAGTCGAGCAGACCGTGGTACCGCGGTAGGAACCCCGTTCCATCAGGTGGTACCGCGGTACAACGCTGTGCGCTTGCTGTCCTGTCGGCCCGGATGGTCTCGACAGCCCCCCGAGGATCAGGCCAGTCCAAGAAGCGCTTCGGCGTTGCCGGCCAGGATGCCCTGGGTGTCCTCTGCGTCGAGGCCGGCCCGTTCGATGTAGGCGACGGTGTCGAGGTAGTGCTCGCCACCCTGGTACGGGAAGTCGCTGCCGAGGACGAGCCGGTCCGCGCCAACTGCCGTGACCGCGGCGCGCAGTGCCGCCTGGGAACTGTGGGCGACGGTGTCGTACCACATCCGGCGCGCCGCCTCGCTCGGCGGGAGAGGAGCATCAGGTGCCTCGAAGTGGGCAAGGTTGTCCCACCGTTCCAGCAGCATGGGCAACGCGCCGCCGAAGTGGGAGTTGAGGATGCGCACATGGGGGTAGCGCGTGATGAACCCACGGGTGATGAGCTGGGCCGCTACGACGGTGTCCTCCACGGGCGCGCCGACCATCCAGGTGAGGTTGTGGTCGGTGATCTGCGGCGAGGCGACGCCGTCGCCGGCGGGGTGGAGGTACATCACGGTGTCGCGGCGGTCGAGTTCCTGCCACACCGGTGCGAAGGCCGGGTCGGTGAGGGCTCGGCCGGCGGCCGAGGTGGTCAGGGCCACGCCCACGACACCCGGCGCGTCGAGGACGCGGTCGAGTTCGGCCAGGGCCGCGTCGACGTGCGGCAGAGGAAGCACGACGAAGGCCAGGAAGCGGTCGGGGTGGCGGTCCACCAGGTCGACGTACCGGTCGTTGATCATGCGTGCGGCCGCCGCGGCCTGATCCGGGTCCGGCAGTGCGCCCGTCAGTGGGGAGGCGGAGATCACCTGCCGGTCCACACCGGCCCGGTCCATCAGAGAGAAGCGGGCCTCGAGTTCCTTGTCTGTGTCGTCGGCCCCGAGCCCGCGCTGGCCGCGGGTGGTGGTGACGCCGGAGTCGGCCAGGAAGTCCAGGTAGTCGCTGGGGTAGACGTGCGCGTGTGTGTCGATGCGCATGAAGGGGTTCCTCAATCGTCGAGGGAAGGGGAAGGGGGGCGGATGCGGGTTTTGCTGGTGCAGGGACGCCGCTACGAAGGCTTCCGGTACGGACTGGAACACGCTCGGCGCGGAGTCGCCCTGGTGGTGTGCCGCGACAGCTTTTCGGCCGCCCTCAGCGAACTGTTCGCCGAGAACCTGGCCACTGGGTGGGCCGGGAGAAGGAGCGGTGCAGGAAAGCGGCTTGGCGGAGTGGACAGGCCGAGCTACTTGTCTACCAGGGACATGTGGTGCTCGTTGTAGCGGTTTCCCTGTACCCCTATGCGGCTGGCGAGTTCGTTCAGGTCGGCCAGTTCGTCGGCGGAGAGGGGCAGTTGGGTCGCGCCGATGTTCTCCTCGATGCGTGCGGTGCGCCGGGTTCCGGGGATCGGAACGATCGACGGATGCTGCGCGAGCAGCCAGGCGAGCGCGACCTGGCCCGGTGTGGCGTCCTTGGCCTGCGCAAGCCGTGTGACGTGGTCGACGAGGGCTTGGTTCGTCGCCCGGTTCTCGGCTGTGAACCGTGGAATGTTCGTGCGGACGTCGTCGGCGGTGAAGGGCGTGGTGGCGTCCACAGTCCCGGTCAGGAACCCCTTGCCGAGCGGGCTGAAGGGCACGAATCCGATGCCGAGTTCCGAGCAGGTCGGCAGAACCTCATGCTCGGGGTCCCGGGTCCAAAGCGAGTACTCGCTCTGTACTGCCGTCACGGGGTGGACCGAGTGGGCGCGGCGGATGGTCCGCGCACTGGCTTCGGAAAGCCCGAAGTAGCGCACCTTGCCTTCCTGTACGAGCTCTCCCACGGTTCCGGCGACGTCTTCGATCGGCACGTCCGGATCAACGCGGTGCTGGTAGAAGAGGTCGAGTGTTTCGACCCTGAGCCGTTTCAGGGAGGCCGTGGCGACGGCGCGGATCTGCTCGGGCCGGCTGTTGAGTCCGGCGGAGGCGCCGTTCTCGATGCGGAATCCGAACTTGGTGGCGATCACTGCCTGCTCCCGCACTGGAGCGAGGGCTTCTCCGAGGAGCTCTTCGTTGACGTAGGGGCCGTACACCTCTGCGGTGTCGAAGAACGTGACTCCGCGGTCGAGGGCGCTACGCAGTACGGCGATCATGTCGGTGCGATCGCCGGGGTTGGGGCCATAGCTCTGGGACATTCCCATGACCCCGAGACCGATGGCGGAGACATGCAGGTCGCGTCCGAGTGTTCGGGTGTGCATTCTTCCTCCTCGTTGCTGGCAAATACCGGTGGGTGGGCCAGGCCATGGGCAGGCCGCCGCCGCATCCGATGTCGTCGTGGATTGCTTTTCCTTCGCATGTCGAGCCCGTCGACTTACGTGTTACGTGCAGGGCGGGACGACCATGCCGACGTGCACTGCGCGACAGCGCGTCGCAGGCCGCCACGACGTACTCACATGGGTGCTCCGCCTCGACGGCGATCAACGCGAGTACCTCCTGACCCCGGCGGGCAAGATCGCCCCGCTCACGGCCGCCGCGACCGGCCATCGTGCCGACGACGTCGGGAGCGTGATCGCGCTGAGGGCCGGCGTACCGCGGTTCACGGCGTTGTGCGCGGAAACAGGCGCTTGGCGTTCGCGGTCGTGAGCGATCGCCATGTTGTGTCCTGCGCCGGTGGTTCGGCCTCGTCGATCGCCGCGATGTGGGCGTCGGCCAGCGGCGCAGGCGTCCAGCAGTAGTCGCTGCCGAAGAGCACGCGGTCAGGGTCGACGAGCTTCAGCAGTGCGGGGACCTGGCGTGGGAACGCTGTGCCCGCCATGTCGTAGTACAGGCCGCGGAGTTGCTGCACGGCGTCGGGGCTGGGCGGCTGCCGCGCATGCAGGAACAGGCTCATGAACTCGTTGATGCGGTCGGCCAGGACGGGAATCGAGCCGCCGCAGTGCGGGACGATCACCCGCATGTTCGGGTGACGCGTCAGGACGCCGGCCATCACCAGGTCCGTGACGGTGCGGGCCGTGTCGAAGATGTACTCGACCATCGGACGCGGTCTGCCGAGCGCCGACTGCTCCCAGCACACAGGGGAGGTGGGGTGCAGGAAGACCACGGCCCGCCGCCGGTCGAGCTCCGCGAACACCGGGTCGAGGCGCTGGTCGCCCAGGTACACCCCGTGGGTGTGAGTCAGCAACGCCACGCCGTCGGCGTCGAGTTCGTCGAAGGAGAAGGCGATCTCCTCCAGCGCACCGTCGACGTCCGGCAGCGGAAGCGACACGAAATTACCGAAACGGCCCGGGTGGTCCTGGGTCAGTTCGGCGGTGTACTCGTTGACGCGCCGGGCGAGGAGGCGGGCCGCCTTGTCGTCGCCGAAGTGCACACCGGGGGAGGACATGGAGAGCATTGCGGTCTCGATGCCGTTGCGGTCCATCAGATCGAGATGGGCTTGCACGGACCATGACGGCCAGCCGCCCATGCCGTCGGGGTGGGCGTGGCCCGCCGCTGTCGCCTGCTGGACGTAGAAGTCTGGGAGGAGGTGGGCGTGGACGTCGATGAGGCTGGAGGACATGGCAGCGGGATTCCTTCTCGTGGGGATCGCGTCGTCAAGGCAGTTACCGCAATCGGCCTACTCCACCTGCTCGCCTCCGGCCAGCCGGACCTCTTCGTTGTCCAGGGTGGCTTGCAGACGGCGGAGCACAGTGTCGTCGATCTGCGACTCGTCGCGCAGGCGGACGACAATCGCACGCTTTGTGGCGATGAGGGCGAGACGGAGGTCGGTGTAGTGGCGGTTGTGGAGCAGGGCGGGATCGTCGTCGGTGCCGGCGCCCCTTGCTCGTGCGGTCGCCAGGTTGGCCTCGTACTCCTGGCGCAGCCACTCCATGACCTTGGGGGTGGTGCCCAGTTCGGCCGCGAGTCGGGGTAGCGCCTTGATGGCTTCCTCGGTTGCCATGGTCTCGGCGAGGATCTGCTCCTCGTCGACGGAGGTGTCGCGGGGCAGCCTGGCCCAGCGCACCACGCCCGGCAGCAACAGCCCCTGCACCACGAGGGTCACCACGATGACGCCGGAGGTGACGAACACGATGAACGCCCGGCCGGGGAACGGCGCACCCGAGTCGAGGGTCTCCGGTACGGAGAGCGCCACGGCCAGCGACACCGCGCCCCGGAAGCCCGCCAACCCGCTGACCACGCGGGCTCGGTCACTCATTCTCCGCAGCCGCTGCTCGGGACGCCGGTCGATCAGGCGGATCAGGTAGGCGGACGAGAACAGGAACGCGAACCGGACCGCGACCAGGACCACGCTGATCGCTCCGATCGCGATCAGGGCATCCTGGAGGTCGGAGCGGCTCAGGTGACGGAGTGCGTATTGCAGTTCCACCCCGACCAGGACGAACAGCGCGCCGTTGATGATGAATGTGGCCAGTGGCCAGAAGGCCAGTGCCTGGCGACGGTGATCGGCACGGATGAGGCTCGGAGCCACCTGGGCCATGATCAGGCCGCTCACGACGACCGCGAGGACGCCGGAGGCATGGATCTGTTCGGCCAGCAGATATGCCGTGAACGGCGCCAGAATCATGACGAGATTGCCCAGCAGGGGATCGTCCAGCCGGCGCCGCAGATTCATGTTGACCCAGGCGACCGCCACTCCGACCGCGGCCCCTCCGCCGTAGGCCAGCAGGAACAGCGCTCCGACGTGCGGCAGGGTGAGGTGCTCCTCGCCGACGGTGATACCGACCGCCAGGCCGTAGATGACCAGTGCAGTGCCGTCGTTGACGAGGCTTTCCGCGCGCAGCACAGTGATCTGACGTCGCGGGAGAGAACCGGCCAGCGCGCCGACCGCTGTGGCGTCGGTGGGAGCCACGGCCGCGCCCAGCGCCCACGCCGGCCCCCACGGCAGTCCCAGCGCGTGCCCGGCGACCGCCACGGCCCCTGCGGTGAGGATCACCAGGACCGTGCTCAGCAGGACGATGCCGCGCAGGTTACTACGAATCTCCCGCATCGACGTGGTCAGACTCTCCCAGTACAGCAACACGGGAAGGAAGAGCAACAACACCACTTCGGGCGGGAGTTGGGTCTGGCGAACGGCCGGGACGAGGCCGATGATCGCGCCCACGACGAGCAACACGACGGGCGGCGCGACGCGGAGGCGCTGCCCCAGGACGTTGCCCACCAGCACGGCCGCACCCAGGACGACGACGAGTTCGAGACCGAGCATGGTGCTTACTCCTGTGCGGGACTGGCTGTCGGTGGTGGCTCAGCGGCTCCCACCGGGAGCGTCTTGGTCATCGGGGCACCAGTCGCAGTGTCGTGGCGCGCGCCGCGACCATGGGGTTGACGTATGCGCCGCCGAAACGGCCGTACTTGGTCCGGTACGCGGTGTCGACGCGGTCGTTGATCTCGGAGTCCGCTACGTGGACGAAGGTGACGTCCTTGTCGACGCCGCCGGAGCGGATGCGCCCCTCGTGGCCGGCGCGGGCCGTGCGCCACCAGCCGCCGTCCGTCCCGCGGAAGGAGCGGACGTACAGGTCGTCGCCGGCACGGACGACCCAGATCGGCACCGGACCTCGCAGAGTGTTGTCACCGCGGCGCGGCGCCATCTCCAGCTCGTCGGCCGCGGCGATGCGGTCGAGCTCGTCGTTCGTCCATTGCGTCATCGGTGTTCTCCGGTCGAGGAGGCGGCGAGCGGGGCGGACATGCGGGAAATCCGGAGGCCGAGCAGGGCATAAGGCGGTGCCGCTGTGATGGAGGGTGCCGGAAGACTCGTGGTCAGTTGGGAGTTGTGGTGAGCGGCTCACCGAGGTAGGTGCGGGTGACGCCGAGGGAGTCCTCGAAAACGCGATAGTCGTTGATCATTCCGTCGGCGACGGTGAAGCGCATGATCATCTCGCTTTCGAGTACCTGTCCTGAGGGGTGGAACCGGGAGGTGTACCGGCCCGGTGCAAAGACCCGTCCGTCGGCCTCCACCACGGTGCCCAGCTCGAATGAGAGTGGCTCGACGGCGGCGAAGAATGCGGTGAGGGACTGCCGGATCTCCTGCGGACCGGTGCGGCTCCCGGCCCAGGGGGTCAGGGCCTGATCGCCCGGAATCGTCCAGGTCGCCTCGGGTGTGAAGTGGGAGAGGACGCGCTCCATGTCGCGCGTGCCGAAGGCCTCGAAGTACGCCTCGACGGTGGCGATCGCTTCGCTGATCATGGCTGTCGGTCCGTTCTGTCCGGCGGCTGCGACGGGCCGGCGGCCGAGCCGCCGCCCGTCGGGTCGGCGGTGGTGGGCGCCGTCGACCGGCGCCCACCATGGCCTGGGCTGCAGGTCACGGGCGCAGCAATGCCTTGATGGCGCGGCGCTCGTCCATGGCCTTGTAACCTTCTGCGACCTCGTCCAGGGGCAGGGTGAGGTCGAAGACCTTGCCCGGGTTGATGCGACCGCCGACGACGCGGTCGATCAGGTCGGGAAGGTAGGCGCGCACGGGAGCGGGGCCACCGCGCAGACCGACGTGGGAGAAGAAGAGCTCCTGGCCGTCGATCTGCACATCGTGCGGCATGCCGACGAAGCCGACGTTGCCGCCGGGGCGGGTGGACTGCAGGGCCTGGTGCATGGACTGCTGGGTACCGACGCATTCGAGGACGGACTCGGCGCCGATGCCGTTCGTCAGTTCCTTGACGCGGGCGACGCCTTCCTCGCCGCGTTCGGCGACGATGTCGGTCGCGCCGAACTCCAGCGCCAGCTTCTGCCGGGACTCGTGCCGGCTCATGGCGATGATGCGCTCGGCGCCCAGTTCCTTGGCGGCGATGACACCACACAGGCCCACCGCGCCGTCACCGACGACCATGGCGGTCGAACCAGGCCTGACCTCGGCGGCCTTGGCGGCGTACCAGCCGGTGCCCATGACGTCGGAGAGTGTCAGCAGGCCAGGGATCAGCTCCTCGGCCGGCTGCTCCGGGGTGGCGACCAGAGTGCCGTCGGCGAGAGGGACGCGGACGTACTCGGCCTGGCAGCCGTTGGGGAAGTCCCGGTGCATGCAGTTGGTCTGGTAGCCGGCCTGGCAGTTCGGGCAGGTGTTGTCGGATGCGATGAAGGAGCCGATGACGAACTGGCCGGGCTTGACGGTCGATACGTCGCTGCCGACCTCCTCGACGATGCCGACGTACTCGTGGCCGATCGGCTGCGGCTCGGTGACCGGGTTGATGCCGCGGTAGCTCCACAGGTCGGAGCCGCACACACAGGTGGCGACAGTGCGGATGACCGCGTCCGTGGGCGCCACGATCTTCGGCTCTGGGGCGTCCTCCACCCGGATGTCACCGGACGCGTGGATGATGGTTGCTCGCATGATGGCTTCCCAGCTCTTGTCGGGTCTGTCGTGGCGTCAGGGGTGGGTGCGGGTGCTGACGCGCGGGCCGTTGTACTCGTCGTCCGGGACGTGTTCGAGCCAGGTGGTGTCGTCCGTCTCCCACAAGGCGAGATGGACCATGAACTGGTCGGGCGCGGCACCGTGCCAGTGCTCCTCACCCGGGGGGCGTGTGGATGACGTCGCCGGGATGGGCCTTGAGAATGTCGCCGCCACGGGACTGCACCAGGGCGATGCCTTCGACGATGTGGAGGGTCTGGCCAAGAGCGTGGGAGTGCCAGGCGGTACGGGCTTCGGGGGTGAATCGGACCATGTTGGCCCGCATCCGCGA
The DNA here is from genome assembly GCF_040612855.1 of Streptomyces sp. NPDC006332. NCBI lineage: Bacteria > Bacillati > Actinomycetota > Actinomycetes > Kitasatosporales > Streptomycetaceae > Streptomyces > Streptomyces sp. NPDC006332. The sequence continues at coordinate 68,182 of NZ_JBEXRA010000037.1, forward strand.
GGGGTCCTCACCGCGGTGGATCACGTCCGCGTAGGCGTCGCCGGTGAACCACTCGGCCGGGAGCTTCATGGTGGGAGGCCGCTTCAGCAGTTCCATGGTGTGTCGTTCCTCTGGTGTGGTGCTGCCACCGGACCGCGCGGCGGTGTGGGGAAAGAGCCCGTGATGTGGGGTACGGGCGGGCGGAGGAGCATCAGCCCGACTGGTCGGACTTCTCCACGATCTCCTTGAGCTGGGTCATCGCAGTCATGGCATTGGGCCATCCGGCGTAGAAGGCCAGATGGGTGATGACCTCGATCAGTTCGTCCTTGGTGACACCGTTCTCCAGCGCCTTGCCGAGGTGGAAGCCGAGCTGGTCGGCCCGGTACAGGGAAGCCAGAGCCGTGACGGTGACGAGGCTGCGGTCGCGCGGGGACAGACCCGGCCGCTCCCAGATGTCGCCGAACAGGACGGTGTCGGTCACCTCCGCGAGCTTGGGGGCGAACTCCTGGATGGCAGGCGGCGCGAACTTCTTCCGTTCGGACATGAGGTGGTGCTCCTGGCGTGGTTTCGGGTGGGGGACACGCTGCCCGGCCGTCGACCGGGGCTGGGCGGGTTGCTGACCGAGGACCGAGGCGAGGGCAGGAGGAGTGGTGGCACTCGCGGCTTTCGAGGCGTTCTGGCACGGGCGCCAGGGCTGTGGGGCCACCGGTGAGCGCCAGCGCGTTGCCGAGGAAGGGGACATCCGTCCGCACTGTCTCGCCTCGCTTCCTCCGCCTTCCACGGGAATACTGGATATCGGTGACATTCGGGAAATCATTCTTTCCGGCGGTCACGTCACCGACCCTGTCACTTTCCCAGGAACCTGCAAGGGGAGAATTCCATCCGGGGAACCCGTTATCCAGGGGAGAAATCCTTACCCCCCTGCCGGCGGCCGAGCGATGCCACACTGGCGTCATGGCCAGCGACGCGCATCTGAACGAGCTGGGAGAAATCCTCAAGACGCGGAGGGCCGAGCTGACTCCGCGCGCCGTCGGTCTGCCCGATACCGGTGGCCGACGTGTGCCCGGTCTGCGCAGGGAGGAGGTCGCCCTGCTCGCCGCCATCAGCACCGACTACTACACACGGCTGGAGCAGGGCCGCATCCAACCGTCTGCGTCAGTGCTGGCCGCGCTCGCCCATGTGCTGCGCCTGTCCGATCGCCAACGTGACCACTTGTTCGAGCTGGGCGGCCGACAACGGGCACGACACCGCCGTCCGGCCGCGCAGAAGGCACATCCGCAGTTGCGCCGCCTGCTCGACGATCTCACCTCGAGTCCAGGCATGGTGATCGGCCGCCGTATGGACATCCTGGCGTGGAATCCGCTCGCCGTCGCCCTGTTCACCGACTTCGCGAAGGTGCCGGAAGGCAGGCGGAACTGCGTCCGCATCCTCTTCACCGATCCCTCCATGCGGACGCTCTACGCGGACTGGCGAGCCGTCGCCCGTGACTGCGTGTCCCATCTGCGCAGGGAGGCCGCCAAATACCCCGAGGATCCGCAGTTGATCAACTTGGTCGGCGAACTCTCCGTGGAGGACAGGGAATTCGGTCAATGGTGGGGCAGTCGTCGAGCGCCGTCGCGCAGGGCGGGCGTCAAGAGGTTCCGCCATCCCCTCGTGGGCGAACTCGTCCTGGACTGGGACACCCTCGTCTGTGCTGGCGATCCCGATCAGGAACTCGTCCTCTGGACGGCGGAGCCGGGCACGCCGTCGTACGACGGTCTGCGCGCCCTCGCCTTGCGGACCACCGGTCGGCCCGACGGGCTCACGGCCGGTCAGCCCGGCTGATACGCCCATTACCTCGGCCCCGCCGCTTTGTGAAGGACAGACGGCAGACCCGGGAGAAAATCTTCCCCCTTACATTTCGTCTGAATACTGCGACACTCGCTGCTATGTACATTAAAGTGCAATTGTCTGAACTGGGTGAATTCCTCAAGGTGTGCCGGGCCCGACTCAGCCCGCGGACCGTCGGTCTGCCCGAGTCCGGGACGCCCCGGCGAGTGCCCGGGCTACGCCGTTCTCAGCTGGTGCGGACACAGGTGTAGAGCTGATCTGCGCGAGGAGCGCGCCCTGATGCACTGCGGGCAGCCCGGCGTACACCGTGGTCATGCGGCGGCGGTCCTCGTCGTCCAGCAAGGACAGGAAGCGGCCGGTAGTCGTTCCGGCCGAGCGTGCCACCCCGACGACATTCAGGGTGAACTCGCCTTTCTGCAGCGCCGGAACGCTGGCGGCGTCGATGCGGATGGTCACCTCGGTGCTCGGCTGGACGGGGTGGCCAGGATCGGTGGTGGCCAGCTCCTCAAGCGCGGCGTCGTCGAGTTCTACTTCAAGGCGGCGCTGCATCGCGGCGGCATGGGCAAGCTTGATGAGTCCGCCGTCACGGTCGGGCCGTGGGGAGGGCGCCGGCGCGGAGGTGGACCCGAGGTAGCCGGGTGGGTATCCGAGCGCGTCGATGGCATCCACTACGGGGACGACCGCCTGTGGCCCGTAACGCTCAAGGAATCGGCTGTGCCACTCGGTCCATCCGGTCAGCGCCGCACGGGGTGCGAGACGGGTGAGTGCCTTGGCCGCTGCTGCCGCCTCCTGGGCCACCGTCTCCGGGACGACCAGGTCCCAGTCCACCCGCAGGTCGCGTGCGGTCTCGGGGGCCTCGTACAACTCTGCTGTCTCAGCGGGTGTGAGGTGCTGCGTATGTGTGCGGAGGGTGGCGAGCGGGTCAGTGGTCGTCATCGCCGGGCGGAGGCTGCTGATCAGGAATCGTTGCCTGACCAGGCCCGCAAGTAGGTTCTCGACGGCGGCGAGCGGCGCGGTCGGGAAACTGGCCGAGAGCTTTGCGGTGAGGTCGCCCCACAGGATCGGAGTCCGCGCGCCGTCCAGGGCTGTGCGGACCGGTCCGGTCACGCGTATCTGCACGTGTTCGGAAGCGCCGTCTCGTGTGCCGCGTGGGCGGTGCTCGATCACCACGTACCCGTCTCGCTCGACGGCGAGGCTGGACGTGACCAGCTTCAGATGGGGCTGTAGTCCGCTGTGCTCCTCGAACCGGTCGATGAGCGCCGTCGTCCATGCCGCGTCGGGTCTGGCGGATGCCTGGTGCCCGGTGCCCACGTGCAGCGCGGGGGCGGCGCCTATTCGCGCGGCCGCGACCCCGGCGAACAGACCGAACGGGGTGGCGCGCGTGCGGGCCCGCAGCAGGTACCGCAGCACCGAGAGCACCGTGCGGCGTACAGCAATATCCGGCAGCGGCCGGTCGGCGCAGACCTGGTCCACTCGAGTGGCGAGGTCCGGGCTGGCGGCTTCGACGGCGGTCGCGAAGTCGGCTGCCTGCCAGGTCTGTTGCAGCCACGCACGCCACGACACCGTGTTCGCCGATGGGCCGGTCAGCTCGGGCCAGACCAGCTGGCGGTCGGAGTCCAACACCGCCGCCCGCACCACTGCCGCATCAACGTAGCGATACACACACCCCTCCTGTGGCCGAGCGGTTCCCGGCCACGCCAATCAATCAGGCGCGGCCGGGCACCGCGATCAAGCGGTCTGTGCTGTTACGGGCAGCTGGTGCACGCCGACTGACACGACGAGCCGCAGCCGTCGTTCGTCAGACGGATGAGCTGGTCCGCTGCGGGGCCGCCCTCGACGATCGTGATGTCCAGGTCGAAGCCGTCCTGTCCGGACGCCCCCTGTACGGCGACCGGCTGAGCAACCGGGCGCTCCATCTGAACGGTCATACATGCCTCCTTGGCAGTGAGTGATGGTGCAAGGAGCCGAGGCCCGAGAGTGGGCCCCGGAGTCTTAGTGCCAGGACACGGCGACGATGCCGTGCCGCTTCAGCACGCTGTTCTCGGGCAGAGTCGACGGGGCGGGACCCGGCAGGAACCGGATCGTTGCAGCTCCCCTGCGGCGGTGGTCCTGGGCCCAGCACCGCAGCAGGTTCAGGTACTCGTCAGCGAGGACCTCGGCCTGCGGGCCGTGAGCGACCACGCCGCTCTCGAACCCGCCGCTGTCCTCGTTCTCGCGGCGGGTGCGGTACGCGATGCTGTCCTCGCTGACCAGTGCCGGCACACCGAGCAGGGTCGATGCGTCCACGAGCCCGCTGTCGACGATCTCCTTGGACGCGTGCAGTCGGGCCGCGCTCGACAGATGGAGCGTGAGGTACAGCTCCAGCTCGTCGGGCAGGTCGTAGGCCGCCCCCGACCAGAATTCCCGCCCGGGAGTGTCCAGGGCGTGAGTCAGCGCCTTCGTGTTGAGGGGGACCCGCTCGTCGTCGGTCTGCACCACGACGCCCTCACGCAGCAGCGCCTTGCGTTCCTTGGCGGCTCCCCGCCCTGCATGGGCACGAAGCGCGCCAGACGGTAGGAGCGGCTGACCAGACCCTCGCCCTCGCGGTCGAACGCGATTGAACGAGTCGTGCCGCGTACAGTCAGCGGGACGATGAGCCTGCCCTTCTCGGCAAGCTCACTGATCCACGACGGAGGGATGTCCCACGCGGCTACGGTGACGATGATCCGGTCGTACGGCGCACCGTCAGGGACACCGGCCTCGGCATCGGCTACGACCGTCTTCACCTGGTCGTAGCCGGCATCGTCTAGGCACAGACGGGCGCGGTCGACGATGTCACGGTCGATGTCGACGGTGGTGACCACTCCGTCGCTGCCCACGAGTTCCTGGATGAGCGCGGCGTTGTAGCCGCCGGAACCGATCTCCAGGACCTTCATGCCGGGCTTGATCTCGGCCTGCTCCAGCATCACGGCCTGGAGGTGGGCGGCGGACATGACGCTGAGGTCCAGGCCGTGCTCGTCCTTCCTGACCGGCACGGTGTGGTGGAGGTCGTAGGCGAGTTCGAGAGGTGCGTCCGGCGCGAATCGGTGCCGGGGCACCGCGGCGAAGGCAGCGGCGACCGACTCGGACTTGACCGCGTCCTGGTCATGGAGTGCGCGGACCATGTCCGCACGCAGCGCGTCTGGATCGCGAACCGTCGAGTCTTCAATGGCAGTCATCCGATTACCTACTCCTATTGGGTAGTTGTTGCTTGTGGCAGCCCAGCTCGGCTTGGTGGTCAGCGAGGACGCAAACCACGGCTCCGTACCTTGAGAACGGATTCGCGCAGCCGGGCGGTGCGGTTGTCGGGGTTCAGCTGAAAAGCGGCCCGAGAGATCGTCACGCTGCTCTCCCTTCCTCTCGCTGAGCTGGTTCGCGTGGGGAGAGGCCCGGTAGGAGGAAGGGCCCTTCCCCACACGCGTTGTCCGGCACCCAGCCGTCTTGACCCGGTTGCCGGGTGGTCCACCCGCCCGTCGCCGACAACGGGCGGGCAGTTGAGGGGGCCGGCTACCTGTCGCCCGCGCCGGGTCGAGCTCTGGTTACTCAGCAGTTGTTGCGCCCTCGTCGCCGTAGAGGCTGTCGGGGGTATAGGCCCGGACGTGTCGATCCGCAAGAGAGCCCTGGGTACTCTGCGGGGTCGGGTTGGCTGCTCTTGGTGTCCCGCTTGATCTGGGCCTTCGCGGCCTTGACGGTGCTCTTCTTGTTGGTCCTCACGCGGTGCGTACTCTTTCTGCTCGCTTCTTAGACGGCGGCTGGATGCCGCTCCATGAAGTAGGCGTTCGACTGTCGCTTGAGGCGGTCCAGGCACGGCTCACACGCGTAGAACGGGGCATGTTGCCCGTCCCACTGCACCGGGCCGAGCCAGATCACCGAAACTCCGTTGCGCTCGCACCCGAGCCAGCAGTCATCGATGACCCATTGCCGCTCCACGGGACGGCCTCCTCCTCTTTGGGTTCGTAGGTGTTCCGGAAGCCTGCCTCGGGGTGTCTGACAGCCCGGAGAGCAGGACCTCCCTCCCCGACGGGGGTCTTCCGGGGGCAGGGCGGCGGCTCATATCGCGCGCAGCTGCGCCCGCCGCTCCTCGGCGAGAGCGGCGCAGGTGTCCGTGTGGAGATAGCCGTGGATGCCGCCGCTCGAATCGCTCGTGTACAGCGCACGCTCGAACGACTCCCCGTCCACGATCGGCTGGGAGCACGCGCCGCACACCCGCCGCCCTACGGCCTCCTCGATCTCGTCCTGGCCGGTCGGCGGACCGAGCGGGCCTGGGTTCTCGAACAGCGTCAGTAGCGCGCGAGAGATGACCGCGAGGTCCTGCGCGTGGCACGCCTGCGTGGCCGGCGACTTGCCGGCGCTCTCCTCGAGGAGGTGATGAGCGCGCACGATGACGTAGATCGCCGTACGACGAATCTCTCCTCGCATACGGGCCGCGATGGCAGTGACCTCCGGGACGAGGAGCTGCACATGCCCTCGCAGCCGGCCGAGGAGGATCTTCATCTTCACAAGTTCCGGCGGGCAGGTGCCCCATACCTCGAGGCCGACCGTGTACGTCTCGCGGATGGTCTGCGCGTCGACCGGCGCGGGCTCCGCTCTGGAGGTCTTCGGAGCGGTCACGACTCCCTCCGCGTCTGGGCATTGTCGCTCGTCTCTTGACTGCGGATCAGGAAGTTCGCCCACACGTCCTTGCCGCCCGTGAACTCGGAGCAGCCGCAGTCGTCGGCGAAGGCCGTGACGAGGTGCAAGCCCCGACCATGCTCGGCGTCCGCTGCTTCGTTGGAGAGCTTGGGCAATGCCGGATCGAAGTCACGCACGCATACGCTCAGCACCCCGGTCAGGCGCGTGATCGTCAGCCGTGCATTCCTCGTCCCTGTGCTGGCGACGGGCCGTGTGTGCTTCTGGACGTTGGTCAGCAGCTCCGTAACCGTCAGGGTCGCATTGCCGATCAACCCGGGCAGACCCCACAGCTTCAAGTGGGCCCGCACGACGGTTCTGATGATGGGCACGGCCTCCGGGGTCACGTCGAGGTCTATCTCCAGGTTCCCCGGCTTGCTGCGCGTCGTCGCGCGTACGCCGGTTGCTGGCACGAGGGCCACTTCCAAGAGGTTGGCCATCACAGATCCACTTCGGGCTGGCGGAATCCTCACATTTGAGGTTTGACTGCGGTGTGTACTGGGGTGGAACCGGTCGGCAACCATTCAGTCAGGCCGCGAGACCCGCGTGCAGATCCGGATGCGGAGAGCTGAGATATCCGCATCACGACCAAGGGACCGAGATGCCGCAGCCCGAGAAAGTGCTCAACCCAGACGGCTCGCCACAGGAGTGGTTCGGTGCGGAACTGCGGTACTGGCGCAAGCGACGCCCGGGTCTCGGCGCCGCGCAGTTAGGGCCGATGGTGCAGGTCAGCCCGGATGTGATCTCGAAAATCGAGAAGGGTCAGTACAAGTGTCAGCGGGACCTCGCCGAGCGCCTCGACGCCGTTCTGGAGACCGGCGGAGTCCTCACGCGCGCCTGGGGGATGGTCTTCGGCGATGCGGATAAAAAACTGCGTGAAGCGGATAGAGCACGGAGGGGCGCGGTGGAGGGAACCATTCAGGTCCACCAAAGCCGCATGCTGGAGTCCTCAACCCCGCTACCCGGAAGCCTGCCGCCCGTGGACCGACGCGCCTTCCTGGCTGCCACCAGCCTCGCCGCATTCGCCCCGATAGACCTCGCCCGACTCGTAGCCCCAACGGCACCGCCCGAACTCCCGAAGCGCATCCGTCCGAAGGAGCTTCAAGAGCTGCGCCTTATCGCTGACGGCATCCACCGCTGGGACAACGCACAAGGCGGAGGCGGCATGCTCGGCGACTTCGCCAGCCGCAGCATGGAATGGGCGGTACGGCTGCTGTCCGTCGACTGCCCGGCCACGCTGCGCTCGGAACTTCTCGGCAGCGTCGCGCGGCTGGGCATCGTGGTCGGCGCAACTCACTTCGACGCCTACGCCCACGATGACGCCCGGGTCGCCTTCAAGGTCGCATCCGAGTGCGCGGAGGAGTCCGGCGACTGGTGGCTGCGGGCAAAGACGTTCTCTTTCCTGTCCCGTCAGGCGAGTTGGCTCGGCGATCCGGATGAGGGACTGACGTACGCGGAGAAGGGCCTCGTCCGTTCCGACCGGCTCACCCCGACCATCCAAGCCATGCTGCACAGCGCCCGCGCCCGCGCCTTCGGGAAGATGCACGACGTACAGGGCACCTTGGCCGCAGTCGGTGCAGCTGACGATGCCTTCGCCCACTCGAACCCGGCCGAGGATCCGCCATGGATGGGCTACTACGACGAGGCACAGCACCACGGCGACACGGCGCATGCGCTCTGGGACCTGGCCATGCATGCCGACCAGGACCCCGGGCGGGCAGCGCAGCGATTCACGACGGCGGTCGCTGGACACACCGACGACTACGCCCGCTCGCGCGCGATCTCGGCGACGAAGCTGGCGTCGTTGGTCATGGCGAAGGGAGACCCGATGCAGGCCATCCACATTGGCCACAAGGCTCTCAACGACGTCGGCCAGCTCACCTCGCGCAGGGCAGCCGACGACCTCAAGGAACTCCGCCGACTCGCCGGGCAGCACCGCACGCTGGAAGAGGCGGCGCACCTGCGCCAGCGGATCACGGCTACCTTGCAGGCATGACGATCTCGGCTGTCCCCGCCCGCGCCGTACTTGAAGAAGCCTGCGCCCTCGCAGGCTTCAATCCCGCCGGCGCCGAGCCGATCCGCATCGCCGAGAACGAGATATGGCGCCTTCCCGGCAAGGTGGTTGTCCGCATCGCGCGCGCCGGCCAGTGGAAGGCGGCGGTGCGTGAAGTTCGGGTGGCCCGGTGGCTCGCTGACAACGGGGTGCCTGCTGTCCGTGCGCTGCCGGTCGAGCAGCCGGTCGAGGCCGTAGGTCGCCCTGTGACCTTCTGGGTCGAGCTGCCGCCGCATGAGATCGGTACTGTCCGAGACGTCGTCGCGCTGCTGAAGCAGCTCCACCCGTTGCCCGTGCCGGACTTCCCCCTCGACCGGCTCTCCCCGTTCGTACGGGTCGCCGAGCGGATCGAGGCCGCGACGTCCCTGTCCAAGGACGATCGCGAGTGGCTGCGAGGCCGGCACGCGGAACTCGGTGAGTGGTGGGAGCACAGGCCAGCGGGCCTGCCCGAGTGCGTCGTACACGGAGACGCGTGGGTCGGCAACGTCCCGCGCACCGCAGACGGGCCTCTACTGCTCGACTTCGAGCGGGTCTCTATCGGACCGCCGGAATGGGATCTTGTCTCCACCGCAGTCAAGATGACGACGACCGGCGCAGTCACGCGAGCCGAGTACGACGAATTCTGCACGCTGTACGGTACGGACGTCACACAGTGGGAGGGGTACGAACTCCTCGCCGGCGCCCGCGAGCTGCGCATGACCACCTACGCGGCCCAGCATGCCGCAACGCGGCCGGAGTGGCAGGCCGAGGCCCAGTACCGCGTCGACTGCCTACGGGGCCGGACAGAACCGCGCCCTTGGCACTGGAAAGGGATCATGTAACGCCATATCCCTCGTCAGCACCGAGAGCGCCGCTGGGCGCTGGAGATGATCCACTCTCCTGGCCGCCCACGCTGAGTGCCTCGACTGTACCCGGCACAGGATCGCCCGCACGGGTGCCACGTCGTGCCGCTCGACGGCACCCTCGCCCGCGCCCGGCGCCGCACCGCGAAATGCAACAGGCGTTAGCCAGGCACCATCTTCCCTCAGACAGTCGTGCGCGACCGGGGTTCGGTGCCGACCTCGGTCAGCTGATCACTGCAGCGCAGCAGCGGTACGGGACCATCGGCATCGCACGTATTGGTCACCGTCCGAGATGTCGGCCGGATCCACGGCGGGGATCGCCAAGGGGCGAGTGGGTATGCGCGACGAGGCTCTGGCATTCGCCCACGGCAGACGAGAAAGTGGCCCACGGGACTGGAACCCTGTTCGGGGTCATGTCAACGTACAACGACCCGGAAAACACCAGGTCAGCCGCGGGGCGAGGCATGGAAGGGGCCGGCCTGCAGAGGAGCTGGCCGCTATGTGCAGTACGCATCCCGCGCTGCTCGGTCCCACGACCGCGTCCCGCTCCGAGGAGGTCCACCTGTCGAGTCCCGCCTTCCGATTCGCCCCCATCAACGCGCCCTATCCCGCTCGGCGCCGCGAACGCCTGGACTGCCCAGGAGACGGAGGAATTTGGCGCCCTTTCCAAGGCTCTGCCTCTCTGCGTCTGTGCGCCAGGATTGATTGGCGAGGATCTGCTGTAACGCGGCTATCGCCGTGGCCGCGAGGTCCTTACGTACATCGCTCCGCACCGCAGTGCAGCAACGCGCCACGGCGCCTGGGCTGTTGGCGCTTGAGGGTGTAGGGGCCCGTAACCTCGACCGGCTCACCGGCGACAGGCTGCCCGTGCTCGTCGCGGATGGTGCACCCCCGGCTCTCCTCTCGTACCGCGTGGCCTCGTGACCGAGGCGGAAACAGGCGCGACGAGCAGGACCTTGTAGATCAGGGCGATACATAGCAGAAGATCCCCGGTTACCGAAACCGGGGATCTTCCAGAGCATTGATGGTGTTCGCATTCGGCTGTGCTTGGCGGTGGAGCCGTGGCGGACCCAGTTGGCAGAGCCGTACGCATTCGAGAGGAGATGCTGGGTGGCTGTTGCCAGCTGCTGCTACATCAATGACCACACTTTCATGCCCACGGCCACTGCTGCTCGCTACGCAAGGTCTCCTTCCGGACTGTTCGCTTGTGCGCCGTGAGGAATTCATGCGCTGTATCGATGCGCGCCTGGATTTCCGGCGTGAAGCCCTTCTCAATGCGAAAGTGATATTGCATGGCTCGTCCTCCGGCGCTGAAGCTCGCCGAGGTTCTCGCGGAGATCCGTATGAGTCCGTCGGCGTTCTACCGAATGCGCGCTCGCGGGGAAGCGCCGCGAATGATCAAGTTGCCCAATGGTGAACTCAGGTGTCGTCGTGCTGACCTGGATGCCTGGTGGGACAAGTGCGAAAGAGATTCTGATACTTGGCGATGAGTTACAACGTCCGCTTCTGGGACATACGAGAGCGCCCCGATCGGCGCAAGCCGTTTATGGTCCGGTGGACGGTCAATGGGCGTGAAAAATCAGAGTCATTCATGACCTACGGGCTCGCCGAGAGTAGGCGCGCAAAGCTGGTGACGGCGGCGCATGAAGGTGAGCCTTTCGATGAGCACACAGGGCTGCCAGCGTCCGAGCTGCGAGCTATCAAGCAGCGGACGACATGGTACGACCTTGCGCACGAATACCTCGACCAGCGGTGGGACCGCACGCCGGGAAACACCCGCCGCACACTAGCCGACGCATTCGCCACCATCACGCCTTCCCTTGTGCGCTCTGGCGTGACCTATCCGGAGCCGCGGGTGCTACGGCGAGCCTTGTACTCCTGGGCATTCAACAAGAAGGCATGGGGGAAAGAGCCAGTTGAGGAATGGCGGCAGGCGCTGGATCGGATGAAGCGGAACTCCCTGCCCGTCAGCACTCTCGCGGAAGCCGATGTGCTGCGACGGGCACTGGACGCCCTGTGTCTCAAGCTGGACGGCAAAGAGGCTGCGGCCAAGACGGCACGGCACAAGCGGGCTGCGTTCAACGAAGTCCTCAACATCGCTGTGGAGAAAGGCTACTTCACGGAGAATCCCCTCAGCGGGCTCAGGTGGAACGCTCCAGCGGTCAACGAGGAAGTGGACCCGGCTGCCGTCCCCAATCCCGCCCAGGTCGCGCGGCTGCTCACGGCGGTTGCCCAACAGCGCGGGCGGGGCCCTCACCTGGAGGCGTTCTTCGGCTGCATGTACTACGCGGCGATGCGGCCTGCGGAGGTCATCCATCTCCGGCTCGAACAGTGCCATCTGCCCGAGACCGGCTGGGGGATGCTCAACCTGTCGGGTGGCGTCGTAACCGCAGGCAAAGAGTGGACGGACGGCGGCTCGGTGCACGAGGTGCATTCCCTCAAGCGCCGCGCGGCTACCGCGACCCGGCCTGTGCCCATCCCGCCGCGGTTCGTACGTATGCTCCGCGCGCACATCGAACGCTTCGGCGTGGCGCCGGACGGCCGACTGTTCCGGAACCAGGCCGGCAACTACGTGGACGCTGCTGCATATGGCACCACGTGGGCGCGGGCACGGAAGTACGTCCTGACCCGTACAGAACTCGCGTCCAAGCTGGCCAAGCGGCCCTACGATCTCCGGCACGCCGGGATCTCGTTCTGGCTGTACTCCGGTGTGGACCCCGCCGAGTGCGCTCGTCGCGCGGGCCAGAGCATTGAGGTCCTCTTCCGCCACTACGCCAAGTTCCTGGACGGCGTCCGAGAGCAGGCCAACCGGCTCATCGAGCAGTCCATGCAGGAGTGGGACCGCGTCAGCCAGGGCGCGGAGTCTGAAGGCTGAGTGGGGGTTTGGTCCGTGACTGGTCCGGAAGTACTGGTCAGGAGCGGGACAGCGGTGGGAGGAACTGGGAGTTATGACGCAAGTCGGTCCTTACTCTGGGCCGGCCGAGGGGAAGGCGCCTGACGGGCAAAAGCCCAGGTCAGGCGCCTTTTCTCGTCCGTCTAGAAGAAGCCCAGCTTCTTCGGCGAGTACGACACCAGGAGGTTCTTCGTCTGCTGATAGTGCTCCAGCATCATCTTGTGCGTCTCACGTCCGATCCCCGACTGCTTGTACCCACCGAAGGCAGCGTGCGCGGGGTAGGCGTGGTAGCAGTTGGTCCAGACGCGGCCCGCTTGGATCGACCGGCCCGCGCGGTAGGCCGTGTTGATGTCCCGCGTCCAGACGCCCGCACCGAGCCCGTACAGGGAGTCGTTGGCGATTTTGATCGCGTCGTCGAAGTCGTCGAAGGACGTCACCGAGACCACCGGTCCGAAGATCTCCTCCTGGAAGATCCGCATGCGGTTGTCGCCCTCGAAGATGGTCGGCTGGACGTAGTAGCCGCCCTTCAACTCGCCGTCGTACTGGACGCGTTCACCGCCAGTGAGGACCTTCGCGCCCTCCTGCCGGCCGATGTCCAGATAGGAGAGGATCTTCTCCAGCTGGTCGTTGGAGGCCTGGGCGCCGATCATGGTGTCGGTGTCCAGGGGGTGACCCGGCTTGATCAGCTCGGTACGTGCCACGGCCGCCTTGAGGAACTCGGCGTAGTGGCCCCGCTGGATGAGCGCCCGGGACGGGCAGGTGCACACCTCCCCCTGGTTGAGCGCGAACATGGTGAAGCCTTCGAGCGCCTTGTCGCGGAAGTCGTCGTTCTGCGCCCACACGTCGTCGAAGAAGATGTTGGGCGACTTGCCGCCGAGTTCCAGGGTGACGGGCTTGATGTTCTCCGAGGCGTACTGCATGATCAGCCGCCCCGTCGTGGTCTCGCCGGTGAACGCCACCTTCGCCACCCGCGGGCTGGACGCCAGCGGCTTGCCCGCCTCCGCGCCGAAGCCGTTGACGATGTTCACCACGCCGGGAGGGAGCAGGTCGGCGATGAGGCTCATCCAGTAGTGGATGGAGACCGGAGTCTGCTCGGCGGGCTTGATGACGACCGCGTTGCCCGCCGCAAGGGCGGGGGCCAGCTTCCATGTGGCCATCAGGATGGGGAAGTTCCAGGGGATGATCTGCGCGACGACGCCCAGCGGTTCGTGGAAGTGGTACGCCACCGTGTCGTCGTCGAGCTCGCCGAGTGAGCCCTCCTGAGCGCGGATCGCTCCCGCGAAGTAGCGGAAGTGGTCGATGGCGAGCGGGATGTCCGCCGCCAGCGTCTCCCGGACGGGCTTGCCGTTCTCCCAGCTCTCCGCCACCGCCAGCGGTTCGAGGTGCGCCGCCATCCGGTCTGCGATCTTCAGCAGGATGTCGGAGCGTTCGGTCACCGAGGCCCGGCCCCAGGCGGGGGCGGCCGCGTGCGCCGCGTCGAGTGCCTTCTCCACGTCCGCCGCGGTGCCGCGCGCGACCTCCGTGAACGGTTGCCCGTTCACGGGGGACGGGTTCTCGAAGTACTGTCCGCGGGCCGGCGGCACGTACTCGCCGCCGATGAAATGGTCGTAGCGCGCCTGGTAGGAGACGATCGCACCCTCGGTTCCGGGCGCCGCGTATCGGGTCATACTGCTCTGCCTCCCTCACAAGCGCTGCCCGCCGTTGGGCAGCTGACAGCCCGAGGCTAGGAAGCGGGAGGTTGCAAGTACGTTGCGTGGCTCCCCGGTGTGAAGAGCTCAGATCGGGTGACCGAAGTCGCGGCGCCGGGGTCGCGTGAGCCGGGTGCCCGGGTCAGGGCGCCGCCGGACGTGGCCACGCGGCCGGCGCCGCCAACTCGGACTCCAGCGCCGCCAGACGCGCCCGCACCGCCGCCGTCGGCCGCACCGCGGCGAGCGCCCGCCATACGTCCAGGTCGTCCTCGCCCCAGGGAGCGTGCGCCCAGTCCGCCAGCAGGTCGGGATCCCCGCGGGCGATCAGCGCCGAACGCAAGCCGTCGGCGAGGCGCCGCCGCAGCCGCACCACCGCCGGTGCCTGCGAGCCCGGCAACAGCGGACCGGTGTACGCACTCGCCGCCGCCGTCACGGCGCCGCTCTCCAACCGCCGTTCGACGACGGCGACATCCGACTCGACCGGCACGGTGAACCGGTAGGGACGGGACGCGAGCAGACCCGGGCCCAGTATCCGGCGCAACCGGGCCAGTTCGGCACGCAGCGTCACCGGCGTCACCGACTCGTCCTCGTACAGCGCGCACAGCAACTCCTCGCCGCTCAGGCCCTCCGGACGGCGGGCCAGCAGCACCGCGATCTCGCTGTGCCGACGGCTGAGCCGGATCCTTCGCCCGCCGGCGCACAGCTGTGTCTCGTCACGGCCCAGCGCGCTGAGCTCCGGCGTGTCGACCGTCGGCTGCTCGGGCAGCAGCAGCGCCAGCTGGGACTCGGCGGCTCGCGCCACCGCCTGGACGAACCCCAGGCTGTGCGGATGCGCCAGGCCGTCCCCGCCGGTGATGTCGACGGCCCCGAGCACCCGCCCTGAGCGGGGGTCGTGCACCGGGGCCGCCGCGCAGGTCCAGGGCTGCACCCGCCGGATGAAGTGCTCGGCAGCGAACACCTGCACCGGCCGGTCCAGGGCGACCGCCGTGCCCGGCGCGTTCGTCCCCACGGCGGTCTCCGCCCACCGGGCACCCGGAACGAAGTTCATCCGGTCCGCCCGGCGGCGGGTGGCCGGATGACCTTCGACCCACAGCAGCCGGCCGCGCGTGTCGCACACGGCGAGCAGATGCTCGCCGTCCGCGGCGAACGTGCCCAGCAGTTCACGGAACAGCGGCATCACCCGTGCCAGCGGGTGCTCGGCCCGGTAGGCGCCGAGGTCACCGTCCGAGAGTTCCACGCTCGCGGTGCCGTCGGGCCCCACCCCTGCCCGTGCCGAACGCCGCCAGGAGTCGGCCACCACCGAACGCACCGGACGCGGCACGGTGCCTGCCTCCGTGAACGTCTCGTGCGCGCGCCGCAGCATCCGCACACGCTCGGCGGGGTCGGCCCCCGGCTCCAGGGCCACCCAGGGTTCGGACAACTCGGCCTCCCCGACAGGTGAACTCTCGGGGACATCGTCACTCCGGGTACGCGCGCGGACAACCGTTTCGACCGTGCTCTCGAACGGTGGGTCGGCACCGCCAGCGGTTGCGCCCCCTTCGGTCAGGCGAGGTCGACCAGTCTCATGTAGCGGTCCCAGTCCCAGGCGGGGCCGGGATCGGTGTGGTCCGCGCCCGGTACCTCGTAGTGTCCGATGATGTGCTCCCGGTTCTTGGGGATGCCGTAGTTCGCGCAGATCGCGGCCGTCAGCCTGGCCGACTGTTCGTACAGCGCGTCGGTGAAATAGGCGGGCTGGTCCACCCAGCCCTCGTGTTCGACGCCGATGCTGCGGGTGTTGTAGTCCCAGTTCCCCGCGTGCCAGCCGATGTCGGCCTCCCGGACGCACTGCGCGACATGACCGTCGGCCGACCGGACGACGTAGTGCGCGGACACCTGCCGCTGCGGGTCGCGGAAGATGGCCAGCGTGTCGGCGTAGGTCTCCTGGGTGACGTGGATGACCACGAAGTCGAGGGGATAGGAGTCGGGACGATGAGAGACCGTGTAGTTGGCCCCGACCGCCGGCTGCCATTCGGCCGACGGATAGTCGACGGCCCTGCCCTGCGCTCGGGCGAGCGCGTCGGGCAGCAGCGCGGTAGGGAGGGCGGCGAGGGCGGCGCCCTGCAACAGCCGTCGCCTGCTCGGGAACGGTCTTGCGCGTTCCATACGGAGTGCCTTTCGGAGGTGGGGGAGGTTCACTGGTGGGGCGAGGGGCGCGCGCTCAGCCTCGTGGCGTCGCCGCTGCCTGCCGAAGCAGGGCGTGCCCCCATCGGTGAGTTTCGCGCTCGGGCGGCCGTTGTTTGCGGATCTTGGCCACGCAGGCACAGTTGGTGTCGGTGCCCTTGCCGACCTGTGATCCCTCTTCAGCCGGACGCGGCAGCTGTGCACGGCCGCTGCGCCCCGCGTGAATCACGGTACGGCGCTTGCCGGTTGGGCAGCCGGACGTCGTCTGCCTCGGTGGACGACGGCACGGTTGTGGACAACTCGCTCACCCGGACGAGTGAAGCCGCCGTGCATCTGTAGGTGGGCCGGGCCTGCGCCCGTGAATCAGCCGCACCTGCGCCCGCGGGTGAGCTGGGCCTGCACCTGTGAATCAGCCGGGCCTGCTCCCATGAATCAGCCGGGCCTGGGCCAGCGAATCGGCAGGCCCTGCTCCCGCGAAGTCGCCCAGCCGTCAGGCCCGTTCGGCCACCACCGCCGGGTCGTCCAGCACCGCCCGAACCACCGAGTGCGCGGCCCCCAGCAACGGCCCCTCGGAACCCAGCCGGGACACGGACACCGGGCAGGCCGGCCCCGCCGTGCGCCTGGCCAGCTCGTCCCGCAGCGACGGCAGCAGCCAGGGCGCGAGCGCCGCCAGCGCACCGCCGAGGACGACGCCCTCGGGGTCCAGCAGGTTGACCGCCCCGGTGAGCGCTGTCCCGAGCGCCTCTCCCGCGCCGCGCAGGGCATCCCGTACGTTCTCGTCGCCCTGCGTGGCCCGCTGCGCGAGCAGCCCCACGCGGTCCTCGCCCGGTTCCAGACCGGCCGCCCGCAGCACCGCCTCCTCACCGGCGTACTGCTCCAGGCAGCCGCGTCCGCCGCACGGGCATTCCGGCCCGTCCGGATGGACCGGCACATGCCCCAACTCACCCGCGAAACCACGGGTTCCGTGCAGCAGGCGGCCGTCCACGACGACCGCGGCACCGATGCCGATCTCGGCGGACACGTGCAGGAAGTCACGCGGGGTGCCGCCGCCGAGCCAGAGTTCGGCGAGGGCGCCGAAGTTGGCCTCGTTGCCCACGGTCGGCGTGAACTCGGCGGGCAGCAGGGCGCCGAGGTCCGTGTCGTGCCAGTCGAGGTTCGGGGCGCGTACGACGGTCCGCGCGTCTCGTGCCACCAGCCCCGGCACGGCCACGGCCAGCCCGGCGGGCCACAGCCCCTCGGTCTCCGCCTCGGCGACGACCCGGCGCACCAGGTCGGTGAGTTCCGCGACCACCGGTCCGGGCGAGCGGCCCCGGTTCGTGCCGTACCGCACCGCCCGGGCCCGCACCTGTCCACGGAGGTCGACCGCGCAGACCGCGAGGTGGTCGACGCCGACCTCGGCGCCGATCCCGGCCGGTCCGCTTCCGCTGACCGCGAGCGCCGACCCCGGCCTGCCCACCCGGCCGGGCCGCTCGGGACCCAATTCCTCCAGCAGCCCCGACCGGATGAGTTCGTCGACGAGGCTCGACACCGCGGCACGGGTGAGACCGATGCGCGCGGCGACGGTGGCGCGGGACAGCTGCCCCTCGGCACTCACGGCGTGCATGACCCGGGCGAGGTTGCGCCGCCGCATGCCCTGCTGGGTGTCGGGCAGCGCACGCCCGGGCCCGCCCGGGTGGGTCTCGTGCAGCGGTGCGGTCATGCCTCCGTCAGTTCTCGGTCGATGGTGTCCGGCGGTGGCTGACGGCCGGACCGCGCACGTCGACTGTCGTGCGTGGCCAGGTGTCCGTCAGCTCGGGTCCGTCCCCCGCTCCAGCAGCGGGGCCGCGTCGGAGAGTACCCCGGAGATCCTGGCCAGGGCCGCCTCGTCCCGCTCCACCGCGTCGAGCACCGGCCCGGCAGCCGTGTTCCAGCGTCGGGCGACCGCTCCCGGGTCCTCGCCGGTCAGCAGGCCTGCCGCCTGGGCCGCCGCACCCAACGCGACCAGTTCCTTGGCCTCGGGCACCTGGACGGGACGCCCCGACAGCCTGCGGACGGTCTGCTGCCAGGCGGTGCCCCGGGCGCCGCCGCCGATCAGCAGCAGCGGGGTCGAACGGTCGGCGTCCTCGTCGAGGACCAGGTCGAGCGCGCCGAGCAGCGCGTGGACGGCGCCGTCGTACGCGGCCTGCAGGAGCTGGCCTCCGCTCGTGTCGTGTCGCAGGCCGTGCAGCAGCCCGGAGGCGTTCGGAAGGTTCGGGGTGCGTTCGCCGTCCAGGTAGGGGAGGAGGGTGACGTCCGTCGGCGCCACCGCCTCACGGTCGAGACCCAGCAGCGCGGCGACGCGGTCGACGGCGAGGGTGCAGTTCAGGGTGCAGGCCAGCGGCAGCCAGTCGCCGTGGGCGTCGGCGAAGCCCGCCACGGTGCCGGTCGGGTCGGTGGGGCGGCGTTTTGACACCGCGTAGACCGTGCCGGAGGTGCCCAGGCTCAGTACGGCGGTGCCGGGGCGCAGGCCGAGCCCGAGCGCGGCGGCGGCGTTGTCGCCGGTTCCCGGAGCGACCAGGGTCCCCTTGGCGAACGGCAGGTCGTGGCCGTCGCGCACGGTACCGGCCACTTCGCCGGGGCGGACCACACGAGGCAGCAGGGCGGGATCGAGCCCTACGTGGGTGAGGATCTCGTTGTCGTACGTCTCCGTCGCCGACGCCCACCAGCCGGTGCCGGAGACGTCGCCGCGATCGGTCGTGCCCTGGCCGGTGAGCCGTTCGGTGAGGTAGTCGTGGGGCAGCCGCACGGCCTTGGTGGCGCGGAGGTTCTCCGGCTCGTGCTCGGCCAGCCAGGCCCACTTCGTGACCGTGAAGGAGGCGGCCGGAACGGAGCCGGTGCGTTCGGCCCAGAACTTGGCGCCGCCGAGCTCCTCGGTCAGCCGGCGAGCCTGCGGCGCCGAGCGCACGTCGTTCCACAGCAGGGCCGGACGCACCGGTTCCCCCTGTGCGTCGAGCGTGACCAGGCCGTGCTGCTGCCCGCCGATCGACACCGCGGCCGCCTCGCGCGCGGCGTCCCCGCACTGACGCAGGGCCTCACCCAGCGCGTCCCACCACTGGCGTGGGTCGCTCTCGCGGCCGGCCCCGGAGGACACGGTGTGCGGGGCCTGTCCGCCGGCCACCACCCGTCCGGTCGACGCGTCGACGACCAAGGCCTTGGTGGACTGGGTGGATGTGTCCACACCGACGACGAGCGGACCCTCGGCTGCTGACATCGGGCTCTCCCTAAGTGCGGCTCATGTCTCTCACTGCGTTCTCGTCCCTGCCTGAGGACATCTTGTCCCTTCCCAGAGACGCGTCGGCATACTAATTTGTAAATCGCCATGACGAAATAGTCGGCGGCACACAGTCCGAGCGAGCAGCAGTCCCAAGCGACGAGCAGTCGCAGCAACCCAGCAGTCCCAAGCGACGAGCAGTCGCAGCAACCCAGCAGTCCCAAGCGACGAGCAGTCGCAGCAACGCAGCAATCAGTCGCAAGCACGCAGTCATCAGTCGCAAGCAACAAGGAGCCGCGGCATGAACTACCAGCCCACCCCCGAGGACAGGTTCACCTTCGGCCTGTGGACCGTCGGCTGGCAGGGACGGGACCCCTTCGGTGACGCCACCCGCCGGGCCCTCGACCCGGTCGAGTCGGTGCGGCGCCTGTCCGAGCTCGGTGCCCACGGTGTGACCTTCCACGACGACGACCTGATCCCCTTCGGATCGTCCGACACCGAGCGCGAGGCGCACGTCAAGCGCTTCCGGGAGGCCCTCGACGCGACCGGCATGAAGGTGCCGATGGCCACCACCAACCTCTTCACGCACCCCGTCTTCAAGGACGGCGCGTTCACCGCCAACGACCGCGACGTGCGCCGTTACGCCCTGCGCAAGACGATCCGCAACATCGACCTCGCGGTCGAGCTCGGTGCCGAGACCTACGTCGCCTGGGGTGGACGTGAGGGCGCCGAGTCAGGTGGCGCCAAGGACGTACGCGACGCCCTCGACCGCATGAAGGAGGCCTTCGACCTCCTCGGCGAGTACGTGACCGACCAGGGCTACGACCTGCGCTTCGCCATCGAGCCCAAGCCCAACGAGCCGCGCGGCGACATCCTGCTGCCCACGGTCGGCCACGCACTGGCGTTCATCGAGCGCCTTGAGCGGCCCGAGCTGTACGGCGTCAACCCGGAGGTCGGCCACGAGCAGATGGCCGGACTGAACTTCCCGCACGGCATCGCACAGGCGCTGTGGGCGGGCAAGCTCTTCCACATCGACCTCAACGGCCAGTCCGGCATCAAGTACGACCAGGACCTGCGCTTCGGCGCGGGCGACCTGCGGGCCGCCTTCTGGCTGGTCGACCTCCTGGAGAGCGCGGGGTACCAGGGCCCGAGGCACTTCGACTTCAAGCCGCCGCGCACCGAGGACCTCGACGGTGTGTGGGCGTCGGCCGCGGGCTGCATGCGCAACTACCTCATCCTCAAGGACCGTGCGGCTGCCTTCCGGGCCGATCCCGAGGTCCAGGAAGCCCTGCGTGCCTCGCGGCTGGACGAGCTGGCGCAGCCCACCGCGGCCGACGGCCTCAAGGGGCTGCTCGCGGACCGTACGGCCTTCGAGGGGTTCGACGTCGAGGCGGCCGCCGGGCGCGGGATGGCCTTCGAGCGGCTCGACCAGCTGGCGATGGACCACTTGCTGGGAGCGCGTGGCTGACGCACGCGCGTGCCGCCTTGAGCGGCTCCTCCCGAGGCCCCCGCGCGCAATGTGCCGGAATCATGCGGTCCATGGCATGAGTCCGTATCAACTTCCCCGCGGGGGCCACGACTTGACCGGTTCGGGGCGACTCTGGGGGTATGGGCATGCCGCCGATACCCCCTCGACCGCCCGGACCGCCGGACGACACCCCGCCCCCGGGCGGCGGTTTCGGACCGCCACCTGATGGCTACGGCCATGACGAACCGCCTCCTGTCGGCTACGGCCACGACGAGCCGCCTCCTGTCGGCTACGGCCACGACGAACGGCCTCCTGACGGCTACGGCCACGGGCCGTCGAAAAGGCGGCGCGGCCCCCTCTACGCCCTGCTGGCCGTTCTCGTGGCCGCCGTGGCGGTTGTCGCAGTGGTCCTCATGGGCTCGGGGAGCGACGACGCGCCGGACGAGCAGCCGCCCGCCGGGAGCAGCGCCGGCACCAGCCGCTCTCCCTCAGCGTCGTTCAGTCTGCCGACGGGGGTGCCCAGCAAACTGCCCAGCGATCTGCCCTCGTGGTTCCCGACCGAGCTGCCGAGCGGCTTTCCCAGTGATCTCGAATCGCTGATCCCGTAGCCGATCGGACAGTCCCGAGTCGGACACCGGCGTCGTACCACGGTGTGACGTCCTCCCCGAGACCGCCGTACTCGGTGAGGCGGCGCACGGCGCCGAAGCCGTCCGCCTGACGGCTGAACTACGGCCCGACGTCGTCCTCATGGACATCCGCATGCCCGGCATGGACGGCATCGAGGCCACCCGCCGCATCGTCGCCGCCGGTGACCGCCTCCCGCATTCTCGTGCTGACCACCTTCGACCTCGACGAATACGTCCATGCCGCCCTCCGCGCGGGTGCCAGCGGGTTCCTGCTGAAAGACGTGCGCGCCCAAGAACTGCTCGCCGGGATCCGGGCCGTCGCCGCCGGTGACGCCGTGATCGCCCCCGCACTCGCCCGCCGCCTCCTGGACGAATACGCCGAGCACGTACCGGAACCTGTCGACGGCCCGGCTCAGGAAGCGAGGCTGCGCGCTCTCACCGACCGGGAACGCGAGATTCTGGTCGCCATCGGCAAGGGCTGGACCAACGGCGAGATCGCCGCCCATTTCGTCGTGGCCGAGTCCACCGTCAAGACCCATGTCCGACGCATCCTGGCCAAGATCGGCGCCCGCGACCGCATCCAGGCCGTGATCTTCGCCTACGACCTCGGACTCGCCGTCCCAAGACCGGTTGAGCGGCAGCCGCGGAAGTTGGGAGGGGAGCTCGGCGCGACGTCAGTCCGTGATGACCGCGTCGCGGTGGATCCACTCGGGGCTGGAGGCCGCCTTGTGCAGGAAGCCGGCGACGTCCGCGCGGCTGATCGTCGGGTTGCCCTTCATCGGAAGACGCTCCCCGACGAGATAGGTGCCCTTGGCGGGGTCCTTGGTCAGCATGGTCGGGTAGACCAGCGTCCAGTCCAGGCCGCTGGAGCGGATCGCCTTCTCGGAGATCTCCTTGTTCGCGTAGATGTTGCGCAGGAACGTGCTGTACATGACCTTCTGGGCGGCGCTCGCCGACCGGTAGGTGTCACCCACGCCGAACGAGGACAGCCAGACCAGGCGGGAGACGCCCACTTCCTTGGCCGCCCCGATCACAGCCGCGGCGGCGCGGGCGAACAGGTCGTCGGCGCGCACGGATGTGCTCCTGCCGAGAGCCGAGATGACGACGTCCTGTCCGATCATGGCTTTCGCGACGTCGTTGTGCGAGGTGGCGTCTCCGGCGACCACGTTGACCCGATCTGCCAGGTCGTACAGTGCCTCCGGCCTGCGGGCCAGGGCTGTGACCGTGTCACCGGCTTCGAGGGCCAGGTCGACGACGTGGCGACCGGTGGGTCCGGTCGCGCCGAGGATGAGCACATTCATGGCTTGGCGCCTTCCAGGGGGTCGGGGGTGTGGGTATGTCGCCTCCGCTACCGCAGATCATGTACGTGGCGGGCGTGGCGCGGGTCCCAAGCGGACAGCTGTCCGCTGCCATGAAGAACGTACCGGACAATTATCCGGTTAACAAGAGTGGGCCGCTTGGAGCGGCCGCTCGCGAGGTGCGGGGCAGGCTGATGCGGCTCGCGAGTGAGGGCGCGGGGGATGCGGGTGTGGGGGCGTGTCGACGCCGGCGCCCGGGGGGCCGTCCCGTTGGAGGCCGCGGATGGGCGGGCGGGGTAACCGGCGGCCGTGTCCGGGTGGGTGTGCCGCAGCCTTCTTGAGTTGCTGGTGCCTCGCTCGGGGCGGGCACCAGCGCCGCTGGTGAGTGTTGCGTCCGAATCCCGAGAGTGGGGCGAGGTCCGGCTCAGTCCTTGATCGTGGCGAGGATGAGCGCCCGCAGCTGTTCTGTGATGTGGTCGAGGGGCTGGGTGCTGCGCTTCGCGCGGCACATGGCCACGCTCCCCTCGACGGCGGCGACCACGAGCGTGGCGAGCTGAGCCGCCTGGTCGGGCTCGGCGCCGTGCTCCCGCAACGAGGTGGCGAGCAGGTTCTCCCACGTGGTGAAGACGTCGGCGGCGGCCGTGAGGGCGGCAGGTGTCTCGTCAGCGGGCGGCTCCTCGATGGAGACGGCGAGTACGGGACAGCCGGCGCGGAAGTCGCTGTCGACGACGATCTTGCGCCACAGGGCGAGAAAGGCCTGGAGGCCGACGACCGGACCCGCCGCCAGCTCCTTGCGCAGGCAACGCGCGGTCCACTCACCCGTGAAACGGACGGCTTCGGTGGCCAGTTGTTGCTTGCCCTCGGGGAAGTAGTGGTACGTCGACCCGAGCGGGGCCCTGGCGTGCTTGGCCGTGTCGCGGATGCTCGTCGCGTTCAGGCCGCGCCGACTGATCATGTCGGCCGCACCGGTCACGATCCGCTCGCGTGCCGACGGGCTGGGCTTGGTCACCTGCACGGTCCCTTCTGATGCCGCTGGATATAACGACCGTCATAGTCTAGCGTGGTCGCCGTCTATGACGACCGTCATAGACCTGTGTCCTCGCACGACCAGGAGAGATGTCCATGCCGATGATCCGTCTCACGGCCCCGGCCGGTGCCCTGACCGAACAAGGCCGCGACAGCGTCCAGCGGGACCTCGCCGCCGTGCTGCTGCGCTGGGAGGGCGCGCCTGACACCCCGTTCTTCCGCGCCCAGGCCTGGAGCTACCTGGTCGAACTGCCGCACGGCGCCCAGGTCACGGCCGAGGACGACGCGCCGCGCTTCC
The DNA here is from genome assembly GCF_040612855.1 of Streptomyces sp. NPDC006332. Lineage (NCBI taxonomy): Bacteria > Bacillati > Actinomycetota > Actinomycetes > Kitasatosporales > Streptomycetaceae > Streptomyces > Streptomyces sp. NPDC006332. Next base: position 92,258 of record NZ_JBEXRA010000037.1, read on the forward strand.
TGGTGGAGGTCACCGTCCCGCAGGCCGCCCTCTCCGAGCGCCGCAAGGCCGGTCTGGTCGAGGAGGCGACGAAGACCGTTCTCGCCGCCGCCGGCCTGGCCGCGGACGACGCCCTGCGGGTGTGGGTGCTGGTGCACGAGCAGCCGGACGGGACCTGGGGCGCCGGCGGGTCGGTCGTCCGGTACGCCGACCTGGTGGCCCTGGCGAAGGGGCAGCGGGACGATGCGTGAACTGACCTACGTCGCCAGGCGCACCGTCGAGTGGCGTGAGGCGCCCGACCCCAAGCTCCGGTCGGACGGGGAGGCGATCGTCGCTCCGGTCGCCGCCACCCCGTGCGACGTCGACTCGTCCATTCTGGCCGGCCATGGCTTCGTCGAGCCGCCCTTCGCCCTCGGCCACGAGTGCGTCGCCAGGGTCGTCGAGACCGGCGATTCGGTGAGCGCGGTAACCCCCGGCGACCTGGTCGTCGTTCCCTGGTCCATCAGCTGCGGCAGCTGCGACCGCTGCCGCGCCGGGCTGACCGCGCACTGCGCCGCCGTGCCCTACATGGCGATGTACGGCGCCCCTGTCGGTGGCACCTGGGGCGGGCTCTTCTCCGACCTGGTCCGCGTGCCCTACGCCGACGCCATGCTCGTACCCCTGCCCACCGGCCTCGACCCGGTCGCCATGGCCTCCGCCAGCGACAACTGGTCCCTGGCCTGGCGCCTGGTCGCCCCCCACCTCAAGGCCCGCCCCGGAGCGCGAGTGCTGGTCGTCGCCCGCGGCAGCATCGGCCTGTACGTCTGCGACATCGCCCGCGCCCTCGGTGCCTCCACGGTGCTCTACGTCGATCCGGAGCCCGAACACCGCGAGATCGCCAGGGGGTTCGGAGCCTCCACGGCTGAAGCGATGGAGCCGATCCCGCAGGCCTTCGACATCGCGGTCGAGGCCACCGGCCGCGTCGACCAACTCGCCCTGGCCGTCAAGTGCTTGGCCCCGGAAGGGATCTGCGAATCGGCGGGCAATCACTTCCGACCCGGCGAACTGCCCCTGCTCGACATGTATCTCACCGGCGTCACCCTGCGCATCGCGCGCGACAGCGTGCGCGCCCATATCCCCGACGCCCTCGCACTCGCGGCCTCGGGCCAGGTCGCTCCCGAGAAGGTCGTCTCCCATGTCATCGACTGGGAGGACCTGCCGACCGCGCTGCCGGAGAAACACCTCAAGCCTGTCTTCGTCCGAGCCGAGGACTGAGGTGAGCGTCTTCCCTCGGTGCGACACAAGCGACGGTGATTGATCACGCGGGCGCGACGGTGATCGTGCAGAGCCTCTTGGTGGCCCGGGTCAGCGCCACATAGAGATCTCTTTCCCCGCCGGGGCGGGCGCTGACGATCTCCTCGGGACTCACGACGACGACCTCGTCGAACTCCAGACCGCGTGCTTCGGACGCCGGCACGATGCGCGCGCGCTCGGCGATCCCCGCGCTCGTCAGCTCCTCCAGCCTAGATGCCGCGCAGATCACCCCGAGGAGCTCACCAGGGTGAGCGGCGGCCTGGGTCCGCACCTCCGAGGCGACCGTGGCGCCCAGCGCGTCCGGCCGCGTCGGCACGGTGCGGGGAGCCTCACCGTGACGCAGGGACCGGGTCGGCGTCTGGTCCGGAGCGATCCGTAGGAGAAGATCCCGGGTGGTACCCAAGATCTCCTGAGTGGTGCGGTAACTGACGGTCAGGGTATGGAGGTTGAAGCGCGGGCCGACGTGGGGGCCCAATGCCTCCTTCCAGTCACGTGCCGTCGTGGCCGGGCCCGCCTGGGCGAAGTCGCCCACCAGCGTCATCGCCTTGCCCGGGCATCGCCGTACGATCATCCGCCACTGCATGGCGGTCAGTTCCTGTGCCTCATCGACGACGACGTACCCGTACGTGCGCTGCGGCGGGCCGTCGATCAAGCTCGCCGCCTCGTCCAGGAGCGGCACGTCGGCATCGGTCCACGAGTCCTCCGTGGTGCGCAGCAGTCGCGACCGCTCGTCTGCGGTCAGCCCGGGCAGGTGCTCGGCGAGAGTGTCGGGGCTTGTCAGCAGGGCACGTACGAGTTCGCCGGGCACCAGTCGCGGCCACAGCGTTTCCACCGTGCGGTCGACGTGGGCGTCGTCAAGGAGGCCGGCCCGGACGGCTTCCGCGTCGAATTCATCGGCAGGTCCCGCGGCGGGTGCGTCGTCGTGGCCGAGCCGGCGCAGGTCGGACGCCGCCGCGCCGTCGAGGTCCATGCCGGTCAGCGTGGCGACCTCGTCGTCGATCTGCTCCAGGATGTCGCCGGTGCTGCGCTCCAGCGCGTCGGTGAGGGCATCGACCAGGAGTTCTTTGAACACCTGACGCGCGGGGTTGTGTCCCGACCCGCTCGCCAGGGCGGCGTCTCGCGCCGTGGCGACAATGTCGTCCGGCAGGCGAACCGTTTCCTGTCCGATCCGCACGGTGAAGCCGCCGCTCGGAGCCTGATGACCGCGCACCAGGCCGGCCAGTGCGTCGGCCATCGCCGAACTGCCCTTGAGCCGCGCTCCGTCGAGCGGCTCCGCTCTGTCCGGTAAGACGCCCGCCAGTTCCTGGCAGGTCGCCAGGACGACATCGTTCTCGCCGAGCGAGGGCAGGACCTGGGAGATGTATTCCAGGAACCGCGCGTTCGGACCGACCACCAGGACACCGTGCTCGGCCGCGCGCGGGAACGCGTAGAGCACATAGGCCGCCCGGTGCAGAGCGACCACCGTCTTGCCGGTGCCGGGGCCGCCCTGGACCACTGACACTCCGCGGTGCGCAGAGCGGACGATTGCGTCCTGCTCGGCCTGCAACGTCGCGACCGCCGCCTGCATCCGACCCGTACGCCGCGCTGAAAGGGCCTCCATCAGGGGCCCGTCACCAACGACATCCGCATCCGTTGGAGCGGAGCCGTCCAGCAACTCGTCGCTCACCGCGGCCACCGTGCGCTCCTCCAGGCGGAGGTGGCGGCGCCGCCGCAGGCCCATCGGGTGGACCGGCGTCGCTTCGTAGAAGGGCCGCGCCGCGTGCGCACGCCAGTCCACCAGGAGGGGCAGGTCCTCCTCGTCGGTCTGTATGCCGATCCGGCCCATCCGCAGGACGGTGCCGTCGGCTCGGTCGATCCGACCGAAGACCAGCCCGTTCTCGGCTCCGCGCAGCCGACCGATCTCCTTCGCCAGACGTTCAGCGGTGACTTCCCGCTCGTGCGCCTCGCTCGCACTCTCGGCCGGGACCTTGAGCACATCCGCCAGGCGTGCCTCGGCCTCGGAGATCCGCCCGCTGAGCAGCTCGTACAGCGTGGAGACGTGAGCTTGTTCCAACTCGACCTGGCCCGTGGCGGGGTCGTTGACCTGCGACAACAAGAGGCTCCTCTGGAAAGCGGGTTGAGTCGGTACCCGTCAGTTCGCGGCGGACTCCTGGCCGCACTCGTCGTATTCTTCAAACTTGACTACCGAGCTGGAGTCGCCGAGGGTACAGCACTTCGAAGACTTCCCGGCAAGTTGTGCACCGTGATCCGTGTCACTCCACCGCGAGGTGGCATCAACCCCCCTGCCGCGCGGTGCTGGCCCCCGCGTGCACACGGGGGGTGTCCTCATGGTCGCCGCATGTCATGAAAACGTACGTTTCCTCAGGTCAGCGCGTTTCCCTGAGAGAGCCGGAGCTCCGACATGCCCCAGAACACGCCAGCCCTCGCACTCCGCGTACGGGACACGTCCGGCCCGCCGCCCGGCTCGAGCGAGTTCACGCCCCTGCTGCGCGCGGTCAGGAGCCAGGGCCTCCTCGGGCGGCGGCACGGCTGGTACGCGCGCGTCATCGCCCTCAACGCGCTCGCCCTGACCGGGGTGGTCACGGGCATCGTCCTGCTCGGCGGCTCCTGGTGGGTCCTGCTCCTCGCCCCGGTGCTCGCCGTGTTCGGCGCACGTACGGCCTTCATAGGTCACGACGCCGGGCACGCGCAGATCACCGGCGACAGAAGGGTGAGCCGCCTCATCGGCCTCGTCCACGGCAACCTGCTGCTCGGGATGAGCTTCTCCTGGTGGAACCACAAACACAGCCGGCACCACGCCAACCCCAATCACATCGACAAGGATCCCGACGTCGCCGCCGACGTCCTCGTGTTCACCGGCGAGCAGGCGAAGGAACGGACCGGCTTCAGGCGCCTGCTCACCCGGCACCAGGCCTGGCTGTTCTTCCCGCTCACCCTCCTCGAAGGGATCGCCCTGAAGATCCAGGGCTTCAAGGACCTGCGCCGCCAGTCGCCCGGGGAGCGCCGGGGGGAGGCGGTGCTGCTGGTCAGTCACCTCGTCGGCTACATGACGCTGCTGCTCGCGGCCATGTCGCCCGGGCAGGCCCTCGCGTTCGCCGCCCTCCATCAGGCCCTCTTCGGGCTGCATCTGGGGCTGTCCTTCGCACCCAACCACAAGGGCATGGAGATGCCGGACGCGGACGGCGACCCCTGGGGGCACCTGCGCCGCCAGGTGCTCACCTCGCGCAACGTCCGCGGCGGCGTCGTGACCGACTGGTTGCTCGGCGGCCTCAACTACCAGATCGAGCACCACCTCTTCCCCAGCATGCCCCGTCCGCATCTGCGGCTCGCCCAGCCCCTGGTGCGCGCCCACTGCGAGGAACTGGGTATCACCTACACGCAGACCGGGCCCGTCGACTCCTACCGGCAGGCTTTGCGCCACATGCACGAGGTGGGAGAGCCCCTGCGGGCCGGGTAGGGGTGCCCGTCAGGGATGTCTCAGGGGCGTCTCAGGGTCACGGTCCGGAACCGTGGGAGGCGCGGACCCGTTCTTCTGGACAGAGAGCGGCAGTGGCCGCGAAGGAGGCGACGCACATGTCGAAGAACGCGAAGATCGCCGCAGGAGGTGTGGCGGTCGGACTGATCCTGTTGATCTGGCTGCCCTGGTGGGCCTCGCTTCTGATAATCCTGGGCGTCCCCGCGGCCGCCTACCTCACGCTGGACCCCTCACAGCGGCGCAGGCTGCGCCGCGTGTCCCGCAAGGAGCTCGGCCGCTGACGACCCGCCGCGCCTGAGCGGCACCCCGGCTGCGAACAGATCGGCGCTCCTTATGAGCTCATAGACGGGACCCCCGTACCAACTAAGGCTTGCCTGAATTGGTTGAGGAACTCGGGTCGCTTCTCTCCCTGGCCGAGTCTGATGCCGAGCTCGACAGCGCTACGCAGACCCTCGGGCTCCAGATCTATCC
>NZ_JBEXRA010000038.1:0-92888 GCF_040612855.1 Streptomyces sp. NPDC006332
GTGCCTCGAAGAACCTGGCCTTCAGCACCTCAAAATCCACGATCCCCGCAACTCCCTGAACTCCAGGGTGTTGCGGGGATCAGTAGAACCCGCCTCGCTGCAGGTGGGGGCGTCTGTGTTTTGGAGTAAGTGACGACGAAGCACCATGCGCCGATCATGCGCCGGCCCAGGTTGGGCAGCAGACGGCGGACCTCGGTGGATGCGCCGAGCTTCCCGGCACCGAACCCCGAGCCGGGCGCCCCCTCGGTCGTCCCGACCGCCCTTCCCGGGTAGTGGAATGTTTGACCATCTCGTGGAGTTGTAGGCCGCGAAGGAGGTCAGCAGTGGACATGACGTACTACGACCACGGAACACCGGCGGAGCGCTGGGAGCGCGCCCGGATGTTCTTCGACGCGAAGGACTACGCCGCCGCCGCGCGCGTTCTCGGCGGGCTGGTCGAGGAGGTGCCGGAGCAGACCGGACCGCGGCTGCTGCTGGCCCGTGCCTACTACCACTCGGCTCAACTGCGGCGCGCGGAGAGCGAGTTGCGGGTCATCGTCGAGCGTGACCCGGTGGAACACTACGCCCGGCTGATGCTCGGCCGCACCTTGCAGCGGCAGGGCCGGACGGACGAGGCGGAGTCGCACCTGCGCCTCGCCTCGGCCCTCGCGGGTGACTTCGAGCAGCTCTGACCTCCCCCGTCGCGATCCGATCGGGCCTCGGGCCCGGCTCCACCCTGGAGCCGGGCCCGAGGCGCACCCCTCGTCGTGCGGGACGTCGTCCGCGACCCGCCGGGTGGCGCCGATCACCTGCTCCTCGGAGGCCCGCCGGCCACGTCACTACGCAGGGGCCGCACGCCACGGGCCGACCCCGGCATCGCCCGTCCACGGCGCTCGGCCGTGTCCGCTGCCCCCGGCATCACCCGTCCGCGGCACTCGTCCGTGTCCGCCGCCCCCGTCGGCGGTCGACCTCGCCAAGGACGACGTCCATGGCGATGAAGGCGGCCAGTGGGATGCCGAGCAGCGGCACGAAGTAGCCGATCACGGCGACGGCCACCACGCACGGCAGCAGGATCTGCGGCGGCACCTGCTGCCAGGCGCCGCGCGGGATCGGTCGGCCGAAGGCGGAGCCACGGCCGCGCTGCCACCACATGCGGTAGCCCCACACGATCAGCAGGATCAGGGACAGCGCGAGGCCCATCAGGGCGATCTGGTTGACCAGCCCGAACAGGGAGCCGGTGTGCAGGTCGATGCCCCAGCGGGTCAGCTTCGCCAGCAGCGGGTAGTCCGCGAACCGCAGGACGTCGGTGACCTCGCCGGTGTTCGGGTCGATCGCGACGGAGTCCTGCTTCTCGGGCCAACTGCGCTGGATCTGCCTCACCACGTACGCGGAGGAGGCGTCGGCGGGCGGAACCAACTCGACCGGGTCGCCTAGCCCTTCGGAGCGGGCCGCGGCCAGGACCTTGTCGAGGCCCACGCCGTGCTCCGCGTCCCCGGCCGACGCGGAGGCGCCGTGACCCGCGTGGTCGCCGCCCGCCGCGGCCGAGACGGACGGGGTGGCCTGGCCGAGGGAGGTGCGCAGTTCGTCGATGTTCGCACCGGCGTATGTCGACCAGGTCAGCCCGGTCGCCGACAGGAACAGGAACCCGGCGGCCGCCCAGGCACCCACGGTGCCGTGCCGGCCGAGGGTGCGGCGCCGCCCGCTGGTGCCGCGCAGCGTGCGCAGGGCGCGTCGGCGGGAGAACCACAGCGCCAGGCCGCCCAGCGAGATCACCCCGAGCCAGCTCGCGGCGAACTCGCTGTAGAGGCGCCCCGTCTCGCCGAGGTGCAGATCGCGGTGGAGCTCGTCGATCCAGGTGCGCAGCGGCAGCGCGCCGGTCGAGCCGTACTGCTCCAGCGCACCCCGCACCTTCGCGGTGTACGGGTCGACGAACACGGCGAGTGTGTGGTCGGCGTCGACACCCTTGACGCCGGACAGCAGCACCCTGGTCGTCGCGTCGTTCTCCGGCGAGGGGCGTACGGCGGCCACCGTGCCCTCGGGGTGCGCTGCGCGAGCGGCGGCCACCTGCTCGGATATCGGCACCTTGGTGTCCCCGACGGCGGAGACGGTCATCTCGTCGGCGTACACGAACTTCTCCGCCTGGAACGAGCCCGCGTACAGGAATCCGGTGACGGCGGCGACCAGCAGGAACGGGGCGACGAGCACGCCGGCGTAGAAGTGCAGGCGCAGCACCAGCGGGCGCAGCGTGGCCCAACGGCGGGGGGACGGCGCTGGGGCGGCGCGGTCAGGGGCCTCGTCCGTGGTCGGCGAGGGAGCGGTGGACATCGGCGGGCTTCTCCCGGGGCAGGGGACGTTTCTCGGGTGTGGCGGTCCGGTAGTCGGGAGGAAGGGCCACCGAGTTCCCGGGCCCGCAAGTGGTGTGCGTCACATTGGAGTGTCGGGTGTCCGGGGGTACCGTGGCATGCTGTCGCGATGGCATCTCCCCGTGATCACGCCCCCGTTGCCGAGCTGGTCGAGCAACTCCTGTCCACGGACGGCCCGTTGCCCATCGTGGCGGCCGGCGATCCGGTGCTGCGCGGGGGCACGGAACGCTTCGACGGCCAACTGGGCCCCGCGCTGCTGTCCCGTTTCGTCGAGGCGCTGCGGGTGACCATGCGCGCGGCACCGGGCGTGGGCCTGGCCGCACCGCAGGTGGGGGTGCCACTGCGGATCGCGGTGATCGAGGATCCCGCGCCCGTGCCGGAGGAGGTACGGCTGGCCCGCGGCCGGATCCCGCAGCCGTTCCGGGTCCTGGTCAACCCGTCGTACGAGCCCGTCGGCCCTGCCCGGGCCGCGTTCTTCGAGGGCTGCCTGAGCGTGCCGGGGTGGCAGGCGGTGGTGGCGCGGCATGCCGCGGTGCGGCTGACCGGCGAGGACGAGCGGGGCCGCGCGCTGGACGAGCAGTTCACCGGCTGGCCCGCGCGGATCGTCCAGCACGAGACCGACCACCTCGACGGCACCCTGTACCTCGACCGCGCGGAGTTGCGTTCGCTGTCCTCGAACGAGGCGATGGCGCAGCGGTGGACGCAGCCGACGCCCCAGGAAGCGGCGAGGGAGCTGGGGTTCCGGCTGCCGGGCTAGGGCCACCGTCGGCGAGGCACGGATCTGCCCACCCTGACCGGGCTGTCCTCGAGTCCGCCCGGCGCCCTCCCACGTCCGAGGCGGCCCCGCGTCCGGCGGGACCGCCTCCGCATGGGCCGCGCGGCGTCAGTTGTCGCGATAGGCCTCCAGCAACCGCAACCACACCTCGCTGATCGTCGGATACGACGGCACCGCGTGCCACAGCCGGTTGATCGGGACCTGACCGGCGACCGCGATCGTCGCGGAGTGGATGAGTTCGCCGACCCCGGGTCCGACGAAGGTGACGCCGAGCAGGATCTCGCGGTCCAGGTCGACGATCATGCGGGCGCGGCCCCGGTAGCCGTCGGCGTAGAGTCCGGCGCCGGAGACCGAGGCGAGGTCGTGGTCGACGGCGCGGACACGGTGGCCGGCCGCTTCCGCCTCGGCGAGCGAGAGGCCTACGGCGGCCGCCTCGGGGTCGGTGAAGACGACCTGGGGGACGGCGGCGTGGTCGGCGGTGGCCGCGTGGGCGCCCCAGGGGTCGGTTTCCAGGATGGGGACGCCCGACGCGCGGGCGGCGATGGCGGCGCCCGCGATGCGGGCCTGGTACTTGCCCTGGTGGGTCAGCAGCGCACGGTGGTTGACGTCGCCGACGGCGTAGAGCCACTCGCTGCCGGTGACGCGCAGGCTGTCGTCGACGTCCAGCCAGGAGCCGGGTTCGAGGCCGATGGTGTCGAGACCGATGTCGTCGGTGTGCGGGGAGCGTCCGGTGGCGAAGAGGATCTCGTCGGCCTCGATGCGGTCACCGGTTCCGGTGACGACCACGACGGTGCCGTTCTCCCGGGTGACCGACTCGACGGACGTCCCGGTGCGGATGTCGGCGCCCGCCTCGGCGAGGCCCTCGGTGACCAGCTCACCGGCGAAGGGCTCCATGCGGTTCAGCAGGCCCTTGCCGCGGACGAGGAGGGTGACCTGCGAGCCGAGGGCCTGCCAGACGGTGGCCATCTCGGTGGCGACAACTCCCCCGCCGACCACGATCAGGCGTCCGGGCACCGCCTGCGCGCTGGTGGCCTCCCGGCTGGTCCACGGCCTGACCTCGGCGATCCCCGGCAGGTCGGGTACGACGGCGCGGGTGCCGGTGCAGACGGCCACCGCGTGCCGGGCGGTGAGCACGTGCCGCTCGCCGTCGGGGCCGGTGACCGTGATCGTGCGTGATCCGGTGAGGCGGCCGTGGCCGCGGTAGATGTCGGCCCCGATGCTCTCCAGCCACTGGACCTGGCCGTCGTCCTTCCAGTGCGAGGTGTAGTAGTCACGGTGGGCGAGGATGGCCGACGCGTCGAGGGGGCCCTGTACCGACTGGCGCAGACCGGGGACGCGGCGGGCGTCGGCGCGGGCGATGACCGGGCGCAGCAGGGCCTTGCTCGGCATGCACGCCCAGTACGAGCACTCGCCGCCGATCAGTTCGCTCTCCACGACCGCGGTGGAGAGGCCGGCCGCACGGGTGCGGTCGGCGACGTTCTCCCCCACGGGTCCGGCACCGAGCACCACGACGTCGTAGGCGATGGATTCCGTTTCCGTCATGGGGCCAGTCTGGTGGGTGGTGTGCGCGGAGGCCACATGGGTACGTGCGCGGAATAGGGACCAGGGCTGCCGTGTTGTGCCGACGGCTTCGCCCCGACATCAGGAAGAGGGATCACGCCATGAGCAGCACCGTTGAGCTCACCAAGGAGAACTTCGACCAGACGGTCACGGACAACGAGTTCGTTCTGATCGACTTCTGGGCGGAATGGTGTGGTCCGTGCCGACAGTTCGCACCCGTCTACGAGAAGGCGGCCGAGGGGAACCCCGACCTGGTGTTCGGAAAGGTGGACACCGAGGCGCAGCCGGAGCTGGCCGCGGCCTTCGGTATCCAGTCGATCCCCACGTTGATGATCGTCCGTGACCAGGTCGCGGTGTTCGCCCAGCCGGGTGCCCTGCCCGAGGCCGCCCTGACGGACGTCATCGGGCAGGCCCGCAATCTGGACATGGACGAGGTCCGCAAGTCCGTCGCCGAGCAGCAGGCCCAGGCCGAGCAGAACGGCGGTTAGGACGCCGCGCGTACCCGCTCGTGGGCCGGGTCTGACTGCTCAGAACGGTTTCGGTCTCAGAACGGGTACGTCGCCACATCCCCGCGTACGGTCGTCCAGCGCGTCTCCGTGAACGCCTCCAGGTTGGCCTCGCCGCCGAAGCGGGCGCCGGTGCCGGACGCGGCGATGCCACCGAAGGGGGCGACGGCCTCGTCGTTCACGGTCTGGTCGTTGATGTGGACGATGCCGGTCGGGATCCGTTCGGCGAGGTCGAGGCCGCGGGCCGCGTCCCGGGTGACGATGCCGAGCGAGAGGCCGTAGGGACCGGCGGCCGCCAGCGTGGCCGCCTCGTCGGGCGTGCGGAACGACCTGACGGGCGCCACCGGGCCGAAGACCTCCTCCGCGTACGCGGGGGTCCGGTCGCCGACGTCGGCGAGGACCGTCGGCCGGTAGAAGCGCCGGTCGTGGGTGCCGCCCGCTGCCAGCCTGGCGCCGTCGGCCGTGCTCGCCTCCACCAGGCCGCGCACCTTGGCGAGCTGGCCGTCGTCGATGATCGGACCGAGGTGGACCTGCTCGCGGTGCGGGTCCCCGACGGCCAGCGAGTCGGCCCGGGCGGCCAGCCGCTCGACGTAGTCGTCGTAGAGGGACTCGTGCACCAGGTGACGGCCGGTCGTCATGCAGATCTGGCCCTGGTGGAAGAAGGAACCCCAGGCCGCCGTGGAGATCACCGCGTCCAGGTCCGCGTCCTCCAGCACGATCAGGGCGGAGTTGCCGCCCAGTTCCAGATGGGCGCGCTTGAGGTGGCGGCCGGCCGCCTCGCCGACCGCGCGGCCGGCCGCGGTCGATCCGGTGAACGAGATGACGGGGATCCGGGGATCGGCGACCAGGGCCTGCCCGGCGTCGGGGCCGCCCGGCAGTACCTGCAGCAGGCCCTCGGGCAGACCGGCCTCGGCGAAGATCGCGGCGAGCGACAGTCCCCCGCAGACCGCGGTGCGCGGGTCCGGCTTCAGGACGACCGCGTTGCCGAGGGCCAGTGCCGGGGCGACGGAGCGGATGGAGAGGATCAGCGGGGCGTTGAAGGGGGCGATCACGCCCACCACACCGGCCGGGACCCTGCGGGTGTAGGACAGCCGGGCCGCCTCGCTGGGCAGGACCTGCCCGGCGGGGCGGGAGGCGAGCGCGGCGGCCTCGTAGCACTCCTGGGCGGCGACGTGCAGTTCGAAGTCGGCCTTGCCGGGGATGGACCCGGATTCGCGCACCAGCCACTCGCGCAGTTCGTCGGCGTGCGTGGTGAACAGGTCGCCGGCCTTGCGCAGCACCCCGGCGCGGACGAAGTGCGGGAGGCGGGACCACTCCGTCTGGGCACCGCGGGCCGTCGCGGCGGCCGCCGCGACGTCCTCCGCGGTGGCGAGGGCGACGGTGCCGAGAGTGTCGCCGGTGGCGGGCTCGGTGACGGCGTGTTCGGGTCCCGACAAGGTACGGGACTGCCAGGTCTTGGGTTCGAGCAAGGGCATGACGGCTCTCCGTTCGGTCACCGGCGGACGCACGGGGCGACGGTGGTCACGCGTCGGGCCCCATGTGGTTGAGCATGCAACATCCTAGTCGTGCCGTACGGTCTCGGCAGGGCCCGCCGCGTCCATGCGCGACACAGCTCCGATCACGCGTGGAGGAACGGTGCCCATGCCCGGCGAGCACCTGACCGACCCCGACGCCTCTCGACGGGTCCGCCGCGGACCCCGTCGGTGTCAGCTGGAGTCGCGTTGCACCGTCGATGCCCCGAGCACCTTGCGGGCCTCGGGCGCGGCGCCCGGATCGCGTACCGCGCGGTCGACCAGTTCGGCCAGGTCACGGCCCGACGGAAGGTCGATGTGGACCGTGCTCAGCCGTGGCCGCAGCAGCCGTCCGAGCATGAGGTCGTCGGCCCCGATCAACGCCGCGTCCTCCGGGATCCGGACTCCCTCGTCGTGCAGGGCGCGCATCAGCAGCATCGCGTACTCGTCGTTGTAGGCGAACACCGCGTCGAGACCGAGGTCGGGCCAGCGGGCGGCGAGCCGGGCGGCGGACAACTCGTCGTAGGCGAGGGGCAGTTCGGTGACCGTGGCATCCGTACCGCGCAGGGCGTCCCTGACGCCTTGGAGGCGGGGCGCGGAGAACGACCCCAGCGTCGTCTCCTGCGGTACGACGACGCCGATACGGCGCCTGCCCCGGGCGTAGAGATGCGTGCCGGCGCAGTGGCCGACGGCCTCGTGGTCCATGAGCAGGGCGTGGGCCCCCTCGACGGAGTCGGGCCCCAACGTGATCACCGCCCGGGCGCCGGAGCGTTTGAGCACCGTCACGCCCTTCGGGCCGAGGTCGGAGCCGGGCAACAACACGGCGACCGGCCGTAGTTCGGCCCAGGCGCGGGCGGCGTCGTCGCCCTGGAGCCCGACCGCGCCGTACTGCACGACCGTGTAGTCGAGGCGCCCCAGCTCCCACTGGAGCTCACTGAGGAACCGGGCGTAGAGCGGGCCCACCGGGAAGTCCGGCGCGGGCATCAGCACCATGTGGCTGTGTCCGGCGCGCAGGCTGCGGGCCGCGGCGTGCGGCACGTACCCGAGTTCCTTCGCGGCCTCGTGGACGCGACGGCGGGTGGGTTCGCTGATCCGGACGGCACTGGTGTTGTTGAGGACGTAGGAGACGGTCGCACGCGAGACTCCGGCCAGGCGGGCCACATCGGCGCTCGTGGGTACGGCGCGCGGTAAGGGCGGCGCGGGCACGGGTGTTTTCGGTATCTGCACCATGACGTACGGCATCTTTGCAGAACCTGTGACTGGGCTTTCGAGTGGGGGAACTTCGCGACCGAATCGGTTCGGAGGGCATATGCCAACCCATCGCCCGTCAGCCCGTCAGCCCGTCAGCCCGTCAACTGCTCGACCAGATCGTCCCATCCGCTCTCCAGCCGCTCCAGCGGCATCCCGCACTGCCGGGTCAGGTGGTGGATCAGGACGGGACTCAGGTACCCCATGAGCGTGTGGGAGAGAAGTTCGGTGTCCGCGTCCGGCACCGCTTGCCGCAGCAGCAGGGCGACATGGCCGCGCTGCACCACGCGGGCCGGCACGGAGAAACGGCGGTCCGGGCTCGGTTCGGCCGCCAGCTGGAGGTCCAGTTCCTCGACCGAGCGACGCAGCATGGCCCGCCCGAAGGCCCGCAGCCGGTCCACGGGCGGCGCGCCCGGACCGAGCGGGGCCGGGCCACCGAGGAAGGCGGCCTGGAACTTCTTCTCGGAATGGTCGAGCAGCGCTGTCAGCAGGCCGGTGCGGTCACCGAACCGGCGGAAGACGGTGCCCTTGCCGACGTTCGCAGCGGCCGCCACCGCCTCCATCGTCACTCCGGCCGCCCCGTGCTCCGCCACCAGTCGCGCCGCGGCCTCCAGCAGCCTGGCCCGGTTGCGGGCGGCGTCGGCACGCAGGCAGGGATGCTCCTTGGTGTCGCCGAGCTGGAGCACCTCGGGTGTGACAGCCGAGTGTGAGGGTTCGGCGGGCAGGGGCGGAAAGGCGGACATGAACTCAGCGTAAAGCATCGCCAGGAAAACTGGACCTCGGTCCGTTTAGGATGCTACAACGTAAACGGACCTCGGTCCGGATCACAAACGGCACCGTTTCAGCCTTGGAGTTTCGCATGTCTGTTCGCATCCTTGCACTCGTCGGCAGCCTTCGCGCCGGTTCACACAACCGTCAGCTCGCCGAGGCGGCCGTCAAGCTCGCTCCTGAGGGCGCTGACGTGGTGCTGTTCGAGGGCCTGGGCGACGTCCCCTTCTACAACGAGGACATCGACGTCGAGGGCAGCGTGCCGGCCCCCGCCGCCAAGCTGCGTGAGGCCGCCCAGGCCGCCGACGCCTTCCTGTTCTTCTCGCCCGAGTACAACGGCACCATCCCGGCCGTTCTGAAGAACGCCATCGACTGGCTGTCGCGTCCGTACGGCGCCGGCGCGTTCGGCGGCAAGCCGGCCGCCGTGGTCGGCACCGCGTTCGGCCAGTACGGCGGTGTCTGGGCGCAGGACGAGACCCGCAAGGCCGTGGGCATCGCCGGCGCCAAGGTGATCGAGGACCTCAAGCTCTCGATCCCCGGCTCCCTGACCCGCTTCGCCGAGACCCACCCGGTCGACGACGCCGAGGTCGCCGGGCAGCTCGCCGAGGTGGTCTCCCGTCTGCACGGCCACGCGGACGACGCCGCTGCCGCCTGATCCACGCCCTGAGGCCCCGGGAGGGGGCCGGAGTTCACGACCCGCGGCAGGTCCGCGACGTCCACGGACTCCGGCCCCCTTCGCGTCGTCCGTCAGGCCGGGCGCTCCGCCTCCGCGTCCTCCTGCTCCCTCGAAGCCCACAGGCTGGTGAGGGTGGTGACCGCCAGGACGAGCACGATGAAGCCCAGGGAGACCGGGATGCTGATCTCCGGGACGTGCACCCCGGACTCGTGCAGTGCGTGCAGGACCAGCTTGACGCCGATGAACCCGAGGATGATCGACAACCCGTAGCTGAGGTGGACCAGCTTTTTCAGCAGCCCGCCGATGAGGAAGTACAGCTGCCTGAGCCCCATCAGGGCGAACGCGTTGGCGGTGAACACGATGTACGGGTCCTGGGTCAGCCCGTAGATGGCGGGGATCGAGTCCAGGGCGAACAGGACGTCGGTGGAGCCGATCGCGAGCATCACGACCAACATCGGCGTCATGATCCGCTTGCCGTTCTCCTCGATCCACAGCTTGGTGCCGTGATACCGGTCGGCCACGCCGAAACGCTTCTCCACTGCTTTCAGCAGCTTGTTCTCCTGGTACTCCTCCTCGTGGCCCTCCTTACGGGCGTCCTGGACCAGCTTCCAGGCGGTCCAGATCAGGAAGGCACCGAAGAGGTAGAACACCCAGGAGAACGTCGAGATGATCGCCGCTCCGGCCGCGATGAAGCCCGCGCGCAGCACCAGGGCCATGACAACGCCGACCATGAGTACCCGCTGCTGGTACTGGGACGGCACCGCGAACTTCCCCATGATCAGGACGAACACGAAGAGGTTGTCGACGCTGAGCGACTTCTCGGTGATGTACCCCGCGAAGAACTCGCCGGTGGGCTTCGCGCCGGCGTGGAGGAACAGCCCGACGCCGAACAGGCAGGCGAGGACGATCCAGACGACCGTCCAGGTGCCCGCCTCCTTGAGGGAGACGTCATGGGGTCTTCGGCCGATGAAGAAATCCGCCGCCACAAGGGCGCACAGGGCCGCGACGGTCAGCAGCCAGACGGTGAGAGAGACGTCCACTGTTACTCCTGATGCGTGGGGGGCATCGACAGCGTCGTCAGCGCCTCCGATGCGTTCCACTCACAGCAGGTGAAGAACAGGCCATCTGCTGGTAAAAAACAGCAGGTCCGGACGAGGCCTGGCCGGAAGTCGCGGTGCCACCCGCCAGACGGCGGGCAGCTTCCGCCGGACGGCGGCGCCCCTCGAAGGCGTCGATGTGCGGATCATGGCGCCACGAGCCGCCGTGTTTCGCGTGAGGAGACGCCATGAGTCACGTGCCACCCCCGTTCGATCCCGAACTGGCCGCCGCCCTCGACCTGATCAAGGATGTCGTGTCACCCGGTCTCACCCCGGACGAGATCGACACCGTGCGTCAGGGCCCGGGCATCCAGATGCTGGCCGACCTGGACCTGACCATGGACGGGTTCTTCGAGGTCGAGGACCGTACGGTGCCCGGCCCCGAGGACGCTCCGGAGATCTCGCTGCTGATCTGCCGCCCCGCCGACCGGGCGATCGGGTCCCCGCTGCCCGTCCTGTACCACGTGCACGGTGGCGGCATGGTCCTCGGCAACAACCGGGTAGGGGTGGACGGTCCGCTGACCTGGGCCAGGGAGCTGGGCGCGGTCGTGGTGTCCGTGGAGTACCGGCTGGCGCCCGAGCATCCGCATCCGGCGCCGGTCGAGGATGTCTACGCCGGCCTGGTGTGGACGGCGGAACACGCCCTTGAGATAGGGGGCGACCCGGAGCGGATCGTCATCGCGGGCGCCAGCGCGGGCGGAGGGCTGAGCGCGGCGCTGGCCCTGCTCACACGGGACCGCAAGGGGCCGCGGCCGATCGGTCAGCTGCTGTTGTGCCCCATGTTGGACGACCGCAACGACACTCCGTCCTCCCACCAGATGGCGGGCCTCGGCGTCTGGGACCGGACGGCGAACGAGACCGGCTGGTCGGCCCTGCTGGGTGAGCTGCGCGGCGGTCCCGACGTGCCCGCGTACGCGGCCCCGGCCCGCGCGGAGGACCTGTCGGGCCTTCCTCCGGCCTTCCTCGACGTCGGGTCCGCGGAGACCTTCCGGGACGAGGTCGTCGCCTACGCCTCCCGCATCTGGCAGGCCGGCGGGGTGGCCGAGCTGCATGTGTGGCCCGGCGGCTTCCACGGCTTCGACGGCTTCGCCCCCCAGGCCGCCGTCTCCCAGGCGGCCCGCGCGGCCCAGCTGGCCTGGCTGCGGAGGCTGCTGGCCGACTGAGACCCATACCGCGGGCCTGCCCCCACCTCGTGTCCCGCGCCCGCCCGGCGGAATCCCACCGCAAGGCTCCACGGAACGTGACCGCATGCCGCACCATGGGCGTATGAAAGAGCTGGCCGGGCGCCTGACCGCGCTGGACCCGGACGCTGGTGCCGCCGTCCGGGTCATCGCCTACTTCGACCGACTGTCCGAGTCCCGGGCCGGTCTGGAGGCACTGGTGCGCGGGGCCGCGGTGCTGGCCGGGGTGCCCGCCCGACTGGTCGACGCCGAGCGGCGTGTGCAGGTCCGGGTCGAGGCCGAGGGCACGCGCCGGGACACGGACGGCCCGCCCGACCCCGCGTGGCCGTCCGCCGCGCTGGCCCCGGGCGGACCGCCCGCCCTGTGGCTGGAGCGGGCGGAGGCCGGGCCCAGCGTCGTCGACGCGGTGATCCTGGAGCGGGCCGCGGGCGCCGTACGTCTCGTCCTCGACCGCACCCGGGGCCGGGCCCCCGCCGACGACCCCGCGCTCGTCGAGACGGTCCTGGACGCCACGGCTCCCGACCAGGCCCGCCTGCACGCGGCCCGCGGGCTCGGTCTGGACCCCGCGGCACCGGCACGCGCGCTGGCACCCCACGACGGCAGGCCGCGGGTCGTCGGCGCGCACCCGGGCACCGTGCCGTCCACAGGACGCCTCGGGGTCGGCCCCGCCGTCCCGGTGCTCGACC
The DNA here is from genome assembly GCF_040612855.1 of Streptomyces sp. NPDC006332. Classification (NCBI taxonomy): domain Bacteria; kingdom Bacillati; phylum Actinomycetota; class Actinomycetes; order Kitasatosporales; family Streptomycetaceae; genus Streptomyces; species Streptomyces sp. NPDC006332. The sequence goes on from NZ_JBEXRA010000038.1 coordinate 12,351, forward strand.
TGCCGCACTCGTGGACCGCGGCGCGTACCGCACTGCGCTTCACCGCCGACGGCACCGCCCAGGACCCCGGACAACGCGTGGTGTACGCCGACGAACTCGGCGGGATCGCCCTGCTGGCCGACCTGGTCGCACCGGGCGCCGAGCCGCCGCCGGACGTCCGCGACCTGGACGCGGCCGCCGCGGTCACGCCCTGGCTGCTGCCCACCCTGCACGCGGTCGCCTCGACGGCGAGCCTGCGCGCGGCCGCCGCCGAGGCCAACGTCCACCACTCCACGCTCCAGGACCGCCTGACCCACGCCGAGCACCTGCTCGGCTGGCCGGTGCGCACGCCCCAGGGCCGCCTTCGACTCCATCTGGCCCTGACCATGCGGCACTTGGCGCGACCGTAGCCCGCCGCCGGACGGTCACCGGGAACCGTCACCGGGAAGAGCCACCAGACCTCACGCGACGAGTGCTGCTTGCAGGCGCGCAATATCCGCACTCGCCGGAATTTTCGTCCATGACATATCGTGGACGTCATCCTGGACGTCAGTGGCCTCGGGACGAAGGAGCAGGCCCCATGACCGCGACAGACCCCGCGCTCACCGCCCTCGCACAGGGCTGGTGTGCGCTTTCGCTGCTGCACGGCAGGATCGAGGTCCACATCGAGCGGGCTCTGCAGACGGAGCACGACCTGAGCGTGCGCGAGTACTCGCTGCTCGACGTGCTCAGCCGCCAGCACGACGGGGAGGGCGGCCACCTGCAGATGAAGCAGGTCGCCGACGCGGTGGTACTGAGCCAGAGCGCCACGACCCGCCTGGTGACCCGGCTGGAGGACCGCGGACTGCTCTCCCGCTACCTGTGTCCCACCGACCGCCGCGGCATCTACACCAACGTCACCGAGGCGGGCCTGAAGCTGCTCGAAGAGGCGCGCCCCACGAACGAGGCCGCCCTGCGCGAGGCCCTGGACCAGGCCGCGCGGACCCCCGAACTGGCCCCGCTCGTCCGGGCCGTGGAGACGCTCGGCGCACCGGCCTGAGGCCGACGCACACGACACCGCCGCCCGGCGACACCGCTCCTCGGCCGCGCCACCCACCGGTCCGCACCACCCACCGGTCCGCACCACCCACCGGTCCGCACCGCCCACCGGTCCGCACCACCCACCGGTCCGCACCGCCCACCGGTCCGCACCGCCCACCGGTCCGCACTGCCCACCGACCCAGCCGTATACCGGCCCGCGGTGCACGCCGACCCTCGGCGTGCACCGACCGCACCGGTCGGACTGCCGTCAGCGTTCGCCGACGGTCAGCACCAACTTGCCGCGCGTGTGGCCCTCGCGGCTGAGACGCCAGGCCTCCGCGGCCTCGGCGAGCGGCAGTGTCCGCGCGACGGTCACGGAGAGCCGGCCCTGGTCGGCCAGTTCCGCGAGCGCCGTCAGGCCCACCGAGTCGGGCTGTACCCACACGTAGTGGCCGCCGGTCTCGGCCGCGGCCGCGTCGACGACCGAGGCGAGGCGCTCGGGGCTCTTCAGGACCTGCCGTGAGACCTCCACCGCGTCCCCGCCCACGAAGTCGAGGGCCACGTCCACCCCGTCCGGGGCCACCTCGCGGATCCGGTCGGCGAGTCCGTCGCCGTAGGTCACGGGCTCCGCGCCAAGCGAGCGCACGAAGTCGTGGTTGCGTTCGCTCGCGGTGCCGATGACCCGGGCACCGAGGGCGGCGGCGATCTGGACGGCGCACATGCCGACCCCGCCGGCCGCGGCGTGGACCAGGACGGTGTCACCGGCGTTGACCCCGACCCGCTTGATCGACTGATAGGCGGTGAGCCCCGCCAGCGGGAGCCCCGCGGCCTCCTCCCAGCTGAGGGAGGACGGTTTGCGGGCGAGCATCCGGACGTGGGCGGCGGCCAGTTCGGCGTAGGAGCCCTGCTGCACCCAGTCCTTGCGGATGTAGCCGTACACCTCGTCGCCGGGCGCGAACGCCTCGACGTCCAGGCCGACCTGTTCGACGACTCCGGCCACGTCCCAGCCGGGAATCATCGGGAAGCGCACCTCCATGATGGGGTCGAGGTACCCCTCTCCCACCTTCCAGTCCACCGGATTCACTCCGGCCGCCTTCACGCGGATGAGTACCTCGCCGGGGGCCACCTTGGGCTCCGGGCGGTCCACCAGTTCGAGGTCCTGACCGTATTTCTGCAGTGCGATGGCCTTCATGGTCACCATGAAATCACACCCCCCGCTCCCGCACTCACCCCCTCGGGGACCGGGAAAAGCACAGGTCAGCGGTGGTGGATACCGTTGACAGCGTCTTCGGCGCGCCCGTACAAATGGGCCCCATGAGCCTCCCGCAGCGTCCCCTGTCCGGGATCACGGTGGTCAGCCTGGAGCAGGCCGTCGCCGCCCCCTTCGCCACCCGCCAACTCGCCGATCTCGGCGCCCGGGTGATCAAGGTGGAGCGGCCCGGTGACGGCGACTTCGCCCGCCGCTACGACACGACCGTCCACGGACACTCCAGCTATTTCGTCTGGCTCAACCGGTCCAAGGAGTCCCTCACCCTGGACCTGAAAGACCCCCGGGGCCGCGAGATCCTGCACCAACTCCTGGACGGCGCCGACGTGTTCGTACAGAACCTGGCTCCGGGAGCGGCCGACCGTCTCGGCCTCGGTGCCGGCGCGCTCGGCGAGCGCCACCCCCGGCTGATCCCGTGCACGATCTCCGGATACGGCACCTCGGGACCCTGGGCCGACCGCAAGGCGTACGACCTGCTGGTGCAGTGCCAGACCGGCCTGGTGTCCCTCACCGGAACGGAAGAGGAGACCGCCCGGACGGGCATCTCCGTCGCCGACATCGCCGCTGGGATGTACGCCTACAGCGGCGTCCTCACGGCCCTGTACACGCGCGCCACCACCGGCACGGCACACCCCGTCGAGGTGTCCCTGTTCGAGGCGCTGGCGGAGTGGATGAGCCAGCCCGCCTACTACACCCTGTACGGCGGCACCCAGCCGCCGCGCCTGGGCACCCAGCACGCCACCATCGCGCCCTACGGCGCCTTCACGGCCGCCGACGGCAAGGACGTGCTGTTCTCCATCCAGAACGAGCGGGAATGGGTCGCGCTGTGCGCCCGCTTCCTGGAGCGGCCCGAGCTGGCCGAGGACCCGCGGTTCGCCACCGGTTCCGACCGGGTCGCCCATCGCGAGGAGCTCAACACGATCATCGCCGAGCGAGTCGGCCGCTCCGACGCCGAGCGGATCCTCGAAGAGCTGGAGGGCATCGGCATCGCGTGCGCCGGCGTCAACGACGTGGCCGCGTTCCTCGACCACCCGGTGCTGGCCGGTCGCGACCGCTGGCGCGAGGTGGGCGTGCCCGGCGGGGAACGGGTGCGGGCGCTGCTGCCGCCGGCCGACCTGACGGGGCTGCCGGCGCGGATGGACTCCGTACCGGCGGTGGGTGAGCACACCGAGGCGATCCTCGCGGAACTCGGCCGCGGTCACGGCGACATCGAGGCGCTGCGCGCCGACGCGGTGATCTGAACGTCGGCCGCTGAGTCGCGGTCGGCCCACCCTGTCCTGCGGGACAGCCGGTGCGCGAACCGCCGGGAGAGGCCGCCGGACGGCGCGGGCCGAGCAGGGCGACCGCCGACCGGTCGCCCTGCCGCCCTGTTCGTACCGGTGTGCACCCCTGGCCGTGCCCTACCAGGCCAGCGGACCCTCGGCGTCGAAGTAGCCGCCGGTCGGTCCGGCGGGGCCGGTCCGCGCCATCCGGACGATGATCTCGGCGCCCTCCTCGACGGTCTGCGTGCCCGTGTGCCCGTTGAGGTCCGTGGCGGTGTAGCCGGGCTCCACGGCATTGATCCGCATGCCGGGGAAGGCCTTCGCGTACTGCACGGTGATCGCGTTGACCGCGGTCTTCGACGCCGGGTAGGCGAGGCCAGGGTAGGAGTACGCCGGGCGGGTCGGGTCGGTCAGTGCGGCCAGCGAGGCCAGACCGCTGCTGACGTTGACCACGACCGGAGCGGCCGAGCGCTCCAGCAGCGGCAGGAACGCGTGGGTGACGCGGACCAGACCGAGGACGTTCGTGGCGAACACCGTCCGCAGGTGGTCGGCGGTCACCTCCGCGGCGCCGACCACGGTGTTGCCCTCCCCCCTCGATTCGATTCCGGCGTTGTTGACCAGGACGTCGAGCCCTCCGTCGGCCTCGACGCTCTTCGCCGCGGCCTCGACGGAGGCGTCGTCGGTGACGTCGAGGAGGACGAACCGGGCGCCGAGCCGGTCGGCGGCCCGGGGTCCGCGTTCGGCGTCGCGGCTCGTGACGTAGACGGTGTGGCCTGCCGCGAGAAGCCGACGGGCGGTCTCGAAGCCCAGGCCCTTGTTGGCTCCAGTGATCAGTGTTGTCGTCATGACCCCAGCCTGCGGCGCGGCGACACTGCGGGCCAGGAGACCCGTTTTCCTGGGACTGCCGGTACCAGGCACGCGCACGTCGGACCGTGTTCACTGGGGGCATGGCGGGGACGGAACTGGGACAGGCACTGCGGCGCTGGCGCGACCGGACCGCTCCGGACACCGCCGGGCTGCCCGTCGGCGGCAGACGGCGTGCGGCCGGTCTGCGACGCGAGGAACTGGCCCTGCTGGCCGGGATCTCCGTCGACTACGTGACGCGTCTCGAACAGGGACGGGCGAGCAATCCGTCGGGGCAGATCGTCGAGGCGCTGGCCCGGGCGCTGAGGCTGTCGCAGGACGAGCGGGGTTATCTGTTCCGGCTGGCCGGACTGGCACCGCCGGGCCCCGACACGGTGCCCGGGTACCTCACACCCAGCGTCCAGCGGCTGCTGGACCGGCTGGTCGACACCCCCGTCGGTGTCTCCGACGCCGCCTGGACGCTGCTCCTGGCCAACCCGATGTACGCGGCGCTGATGGGCGACCCGACCGGCTGGCGCGGCTTCGAACGCAACGGGGTGTGGCGCAACTTCATGGGGGCGAGCACCCGCGTCCGGCACACGCCCGAGGAGACACGGACCTTCCAGTCCGCCCTGGTCTCGGAACTGCGGACGACCGCCCTGCGGTATCCCGCGGACCCACACCTACGGCTCCTGATATCGGAGTTGCGGGCCCACAGCGAACGCTTCGCCGAACTGTGGGACACGGGGTCCGTCGGACGGGTGGAGTCGTCACGCAAGACGATCGAGCACCCACAGGTGGGGGTCCTGACGTTGGACTGCGACGTCCTCAGTGTCGCCGGCAGCGATCTGCACCTCCTCGTCTACACGGCCAGGCCCGGCACCGAGGACGCCGACCGCCTGAAACTGCTCTCGGTCCTCGGCACCCAGACTCTGGTCGGTTAGTGCCGCGGCACCAGGGAACGCGCGACGCGGAATCCCACGTCGTCCACCCGGAACGTCGGGTGGCTGCGGCGGCGTACCGAGGCCCGGCAGCTCCAGTGTTCGTCGAACCAGCCGCCGCCGCGCAGCACCCGGTAACTGCCGTACACCTCGGGGTCGTAGAGATCCCAGCACCATTCCCAGACGTCGCCGAGCATGTCGTACAGGCCCCAGGGGTTGGGCTGTTTGCCGCCGACCTCGTGGATGCGTTCGTCCGCGTTGCCGCGGTACCAGGCGATCTCGTCGAGGGGCCCGTAGCGCGGTCCGGTCGTGTCGGCGCGGCAGGCGTGCTCCCACTCCGCCTCGGTCGGAAGCCGGTACCCGTCGGAGCGCGGGTCCCAGTCGGTGCTCTCACCGTCGGCCAGGAGGTGGTAGGCCGGCGACAGTCCGGAGCGCTCGGACAGGGCGTTGCAGAACCGGATCGCGTCCTGCCAGGAGACGTTCTCGACGGGCAGCCGCTCTCCCCGCGCGGTGCTCGGGCGAGCGCCGGTCACCCGGGCGTACTGCTCCTGAGTGACCGGGTGTGCCGCCAGCCGGAAAGAGGCGAGCCGCACGTCCCAGCGTCGCTCGGTGCGCCGGTCGGACAGCGTGACCCGGCCGGCCGGAACAGTGATCATCTCGTGGTCCATGTCCGGATGGTCTCACCAAGTCGCCGATGACCTAGGGGAGTTCGCCGGTGACCACCTTGACGTCCCAGGGGCCGAGCGGGACCTCTCGGGCGTACCGCGTGTCCGAGAGCACATCCCGTAATGCGGTGGCCGAGGCCGGGGTGACGCTCGGGTGGGAAGGGCCGCCACGGGTCGGCGGCGGCCGACCACGCGGACAGGGCGCGGGCGAATCCGGCGTCGGGGACGGTACCGACGTAGGTGATCCGTCCGCTGCCGTGGCGGTGTGTGGTGGCGGCGGGCCGGCGGCCGAAGTGCGGGTGCTGGTGGGCCGCCAACTCCTCGGCGCCCCGCGGTCGCAGACCGTCGGCCCCGTGCGGGGCCCGGGCCCCCGACGGCAGCGTCCCGTGCCGGTGACCGGGAGCGCCTCGGTCAGATCGCTGAACTCGTCGTACGTCACTCCGCCCGCCTCGGCGTACGCCCGGAGCCGTCGAGTGGTCGTGCCCACGGGCGACCGGCCACAGAGGGCTCGGTCACCCTTGGGCGTTCGGCCGGGTGAGGACGGTCAGAGGCCGTAGCGGTTCTTGAGGTGGCGCCAGAAGTCGCGGAACATCCACTTGTCGAACTCCGTGATCTGGGTGGCGCTGCCCGCGTTCATGATGAAGCAGCACTGGCCGGTCGGAGTCCAGTCGTAGAAGTCGTCGAGGCCGAAGGTGTGGCCGACCTCGTGCAGGTAGATGTGGATGTTCTCCTGGCCCAGCGCGCCGGTGAAGTACTCCTGGCCGACCCGCTGGCCCCAGTCGCCTCCGGCGCCGCCCTGGAAGCCCTTGGTCAGCCACAGCGACTGGTCGTAGTGGCGGGCCGCGCCGCCCGGGCACCTCGAGTAGTTGCCGTCCTGGTGGAAGAAGCGGCCGCAGTCGGGGGAGCACTGCGGGGCGCCGCCGCCGTCGAGGTTTCCGGCGTAGATGTCGACGGAGTTGTCGGTCCACTGGAGGGTGGAGCGGTTCTTCACGGCCCAGCCGACGATGTTGACGGGGACGGTGGTGTACGGCCACGCGTTGTGTCCCTTGCCGCCTTCGACCATGGCGGCCATCCACTTGGCGAACTGTTTCTTCAGCGCGGCGTGCACGCGGTCGCGCAGGGCGGCGGAGACGGGGGCGTCGGACTCCCAGCGGACGCAGTAGTTGACGCTTCCCTTGTTGGCCATGACCTGGTCCCAGCCGTAGTTGCGGAAGCCGTAGAGGTCCGGGTAGGTCGACTGGACGTGGTTCCAGACCTCGTTCAGCGGCTGGACCAGGTTGGCGGGCGGGTTCCAGTTGTCGGCGGCACGCGCGGCGGACGTCGCCGGTGCGGCCGACGCCGCGGACGCGGCCATGCCGGGTGCGGCCAACAGCACGGCCAGGGCGGCGAGGACGGCGGCCAGGCGCGCTAACTGGGTGCGCATGGGTGAACTCCCTCGGTGGGGGACGGGGTGTCACCCACACGTCGCCGCCGAAGCCGTGCGGGTTGCCGCGTCGTGCGGGCTGTTCGGCCGGACTGGCGCCGCAGCGAGGCCCTGACCGGGACGCCCTCCGCCTGTCGCGCTCCGCACACGGGCTTTGCCTGGGGTTCGCCCGGAGTACGACCGCGCTTGCTTCCATCGGGGCATGGAGCACAAGGGCGAGACGACCGAACTGATGTCAGGGCTGCGCGTCGACTACACCGACCACGACGACCCGGTGCTGATCCGGCCGGACGGCACCCCCATCGACACCTGGCGGGAGAACTACCCCTACGACCAGCGCATGGAGCGCAGGGAGTACGACCTGCACAAGCGGCTCCAGCAGATCGAACTGCTGAAGCTGCAGAGCTGGATCAAGGAGACCGGCCGTCGTCTCGTCATCGTCTTCGAAGGGCGCGACGCGGCCGGCAAGGGCGGCACCATCAAGCGGTTCACCGAACACCTCAACCCCCGCGGTGCCCGGGTGGTCGCCCTGGAGAAACCGACCGAACGCGAACGCGGTCAGTGGTACTTCCAGCGGTACGTCGAGCATCTGCCGACCGCCGGCGAGATCGTGCTGTTCGACCGGTCGTGGTACAACCGGGCCGGTGTGGAACGGGTGATGGGGTTCTGCACGGACGACGAGTACTGGCGCTTCATGCGGCAGGCGCCCGCATTCGAGCGGATGCTCGTCGACGACGGAGTGGACCTGATCAAGTTCTGGTTCTCGGTCTCGCAGGGCGAGCAGCGCACCCGCTTCACCATCCGCCAGGTCGACCCCGTACGGCAGTGGAAGCTCAGCCCCATGGACCTGGCCTCGCTGGACCGCTGGGACGACTACACCGCCGCGAAGGTCACCATGTTCCGCGAGACGGACACCGAACAGGCGCCGTGGACGGTGGTGAAGAGCAACGACAAGAAACGGGCCCGGGTGGAGGCCATGCGCAGCGTGCTGGCGCGTTTCGACTACTCGGACAAGGACGACGAGGTCGTCGGCAGCCCCGACCCGCGCGTCGTCGGCGCGGCGGCCACCCTCCTGGAGGCCGGCGAGGACGACGTCGTCCCCGCGCCCGTCTAGGGCCTTTCGAGCCGGCGTGATCCAATCGACAGACCCTGGGGTGTCAGTCCCGGACCAGTTCCAGCGCCATGTTCAGGTTGTGCTCGGCGATGCCTGCCATGAACGTGCGGTCGGGGAAGTCCCCGTCGAGCAGGCGCAGGGGCCCCGCCGTCAGGGAAAGCCGTTGTGCCAGCAGGTAGAGCGCGAGCCGGTCCTCGTCCAGCCCGTCCACCGCCAGCGGCCGGTAGTCGTCGTGCAGGCGGATCCGCAGGAAGACGTGCTCCCACTCCACGTCGAAGTACATCAAGCCCTCGATGTCGATCACCACGGGGTCACCGCCCGCGTCCACCAGCACGTGGTCGGGCCCCAGTTCGCCGTGCACGACCGCGTACCGCTCGCGCGGCCGGACCGACCGAGCCAGGACCAGCAGTCGCTCCTCCAGGCGGTCGCGGGCTGTCGCGATCCGCGCGTCACGCGACGCCGCCTCGGCGAGATCCCGCAGCGCACGGTCCAGGACGACTCCCTCGCAGGACGTCCCCCGCGATGTCCCTCCCCCGTCGACCACAGCGACCTTGCCGTACGTCGGCGCCCGGTGACCCCGCATCGCCTCCAGTGCCTCCCCCAGGCGGGACATGACCGGGGCGGCCGTGGCCGGATCACGCGCCAGCAGTTCCTCCAGGCTCTCCCCCCGGAGGTCCTCGACGATCGCGAGGTCGGCCGGGTAGTGGGCGCCGTCGCGGTCGACGAGCCGGAGCGCCGGGACGCGGACGCCGAGCCCGTCCAGACGCGCGTGCGCGGCCTCGAACAGGTCGAGCCCGAGACCCGGCGAGAACGGGTCGGTGAGGTCGCCGTCGCCCTCGGCGGCCGGCCAGTAGTTCTCGCCGTCGTCCCACACGTAGGCGATGGCCGTCGTCGCGTCGTCCATCACGAGGCGGTACACGCCCTTCTTGCTGCCGCCCGCGACCCGCTCCACCATCTCCAGCATCCGCCCACCGCCGAACGCGGCCCGCGCCGCACCCGACAACTGCTCCCTCGTCGCCGCCCTGACCGCCACGTCCTGCCGCCTCTCCGCCACCGCAACGCGCGCACTCTACGGCAGCGCCGACATGGTGCGGACTGCCGTGATGGCGGCGGAAACGGCGAGGGAGGGCACCGCAGCCGGACAGAAGAGCTGAGACGGAGAAGACGAGACGGAGAAGACGAGACGGAGAAGAAAAGTCCGATATGTACGAAATTCACGTCTAAGCGGCACCAGGCCGGATACCCGTCCGCAATGGTACGGACACTGAGGCGGCATGGACGGCACGGCGGACGCGCCGACACCGGCCGCGAGGACGAAACCCAGCGGACCCTGGACGCGGGGCCGGACGAGCAGGTGGAGCAGCGGGCCCCGAAAAGCCCGACTGACCTGCCGAAACGCTCCTGGAAGGCAGTACTGAAAGGCACCCTGAAGGAGTTCAAGAAGGACGAGCTGACCGACCGGGCGGCAGCCCTGACCTACTACGGAATCCTGGCACTGTTCCCCGCGCTGCTCGCGCTCGTGTCACTGCTGGGCGTCGTCGGTCAGTCCGCGACGCAGCAGGTGCTGGACAACATCCAGAAGCTCGCCCCGGGCGCCGCGCAGGACATCCTGCGCAACGCGGTGGAACGGATGCAGGGCAACGCCGGGCTGGGCTCGATCATGGCGATCGTGGGCCTGGTGCTCGCGGTGTGGTCGGCTTCCGGCTATGTCGCCGCGTTCATCCGCAGCGCCAACGCGGTCTACGACGTTCCCGAGGGCCGTCCGGTGTGGAAGGTGCTGCCGGTACGGGTCGGTGTGACCGTGGCACTGATGGTGATGGCCGTGATCAGCGCCGTGATCGTGGTGTTCACCGGCGGTCTCGCACGGGAGGTGGGGACCGCGCTCGGGGTCGGCGACGCGGGGCTGACGGCCTGGTCGATCGCGAAGTGGCCGGTGCTGCTGATCCTGGTCACCGTCATGATCGCGGTCCTGTACTGGGCGGCCCCGAACGCCAGGGTCCGCGGCTTCCGCTGGATCACTCCGGGCAGCTTCCTCGCGCTGGTGATCTGGATGCTCGCCTCCGCGGGGTTCGCTCTGTACGTGGCCAACTTCGGCTCGTACAACAAGACCTACGGGGCACTCGCCGGCGTGATCATCTTCCTGGTGTGGCTGTGGATCACGAACCTGGCGATTCTGCTCGGCCTGGAGTTCGACGCGGAACTGTCGCGCCAGCGCGCCGTCGCCGGAGGCCATCCGCCCGAGGAGGAGCCGTACGTCCGGCCGCGCGATACCCGCAAGTGGGACGAGGAGGACCGCCGCGGCCGCGGATAGGCCCGCGGCCGGGTCCGCGACGGCTGCGGCCTGGTCCGTGACGGCTCGACGGGCACACCGTGACAGCACAGGTGTCCACCGCGCCGTCGTCGGTGGCCGCCTCACCGGCCTCGGTCGTCCGGTCCGGTCGGCTACCGGGGCAGGTCTCATCGGGTGTCGGTGATGCCACCGGTCACGGCGATCACCTCACCGATCGTGTAGCTGGAGTCGGCGTCGGAGGCGAGGTAGACGTACGTCGGTGCGATCTCCTCGGGCTGGGCCGCGCGTCCCAGCGGCCCCTCGCTGCCGATGTGCGCCAGGCCGTCCGGGGGCATGTGCTGGTCGGCTTCGTTGAGCGGCGTCCAGGTCGGTCCCGGTGCGACCACGTTGGCGCGCACGCCCAGTTTGGCCAGATGACTCGCGAGTGACTTGTTCAAGGTGACCAACGCGGCCTTGGACGCCGCGTAGTCGATCATGGTGGTACTGCCCTTGAGGGCTTCCTCCGTCGCCGTGGCGATGACCGCGTCGCCCGGCCGGAAGTGCGGCAGCGCCGCCATGACCAGGTGGAAGTAGGCGTAGACGTTGGTCTTGAACGTCCGGTCGAAGTCCTCGGCCGTCAGCTGCTCCAGCTCCAGCTTGCTGTTGAGGTAGGCGGCGTTGCTCACCAGGACGTTCACCCCGCCGAGTTCGGCCACCGTGCGGTCGACGACCCCGCGGCAGAACGCCGGGTCCGTGAGGTCGCCGGGCAGCAGCAGGCAGCGTCGGCCCTGCTCCTCGATCTCACCTCGTATCCGGTCCGCGTCCACCTGCTCCTCGGGCAGGTACACGATGGCGACGTCGGCGCCCTCCCTCGCGTACAGCAGCGCGACCGCGCGTCCGATGCCGGAATCACCGCCGGTGATCAGCGCGACCTTTCCCTCCAGCTTGCCGCTGGCGCGGTACCGGCTCGCCCGGTGGTTCGGCGCGGTGCGCATGTCGGCTTCCAGGCCGGGCCACTGCTGCTTCTGGGAGTCGTAGGGCGGAGCGGGCTCGGACACGACCTGCGGTGCTGTTTCCTCGTTCTCGGACTGCACAGCTTGCTCTTTCGTCGGTGCCGTCCACGGCGGGCGTCCATGCTCGCGCCGTGCTTGCCCATCCCGCGTGCCCGAGACGGCGAGGGCCACGCATGGTCTGGGCGGACGGCTTCACCGCCGATCCGCCCCACGACATGCTCAGGCCCAGGCCGTCACCGGCACGAACGAGCTGTCCTGCCTGAAGAGGTCCGTTCCGTTCGTGCGGTCGACCCGGAGTTGGTAGTCGTAGTGGCGCAGGTAGTGGCCCGGGTAGTTGTACGACTCGAAGCGGACGGAGTCCGACGCGCTGCCTGTGCGGGCGATGAACGTGGCGTCCCTGGCGAAGGTCGAGGTGCCGTCGTTCGCGTCGAAGCGGGCCCGGAAGTCCCAGTGCCGCAGGTAGTTGCCGGCCCTGTCCCGGAAGGAGTAGCCGTTGGTGTCGGCGAGGCCGGCGACGACCGTGAAGGTGGCCGCCTGTTTCTCGGCGGTGCTGCTCGAGCCGGTCACCACGGGGAGGTTGAGCAGGGCGGACTGCGACTGCCAGTAACGGGTGGGGAAGTTGCCCGACCGGAAGGAACGGGTGACGTTCTTCGCCAGGCTCGGACCGCCGGAGACGGTCTCCTTGACCACCGTGAAGTGCCGCGCGGTACCGGAGACGCCGGGCAGCGCGGTCGGCGCGGACCAGGTGGCGAAGGTGTCGTAGCTGTCGCTGTAGTAGTAGCTGCCGTCGCCGTAGCCGTCGAAGAAGATCCGCCAGCCGCCGTTGTCGAGCTGCACCAGCGCCGGGCCCTCGCGGTAACTGCCCCAGCCCGCCCAGTCGCCGGTACGTCTGATGGTGTAGGGGCCGGTGAGGCTGGAGGCCGTCGCGTACTCGATGTACTTCGCCGTCTCGTTCTTGGTGAAGGCGTGATAGGTCGAGCCGGTCCTCACGATGTACGTGTCGATGTGGTTGGCGCCGATCCCGGTCAGCGCCACCGGTGAACTCCAGGCGGTCAGCGCGGAGTTGGTGGCCTTGAGCCGATACGGCGTGAAGATCCACTCGTCGTTCGCCGTCGAACAGGACACGATGACGTTCACGCTGCCGTCGCTGTCGACGAACCACTCCGGCGCCCACGCCCGGGACAGGTTGGCGATCGGGACCGGATAGTCGTACAGGAAGGTCCAGTTGAGCCGGTCCGAGCTGCGGGCGAAGCCGATCGTGGTGCTCGGGTCCTGCCAGGTGTGGGTCGTGTAGGTGAGGTAGTAGGAGCCGTTGGTGTGCTTGAGGACGCTCGCGTCGCGGATCCGGTTGCTCGGCGGCGTGTACGCGGAGGACCTGGCGAGCCGGAAGTCGGTGGCGTCGTCGGACTGATAGACGTTCACGGTGCCGTCGTCGCTGTTGAGGAACGGCACGATGGTGTAGCGGGTGGCCGAGCCGCTCGGCGGCGCGGCGGCGAGGGCCGTGCCGGACAGTCCTGGTGTCTCGCCGAGCAGCACCGCCGAAGCCGGCAGGACGGCCAGTGCGCGCAGCAGGCTACGACGGGACGGGGACGACGTGGGGGGTCGGGTGCTCACGGGTGGCTCTCACTCTCGGACTCATACGGCTCAACGTTCGGCTCATACGTTCGGGGCGTTCGACGTTCGAAGTACCGAACAAGGTTCGGAAATGCGATCAGAAAGTAGGGGTGAGGCACTGAACCGTCAATGGTTTGCGCACGACTCGGCGAGGCCGGTGGGCCATCCGTGGCGCCCGGGTCGTCCTCACCGGCGAACCCGCCACCGCCGAAGACATGCCGCCGAACCCGCACGGCCGTTACCGTTCGGTAGAGAACGCGCTTCCGGAGGTGTCCCGCATGACGCTCGACCGTTCCGCAGGCCTGGCGGAGTCCGCCCGCGCGCTGGCCGCCGGGGAGGTGACCGCCCGGGCGCTCGTGGAAGCGGCCCTGGCGCGGATCGAGGCCTCCCAGTCGTCCCTGAACGCCTTCCGGATCGTACGGACGAAAGCGGCGCTCGCCGAGGCGGAGGCGGCCGACCAGGAGCTGGCCGCCGGGATCCGCAAGCCGCTGCTCGGGGTGCCGGTGGCCGTCAAGGACGACATGGACGTGGCGGGCGAGCCGACCGCGTTCGGCTGCCAGGGTGAGTTCCCGCCGGTCGCGGAGGACGGCGAGGCGGTACGGCGGCTGCGCGCGGCCGGCGCCGTGATCGTCGGCAAGACCAACACCTGCGAGTTCGGGCAGTGGCCCTTCACCGAGGGCCCCGCCTTCGGCGCGACCCGCAACCCGTGGAGCCCGGAGCACACACCCGGAGGCTCGTCGGGCGGTTCGGCGGCCGCCGTCGCCGCCGGTCTGGTGCCGGCCGCGCTCGGCTCGGACGGCGCCGGATCCGTGCGGATCCCCGCGTCCTGGACCCACCTGATCGGCATCAAACCGCAGCGCGGCCGCATCTCCACCTGGCCGCGCGGCGAGTCCTTCCAGGGCATCACGGTCAACGGCACCCTCGCCCGTACGGTCGCCGACGCGGCCCTGCTGCTGGACGCGGCGAGCGGCAACCATCCGCAGGACCCGCACCGGCCACCGGCCGTGCGTGCCGCCGAGGCCGCCGGCCGCGACCCCGGACGGCTACGCATCGCGCTCTCCCTCCGGCCGCCGTTCACCGCCGTGCCCGCCCGGCTGCGGCCGGAGGTGCGCGCCCAGGTCGTCCAACTCGCCGAGTTGCTGGCCGACTTGGGGCACCATGTCGAGGAGGCCGACCCGCCGTACGGCCAGATCGGGCTGACCTTCGTCCCCCGCGCCACCGCCGGCATCGCCGAACGCGTCCGCGAGGCACCCTTCCCGGCGCTCCTGGACCGCAGGACCCGGGGGGCCGCACGGCTCGGCGGCCTGCTCGGCGGGGCGCCGCTGCGGGTGGCCCGGCGCGCCGAGGCGGTACTGCACCGTCGTATCGGACGGTTCTTCACCTCGTACGACGTGGTCCTCGCGCCGACCACGGCCGCTCCCCCGCCGCGCATCGGGGCGCTGCTGGACCTGAACGGCCTGGCCACCGACCGCGCGATGATCGCCGCCTGTCCCTACGCCTGGCCGTGGAACGTCCTGGGCTGGCCCGGGATCAACGTGCCCGCCGGGTTCGTCATGGGCGGCCTGCCGGTGGGCGCCCAGTTGCTCGGGCCGGCCAACAGCGAGCCGCTGCTGATCTCCCTCGCCGCGCAACTGGAGGCGCGGGCACGCTGGCACGAGGCATGGCCGCCGCCGGTCACGGCCACCGACTCACCGGTCGTATAGGGGCGTTGCGCGCTTACCCTTTGTCCATGGACGACGCGTCGATGGTCGGGTTGATGGGGCGGGTGACCGGGACGATCGGGCCGGGGCTGGTCGGCGAGGTGATCGTCCGGGTGCGCGGTGGTGCCGAGCACTTCCTCGCCCACCCCGCCTCCGGCACGGACCGCATCGAGCCGGGCACGGTGGTGATGGTCGTGGAGTACCTGGCGCCCAGGACGGTCTACGTCACGGCGGCGTACGACAGTTGAGCGGTCCGGCGTGCGACAGGTGAGCCACGCGCGTCGCAGGTGAGAGCCGTCCGCGTCAAGGTTTCGACAAGGATGCGCCGGCGTCTTCACCCGCGACTCACGTAGGCGCACACTCCCTTCGTTCGGTGCCGAAAGGGCACCATCCAAAGGGGGCGTATGCCGATGGTTGTCGGCGTCGTTGCGGGAGCGGCGGTTGTCGCCGTTCTCGTTCTGATCGGTCTGTTCAAGATGATGTGGCGGGTCGCCGAACCCAACGAGGCTCTGGTGATCTCCGGGTCCAAGCACCGCACGGAAGGCCTCGAGGAGGGCATGGGGTTCCGTATCGTCACCGGGCGCGGCACGCTCGTGCTGCCCGGGGTGCAGGCGGTGCGCAAGATGTCACTCGACCTGAACGAGACCGAACTGCACGTGGACTGCGTGACCCACCAGGGCATACCGCTCAAGGTGCGGGGCGTGGTCATCTTCAAGGTGGGCGACGACTTCGTGTCGATCGCCAACGCGGCCCGTCGTTTCCTCGACCAGCAGAAGCTGATGTCGGAGCGGGTGCACAACGTGTTCGCCGGTCATCTGCGGTCCATCGTGGGCGGGTTGACGGTCGAGGACATGATCCGCGACCGGGAGAAACTCACCGGGCAGACCCGGGCGGCCTGCGGTACCGAGATGGAGAAGCTGGGGCTGATCGTGGACTCGTTGCAGATCCACGAGATCGAGGACCCGACCGGGTACATCCGGAACCTGGCGATGCCGCATGCCGCGGCCGTACAGCGGGACGCACGGATCGCGCAGGCGGAGGCGAACCGGCTGGCCACCGAGGCCGAGCAGCAGTCCTTCGCCCGGATGGCGCAGGCCACCCGGGACAGCGAGATCCTGCAGGCCGGCTACCAGGCCGAGCGCGACAAGGCGGGCGCCAAGGCCCGCCAGGCCGGGCCGCTCGCCGACGCCGCCGCCCGGCAGGAGGTCGTCGTGCAGGAGACCCGGGTCGCCGAGCTGGAAGCGCAACGGCGTGAGCAGCAGCTCCAGGCGGACGTCCGCAAACCCGCGGACGCGAAGGCCTACGAGAAGCGCACGCTGGCCGAGGCCGAGCGCGACGCGCGGATCTCGGGGGCCGAGGCCAAGGCGAAGGAGACGGAGTTGGCAGCCGCGGCCGAGGCGACCCGGGTCAAGACGGCCGCGGGTGCCGAGGCCGAGGCGACGAAGGCCAGGGGCGCGGCCACCGCGGCGTCGACCCGGGCCACCGGTGAGGCCGAGGCCGCCGCGGCGCAGGCCAGGGGGCTCGCGGAGGCCGAGGCGGCCAAGGCCCGGGGTCTGGCCGAGGCGGAGGCCATCAAGGCGCGGGCCGCCGCCCTCGCCGAGAACCAGGAGGCGGTCGTCGCCCAGCAACTCGCCGAGAACTGGCCGGAGATCGTGAAGGCCGGCGCGTCCGCGTTCGGCAGCGTGGACAACATGGTGGTGCTCAACGGCGCCGACGGTATGGCGGAGATGCTCGCCAAAGCGCTCACCATGGGCGGTACGGGGCTCGGCCTCGCCCGTCAGCTGCTGGCCTCGATGAACCAGAACGGTCAGGCCACGAACGGGACCTCGTCCCTCAACGGGGTCGTGCCGCCGGCGGCACAGAAGGTCGCGGTGGAGGACGGAGGGTGACGGGCGGGGCGTGACCGGCGGGGGCGGCCGGCCGGGCAGTGGTCCGGAGGTGGCGGGCTCTAGGGGCGAGTGAACCGGCCCGGGGCTCCGGCTCTAACGTTGCCTCCGTGACTGCGTCTACCGATGAGAACGTCCCCGGCCGGTTCGGCCCCTCCGCCACCGTCGAGGCCGACCCCCGAAAGGTGGGCCGGGTGCGCACGGAGTACTCGCCCGCGCACGACGGGGACCCGGATCCCGGCGAGATCGTCTGGACCTGGGTCCCCTTCGAGGAGAACGACGGCCGGGGCAAGGACCGCCCCGTCCTCGTCGTCGCCCGCGAACCCGGCGGCACCGTGCTCGCCGTCCAGCTGTCGAGCAAGCGGCACGACGGGGACCGGGAGTGGGTGCCGATCGGCAGCGGCCCCTGGGACCGGTCCGGGCGGGACTCGTGGGTCGCCGTGGACCGCGTCCTGCGGCTGCACGAGGACGGCATGCGCCGGGAGGCCTGTGCCCTGGACCGGATGCGGTTCAACCTGGTCCGCCACCGGCTGGCGGAACGCTACGGCTGGAGCTGACCGGGCCCACGCCCGTCCGGTGCGGTTCCGGCCCGCCGACATCACTCCGACGGCCGAAGCCGACGCTCCGGAAGTTCCCGCACGAACGCCTCTCCCACCACCGCCGATGTCACGCAGGCGCGCGCTCATGGCGCCACCCCCGTGCGCGCCATGACCGCGTGCCGCACGGCCTCCCCGTTGCGATCTCCCCCGCCGTGCCCGTGCACTGATCGTGAGCGATTCTGGTCATGTCGTGCAACGAGTTTTCGCGGCCCCCGGCCATCCGGGGAACTCCACAGGAACATCCCGGAAACGGAGATCACATGCGACGATGACGACGATGTGCCCCCTTGTGCTGATGGGCGTGAAGGTCTTGGGTAGGACGGATGGTGTCGGCCCGGCCCATCAGAACCCGGGTCGGCGGCATGGTGGAATCTCAGGAGGATCCCGACATGTCCGAATCGATAGGTGACTGTACGGAGCCCCGTACCGCAGTCACAGAACCCGAGGTGGAGGCCCTGGTCCGGGGCATCTGCTTCAAGACCGGCCCGCCCCGCACCGTCGGGGTCGAGGTGGAATGGCTCGTCCACGAGCTGCGCGCACCGCAGCTCCCCGTAACACCCGAACGACTCGAAGCGGCCTGTGCCGCAGCGCGTACCGTGCCCCTGAGGTCGGCGCTCACCGTGGAGCCCGGCGGCCAGCTGGAACTGAGCTCGCCGCCCGCCGCCTCCCTGATGGAGTGCATCGGTACCGTCTCCGCCGACCTGACCGCCGTCCGCGCCGCGCTGGCCGCGGAGGGCCTCGGGCTCGTGGGCGTCGGCCAGGATCCCTGGCACCCGCCCCGCCGGTTCCTGCGCGAACCGCGCTATGACGCCATGGAGGCCTGTCTCGACCGCACCGGCCCTGCGGGCCGCGCCATGATGTGCACCTCCGCCTCCGTCCAGGTGTGCCTGGACGCCGGGTACGAGGAGCCCGGCCCGCTGGGGCTCGGGCGGCGCTGGTGGCTCGCGCACCAGCTGGGCGCGGTGCTGGTGGCCGCGTTCGCCAACTCCCCCCTGGCCGGGTCGGAGCCCACCGGTTGGCTCTCGACGCGGCAGCTGCTGTGGACGGAGATCGGCCCCGGCCGGGCGGGCGCGCCCGCCCTGGACACGGACCCGCGCACCGCCTGGGCCCGGCACGTCCTGGACGCCCCGGTGATGTGCGTACGGCAGGACAGCGGACCGTGGACCGTGCCCGAGGGCCTGACGTTCCGGGAGTGGACCCGTTCGCGGGAGCCCAGGCCACCGACCCGGGAGGACCTCGACTACCACGTCACGACGCTGTTCCCGCCGATCAGGCCGCGCGGTCACCTGGAACTGCGCATGATCGACGCACAGCCCGGCGACGACGGCTGGATCGTGCCGCTCGCCGTCACGACGGCCCTGTTCGACGACCCGGAGGCCGCCGAGACCGTCTACCGGATCGTGAAACCGCTGGCCGAACGGGGCGGGTCGCTGCCCGCACCGCACAATCCGCTGTGGCTCGACGCGGCCCGGCTGGGTCTGCGGGACCCGGAGCTGCGGGAGGCGGCCGTGGCGTGCTTCGCGGCGGCCCTGGACGCCCTGCCCCGGCTCGGCGCCACCCCGGAGGTGACGGCCGCCGTCGCGGCGTACCGGGACCGCTATGTCATCCGGGGCCGCTGCCCCGCCGACGATCTGCTCGACCACCTGCGCGGCACGGACCTCTCCGGGTCCCGGCCCCACGCGGCCGGAGAGATCCCCACCGCTCACGGGAAGGACATCCGCACATGACCGACGCCGCCATCGGCACCGATACCGCCGACTCCGCCTCCCTCGATGCCGAGACGTTCCGTGACCGGGCGCTGAACACCCTCGTCACCGCGCGGGAGCGCACCACACTGCTGACCAGTTGTGTGGAGGAGCCCGACCTGACCGCCCAGCACTCGCCGCTCATGTCGCCGCTCGTGTGGGACCTCGCCCACATCGGCAACCAGGAGGAGCAGTGGCTGCTGCGGACCGTCGCCGGGCAGGAGGCGATCCGGCCCGAGATCGACAGCATCTACGACGCCTTCGAGCACCCTCGCTCCGAACGCCCCACCCTGCCCCTGCTGGCACCCGTGGAGGCTCGCGGCTACGCGGCTGACGTCCGCGGACGGGTGCTGGACGTGCTGGAGCGCGCCGCGTTCCACGGCACCCGGCTGACGGAGGCCGGCTTCGCCTTCGGGATGATCGCGCAGCACGAACAGCAGCACGACGAGACCATGTTGATCACCCATCAGCTCCGCAAGGGCCCGCAGGCCCTGACCGCTCCCGACCCGGGCCCGGTACCGCTGTTCACCGGTCCGGCCGAAGTCCTCGTCCCCGGCGGCCCGTTCACGATGGGCACCTCGACCGAGCCCTGGGCCCTGGACAACGAACGCCCGGCGCACCGGCGCGAGGTGGCCCCGTTCCACATCGACACGACCCCGGTGACCAACGCCGCGTACCAGGCGTTCATCGAGGACGGCGGCTACGACAACGAGCGCTGGTGGGAACCGGCCGGCTGGGCGCACATCCAACGCAACTCCATCCACGCGCCGCTGTACTGGCAACGGGACGGAAAGCAGTGGCTGCGGCGCCGCTTCGGGGTCACCGAGGTCGTGCCGCCCGACGAGCCGGTGCTGCACGTGTGCTGGTACGAGGCCGACGCGTACGCCCGCTGGGCCGGGCGCCGGCTGCCCACCGAGGCCGAGTGGGAGAAGGCGGCCCGCCACGACCCGGCCGGTGACCGCTCGGCCCGCTACCCGTGGGGCGACGCCGACCCGGCGCCCGAGCACGCCAACCTGGGACAGCGGCATCTGCGCCCGGCACCGGCCGGGAGCTACCCGGAGGGGGAATCCCCGCTCGGTGTGCGGCAGTTGATCGGTGACGTGTGGGAGTGGACGTCGAGCGACTTCCTGCCGTATCCGGGGTTCCGGGCGTTTCCGTACAAGGAGTACTCGGAGGTCTTCTTCGGCCCGGACCACAAGGTGCTGCGCGGCGGTTCGTTCGCCGTGGACGCGGTGGCCTGCCGGGGGACGTTCCGCAACTGGGACTACCCGATCCGGCGGCAGATCTTCTCCGGGTTCCGCACCGCCCGCTCGGGGGCCGTCTGATGTGCCGCCACCTGGCCTTCCTGGGCCCACCGGAACCGCTCGCCCACGTCCTGACCGATCCGGCGCACAGTCTGTACCGGCAGTCGTGGGCTCCTCGGCGGCAGCGGTACGGGACGGTCAACGCCGACGGTTTCGGCGTCGGTTGGTACGCCGACGGCGATCCGGTGCCCGCCCGCTACCGCCGCGCCGGGCCCATCTGGGCGGACCAGTCACTCACCGACCTGGTGCGGGTCGTGCGCTCGGGGGCGGTACTCGCCGCCGTACGGGACGCGACCCTGTCGGGCGCGGACGCGGAGGCCGCGGCGGCGCCGTTCGCCGCGGGACCCTGGCTGTTCAGCCACAACGGCGCGGTCACCGGCTGGCCCGGTTCGCTGGCGCCGCTGGTGGCGAGCCTGCCGCCGGCCGACCTGCTGTCGCTGGAGGCGCGCAACGACTCCGCGTTCGTGTGGGCGCTGATCCTGGCCCGGCTGCGGGGCGGCGACACGGAGGGCCAGGCCCTCGCCGACACGGTCCTGGAGGTCGCCGCGGCGGCCCCCGCCTCCCGGCTCAACCTGTTGCTGACCAACGGAGAGACGATCACCGCGACCGCCTGGGGCGACACCCTCTGGTACCTCACCAAGCCCGGCCGTCGCACGGTCGTGGCCTCCGAACCGTACGACGACGACCCGCACTGGCGGGAGGTCCCCGACCGCACCCTGCTCGCGGCGAGCCGCACGGAGGTGCTGCTCACCCCGCTCAAGGACCCGGGCGAAGACCTGGCACCCTCCCCCGTTCCCGGCCCCGTCCGGGCGGGCGGACCCTCATCCTCGAAGGAGCCCAGCACGTGAGTCCGTTCCTTCTCACCCGCACCCTGCCCGAGGACGCCACCGAGGCCGCCCTCCGCGCCGACGTCCTCCAGGGCCTGACCAGCTCCCCCAAGGCACTGCCGCCCAAGTGGTTCTACGACGCCCACGGCAGCGACCTGTTCGAGCAGATCACCGAGCTGCCCGAGTACTACCCGACGCGCGCCGAACGGGAGATCCTGATCACCCGCTCCGGCGAGATCGCGGCGGCGACCGGCGCCCGCACCCTGGTCGAACTGGGATCGGGCTCCTCGGCGAAGACACGGCATCTGATCGAAGCGCTCACGGACCTGCACACGTACGTCCCCGTCGACGTCAGTGAGAGTGCGCTCACCCAGGCCGGGCACGCCCTCATCGCCGATCGCCCCGGTCTGCACGTGCACGCGCTCATCGCCGACTTCACCGCGCGGCTGGCCCTGCCCGAGACCCCGGGTCCGCGGCTGGTGGCCTTCCTCGGCGGCACGATCGGCAATCTGCTGCCGGTCGAGCGGGCCGCGTTCCTGGCCTCGGTACGGTCCCTGCTCTCCCCGGGGGACGCCCTGTTGCTCGGCACCGACCTGGTCAAGGACGAGAAGGTCCTGGTGCGGGCGTACGACGACGCGGCCGGGGTGACGGCCGCGTTCAACAAGAACGTCCTGACCGTCGTCAACCGTGAACTGGGCGCCGACTTCGATCCCGCGGCCTTCGACCACGTGGCCCTGTGGAACGCCGAGAACGACTGGATCGAGATGCGGCTGCGGTCCCGGACGGCCCAGACCGTGAAGGTCCCGGCGCTGGATCTCGCCGTCGACTTCGCGGCCGGCGAGGAACTGCGCACCGAGGTCTCGGCGAAGTTCCGGGAGAGCGGAGTGCGCACCGAACTGTCCCACTCCGGGCTGGAGTTGGCGCACTGGTGGACGGATCGGGAGGGCCGTTTCGCACTGTCGCTGAGCGTGGCGCGCTGACCGCGGGGCTCACCGCGGGCCGGCGTCCGTCACCCCTGTGACGGCGTCGGCCCGCGGTGAGCCTCTTCGGTGCGATCACCCGCCCGCCGTCGACGGGACGGCCTCACCGGCGGGTGGCGGCGGACTCGCAGGGGACACGGGGGCGACGGACGCGGCGTCCGTGGGCGTGCCGTCGGCGGAGGCCGTGGACTCGGTGGGCGTGCCGTCGGCGGAGGCCGCGGAGTCCGTGGGCGTGCCGTCGGCGGAGGCCGCGGAGTCCGTGGGCGTACCGTCGGCGGAGGTCGTCGACTCCGCGGGCGTGCCGTCGGCGGACCCCTCCAGGCAGTCGACGAAGCTGACCAGTTCGGGCTGGTCGGTGCCTTCGAGGACCGCGAACTCGCTCGTCGGGTGACTGCGCAGCAGACACATGTCGTAGCGGGCGACGGTCGGCATGGATCCTTGCTTCTCGGTGGTCCGGTACTCATGGTGGCCCACCAACTGGCAGGAGTCGTAGCGGATCAGCGGCCCTCGCGGCCCCACCGTGTAGCGGTGCGCACGCACGTCGGCCGAGTAGTCCTTGAAGGCGAGCCCGGTGTCGTCACAGTCACTGAAGTGGATCGTTCCGCTCCTCCACGCGCTGTCGATGATCCGCGCGTTGGGGTTGCGCACCTCGAACCGGATGTCCTGGGCGTGGAACCGCTGCACCGAGTCGTGGTGCTGGGCGACGGGGAAGCGGAAGAACGTACTGGTGATGCCGTATTCCTCGGTGCTCTGGGGGCGCGTGCCGCCGATGATGTACGAGCCACCCCGGCAGGTGATCGATCCTCCGTAGGGGAACTCGAGGAAGTTGCCCCACTCGTATTCGACCTTCATGTCGTTGAACCAGTAGTTGAGGAACTGGTCCTGGTCGTTGGGGTCCGCCTGCTTGCGGCCCGTGAGACCCGAGTACAGGAAGGCCCTGCGGTACCTGCCGCCGATCCGGCAGGCCTCCCACAGCATCTCCGAGTTGGTGTCCGTGCCGTCCAGGGCGAGCCCGAACTCCCACTCCCCCATCCACTCGCACTCCGAGAACCGGTAGTCCTGCGCCTGCCCGGCGGAGTACGAGCTGAAGAAGGAGGCACCCGGCGTGGCCGAGCGGAACTGCATGCGCTCGAAGGAGAGATTCGCCCAGATGTTCTCGTTGCGGCACAGATAGGAGCCCGGGCCGGCCGCCGGACGGAACACCAGAGTGGTCATGCGCTTGCCCGCGCCGGAGAAGCGCAGACCGTTGGCCGGCCGCGTCGGAGCGACACCGTTCAGCAGCGCGTACGGACGGGTGATGAGGAACTCGCCGGCCGGAATCTGGATCACCGTGCGCCCGACCCCGCGAACAACCCTCTCCGCCGCGAGACGGTAGGCCTGTTCGAACGCCGAGCTGTCGTCGGTCTGTCCGTCGCCCACCGCTCCGAGCTCGGCCACATCGATCACGAACGTCTTCCCACCGGTGAAGGAACGGCCCAGCCCGGGGCCGCCCCCCGGCCCTGCGGCGGCGTACGCGCTGTGGCCTGTCAGGGCCGTCGCGGCCAGCACCGAGGCTCCGCCACGCAGAACGTGCCGTCGGCTGACACGAGGCATCTGACCTTCTCTTTCTGCCATAATCGCCTTCTTTCCAGCTATTTCCGCAATTAAGAGGAAACATGTCCGAATTTGCCGAGGCGCTGAGACACCTCTCAACGGCACAGAAGCCCTCGAAGGGGGCGTCGCTCTACACCTTGTTCGTCAATCGCCCGGCCGGCCGGGTGCTGGCCGCAGTGGCCTACCGAGTGGGGGCGACACCCAATCAACTGACTGTTCTGGGAGCCCTGTTCACCTTTCCGGCCCTGGCGGCGGTGGCCCTGCTGCCCCCCGGACCGACGATGTCCGTCTGCGTCGGCACGGCTCTGGCGGTGGGGTTCGCCCTGGACTCGGCGGACGGTCAGCTCGCGCGCGGGCAGCGCTCGGGAAGCCCGTCGGGCGAATGGCTCGACCACGTCCTGGACTGCGTCAAGATCGTCGCCCTCCACCTGGTGGTGCTGGTGTCGTTCTACCGCTACTTCTCCTTGCCCAGCCCGGCTTTCCTGCTGGCGCCGATGGTGTTCCAGCTCGCGGCCGTGGTGATCTTCTTCGGCGGGATCCTGACCGAGAAGCTCAAGCTGCGGACGCCGGGCCGAGGCCAGGCCGGGTCGACGGCGGGATTTCGGGCCGTGCTGCTCCTGCCCGTCGACTACGGCCTGACCTGCGTCAGCTTCCTATTCCTGGGACGTCAGGACGTCTTCCTCACGGTGTACTGCGCGCTGCTGCTGGCCCACGTGCTGTTCATGGCCGCCTTCCTGGTCAAGTGGTTCCGCGAGTTGAGCTGAGGGGATCTCCGGCGGCTCGTGCGCGGACAGCATCTTCAGGGCGCCGCTCAGCAGAGTGCTGGAGGTGTGCCTGGTGTACGGGAAATAGACGACTTCGACGCCCACCTTCGCGAAACGGCGCTCGAACTCCTCCCACTTGGGGGTTCCGCGCCAGTCGTCGCCCTTGAAGATGACGTGGAAGCCCACCCGTCTCCAGGTGTTCAGCTTGTCGACCTCCGACTCCACGACGGCCTCGTCGACGTAGCGAATACTGCGGACGATGTCCAGGCGCTCGGCGAGCGGGATGACCGGCACCTTGCCCTTCAGACGCACGGTCAGGTCGTCGGTGGTCACTCCCACGACGAGGCGGTCGCAGTGCCGGCGGGCCTCGCGCAGGATGTTGAGGTGCCCGATGTGGAACAGGTCATAGACGCCGGGTGCGAATCCGATGCGCGTCACCGGTGGCCACCGGCCGTTCTGGACTTGGCCTTGGCCTTGGGCACGGTCACCGTCAGCGCGGCGGACTTGCGCGAGGTGTTCGTCCCGTCCGTCACGTCGATCGTGTACCGGTGGCGCGAGCCGGGCTTCACGGAGTCCGTGTAGTTCATCTGCGCGCGGTCCCAGTAGGCGGAGGACTCGGTCTTGCGGCCGACGAGCTTCCCGTCCCGGTAGATCTTGTACGTCAGCGCAGCGTCGTCACGGTCCCAGGAGGCGCGCCAGGTGATGGTGACCTTGCCGGGCTGGGTGGCTCCCAGCGAGAGGGCGGGCACCTTCGGAGCTCCGGTGTCGCGGCTTCCGAAGCGGGTGAGGCCCATCTGCGGCTTTCCGTTGACCTTGGTGAACTCACCACCCACCCACAGGACGCCCTTCTCGACCGCCAGGGCGCGCGGTCCCACGCCCTCGCCCATCCCGTCGTTGGTGTCGGGGAACCAGTGAAAGATGCTGCGGTCCGTCATCGACTGGGCCATCAGGTGCTGCCGGTCCCCGCTTTCGGGGAACCCTCCGGGCGTGTCCGAGCAGTCGTGCGCGTGCGAGGCGCTGTAGAGGACGCCCTGGAAGGGAACGAGTGCCTGGGTGGCGCCACGGCAGGTGTCCTTCCACACCATGGTGCCGTTGGTGAGACGGCCGGAGATGCGGGGTTCGAGGATGGACGGCCCGTGGCCCTCGACGCCCACGAAGAAACGGCTGTTGTCACGCACGATCGCCTTCACCGACGCCTGCAACGAGAACCAGCCCGGATAGGACAGGAGCGTCGCGCCGCTGCGGGCGTCGAGGGTGACCAACGCGTGGTCGCTTCTTCCGTTGACCGAATCGAAGTCGCCACCGACGAAGACCTTGCCGTGCGAGGGCGCGGCCGACAAGGCGCGCACCGGGTGGTCGATATCCGCCTTGAAGGGCAGCAGGGGACCCTTGGGTTCGACGGCGGCGACGCGACTTCTGACCTGGCCGCTGACGCGGTTGAAGTCACCTCCGAGGTACACGGCGTCGGCCGTCGTGTCGATGGCCCGGACAACGGCGGAGACGGCGGGCCGGAAGTCCGCGCTCAGTGAGCAGTCGCCGGTCTTGATGGCGACCGCGTTGGCCACCCTGGTGGATCCGACACTGTTGAAGGACCCGCCCACGTACAGCGTTCGGCCGTCGGGCGAGGCCTTCATGGCCCGTACGGTGTGGTTCAGGCCGGTGAACGACGGGGCGCACGGCAGCAGTTTGCCGGTCGCGGCGTCGAACGCGGCGAAGTTGGTGCGTTTCACCGCCTTCTGGCCGGGAGCGGCCCCCGGCGGGCGGACGGTGTCGAAGGTTCCTCCGACATAGACGACGCCGTTCGCCGAGGCCAGCGACCAGACGACGCCGTCCGTCTGCCAGGTGCTGAGTGGATCGGCGGAGAGCGGGCCGGAGCCGTCGGCGGCCGTGGCGAGGGAGGCGTCGAGCAGGGCTGCGGTGCACACGAGGGTGGTGACAGCGACCCTCGTGACCGACTTCGTACGGAGCTTTTTCAGGCGCAATGGACACCCCGGATAGCAGTGGCGTGACGAACACGTAGGGAGGGACGTCGGCTGAGTGGGCCCGGACGGTCGACCGTGGCTGGGCTCATGCGGCGCGGCGGCGCAGCACTCCGACCAGCTCGCTCACTCTCAGCGACGCCCGATATCGCCACAAACTAATAGCAAATACACACATTCCCAAGGCCATTCCCACGGCGAGTCCTGATGGCGTGTCACCTTCCAGCGCGCGGGAGGCCGTCAGCACGACCGAGACGACGAGCCCGAGGACCAGGGCGTTCAGGTATCCGCCGTCCACGGACCTGAAGCCGAGACGCAACCGGATGAGCGCGGCCGCCGCGAGGTTCTCCACGATGATGGCCGCGCCCCAGGACACTGCGGCGCCGAGCACCCCCCAGGCCGGCACGGCGAAGAACCCGACGATCAGCTGGACCGTGCACGCCGCCGCGGTGACGGCCAGGTGCCAGGAGCTCTTGCCGGCCATCAGGAGCACGGTCTGCGCGTTGCCGACCGCGACGTTCACCATCGAGGCGGCGCACAACACCACCAGGGCCGGCGCGCCGTGGACGAACTCCGGTCCGAAGACCGACAGCACGGTCTGGGGGAATCCCGCGACGAGGAGGAACAGGGGCCAGGAGAACAGCACGATCCAGCAGGTCGACACGCGGTGCAGCTCGTGCGCCTCGCGGACCTTGTCGACCGCGAGCAGACGGCTGAGCTCCGGTGCGACGGCGAGCCGGACGGCGAGCTGGATGAGGGTGCCCGCGGTGACGACGCGGCCGATGGCGGTGTACACCCCCGCCTCGTCCGCGGTGGCCAGGACGGACAGCAGGATGACGCCGATCCACGCCGCGCTGATGTCGAAGACGGAGGAGACGGCGCGGGGGGCGGAGAAGCCCCAGAAGGTCCGCCAGGGCAGGGTGCCGTTTCCTGTGGGGTACGTCGTCCCGTGGCGGGCGCGGCAGCGGCGCAGGGCGATCCAGGCGGCCACCGAGCCTGCCAGGGCGGGCAGCAGCCAGGCCGAGGCCAGGGACAACAGTCCGGGCGCGTAGCAGGCCACGGGTACGGCGATCAGCACCCGCAGGACCGGTTTGCCGATCTGCTCCACGCCGACGAACGGCACCACCGTCCCGTAGCCCCGGGACGCGCCCAGCAGGACCGCGCCCACGGTGGCGGTGGGCAGGAAGAGCCCGAAGAGCCGGACCAGGGCGATGGCGTCCGCGGGAGGCAGTTCGGGCAGGAGCGTGGTGGCCACCGCGGGGAACATGACCAGGGGCACGGCGGCCGCGGTGGCGACGAGCGCCGCCGGAAGGACGGCCATGCGCAGCAGCGCGCCGACCGAGCGGCCGTCGCCGACGGCGAGGTCGCGCGGGACGAAGCGGACGAGCCCGGTGTCGGCACCGAGCTTGCAGGCGTTGCTGAGAATGGTGAACAGGGCGACGCCCGTGAAGATGGCACCAGCCCCGCTCGCCCCGACGGCACGGGTGATCAGACCGACCAGAAGAAAGGAGAAGGCGGCGTTCGCGACGGAACCCGCCATCCCCCACCATCCGCCCCGGGCGGCCACGGCCACCGCGCTCGGGGCGGTGGCCCCGGCGCGGCGACGAGTGGTCGCTTCGGGGGCGGTCATCGACGGGAGACCGTGAGCAGGTCGTCCTGCAGGGGCAGATCCATGGACGCCGCGTCGACGGACGACGGGCGGCGGTGCTTCGGGCGGCGGAACAGGGCACGGAGACGACGGCGCGGGCGCCCGGCGTCGAGCACGGCCCCGAAAAGACGTCCGCCGGCACAGCCGATCAGTTCCTGCACCTGCCTGAGGTCGTCCCGCCGGGTCTTGTCGAGACCGGCGACGACGAGGATGCCGTCGACGCGCTGGGCGACCGCCAGTGCGTCGGCGTGCGCGAGGAAGGGCCCCGAGACGACGACGGTGGACGAGGTGGTCTCGGACCCCGTCCCGTCCGTCTCGGAGGTGGTCGCCCGGGTGAACGGTCCGGTGACACCGCCCGACGCGAAGGCGAACCGGCCGGCGGCACCGGCGTCGACGACGACGCCGCCGTCGGTGGGGTACCCCTCCCCCGTGGCGGATGCCTCGTACGGAACCAGCGGCAGCCGGGCGGCGAGGCCGGAGGTGTCGGGAGCGGCGTCCAGCAACAGCACGTCGCCCCCTTCCTCGCGGAGGGCGGCCGCCAGGTTGGCGGCGACCTCCTCGGCGGCGCCGGCCCGGCGGGGGGCCACGACGAGTACCTGGCCGGGACCCGCGGCACCGCCCATCTGCCGCAGCCTGAAGGCCAGGGCCCGGTATGCCTCGGTGCGGGGACTGTCGGTGTGACCGACCGTCAGCAGGGCGTCGTCGCCGCCGTCGTCGGACGGCAGGATGCCGAGCACCGGCGAGCGCAGGGCGGCCCGCACCTCACCGACCGACCGGACCCGGGTGTCCAGGGCGGAGCGCACCCAGGCCAGCACGATGCCGAGGAGGAGACCGCAGGCCAGCCCGAGGGCGAGCAGGGTGCGCAGGCCCGGCCCGACCGGCAGGGTGGGGGGTTGGGCCGCGCGGACGATGTCACCGCCGTCGGTGTCGCGGGACTTGATGTCGAGGACGCGCTTTTGCAGGTTGTAGAGCTGGTTCTGCGCGGCGGGCTTCGCCGTCGCGCGCTCCAGCTGCTGCTGGGCCAGCCGCTGGTTCAGCACGGCGATCTGCTGCTCCAGGGCGCTGATGGCCCGCTGCACGGTGGCGTTGTTACGGATCTTGCGGTCGGCGAGATAGGCCTGGGCGAAGGCGTTGGCGCCGCGCGCCGCGCGCTCCGGCGAGCGGGCGGTGAACTCGAAGCGGAGTACCTGGGACTTCATCGGGTTGGAGACGCGTACCCGGGCCCCGAGCACGCCGGCCTGGCTGCCGGTTCGGCCCAGGAGGAGCGCCGCCTGGTGGGCGACGCCCGCGCTGCCGGCGATCCGTTGCTCCGTGCTCATGCTGACCTGGTTGTCGGCGGAGACGCCGACCGCCCCGAAGGGGTCGGTGGTGGAACGCACCAGGACTTCGCTGGTGGCGGCGTAGGTGTGGGCTCGTTGCACGGACAGAGCCAGCCCGCCGAGCACTCCCAGGAGGATGCCCAGCGTGATGAGGACACGGTGGCGCAGGAGCCGGCGCAGTTGGTCGCGTAGCTGGTCCGGCTCGTCGTACCGGTCGTCGAATGGAGTGGGGCCGGTCACGGGTGCCCTCCTGTTCCGGAGATCGATGCATGACGGATGGGTCCGGTCGGCACCGCCGATGAGGGGAACCGGGATGCCCTGCCGGTAGGGGTGCTGATGAGCAGCGGGACGGTCACCAGCAGCGTCAGCGGGCCCGCGATGCCCAGCAGGCTGCCGCGCAGGAGGACCATCTGGTAGAAGGCGAAGGCCGGGACCAACAGCGCCGCCAGGGTGCCTGCCTGGTCCCGGAGCCGGTGGTGTACGTCGTCCATACGCCGTCCGGCCGCGCCGAACAGGCAGAACACGACGACCACCGCCCAGGGGCCGGCCCACAGGTAACTCTCGATCCACAGGGGTGCGGAAAGGTTGACGAAGTCGTATCCCGCGTACTCGGCGAGGGTGATGCCGGTGTCGTCCGGCTTCTCCGGCCACATCGTGCGCGGCACCATGAACAGCGCGGGGCCGAGCGCGTCCTGGGGGGAGTATCCGTTCTCCCGCGCGTAGTCGAGCCCGGTCTGCACCTGCTGGAACGCGTCGTAGTCACCGTTGCCGGTGAACTGGTCGGCGAGCGAGACGACGGTGACGTCCTCCCGGTCGGAGTAGCGGAAGTAGTCGCTGTACGGGAAGACGAGCAGGAGCGCCGCGATGAGTCCGACCGCCGCGACGCGGAAGACACGGGGCCGACGCAACCAGGGCATGGTGAACAGCAGGGTCAGCAGGATCGTGCCGACCCAGAACCTGGGCTTGCTGATGGGGTTGTTGACGACGACGTTCAGTGCGAGGAGCACCGGCAGCAGCAGCCAGCGGACACCGCGCAGCCACCGGTCGCCGCCGGACAGGCGCGGTACCCGCAGCAGGCCAAGCAGCGCCCAGAACGCGGGCACGGACAGCGACCAGCTGAGCAGGACCTGCACGAAGGCACCGTCCACGTTGTCCGTGGCGCCGAACTTGGTGATGGCCTGCCGACTGGTGAAGTACGCACCCAGCCGGCCGGGCTGACCCGAGATCAGCAGCACCGCGAACACGAGGGCGACCCCGCACAGCGCCAGCAGGCGCCAGGGCGCCAGACGGCGGGCGAGCAGGCGCTCCAGGAACCCCGGCGCGGTGGGGGCCACGCTTGCGCGGCCCCTTCGGGCGGCGAGGGCCGCTCCGGCGCTGTAGGCGACGAGTCCGAGTTCGATGACCGCCACCGCCCCGACGGTCGTCACCTCGCTGGTCCGGTACGACCAGGGGTAGGTGTCGGTGGCGAGCATCGCCAGGGGCGCGAGGCCGAGCCAGATGTAGGCGAAGACCCAGAAGCCGAAGGCGACGAACCGCATCGTGGTCGCGGAGAGCACCCGGGCGAGCGCACCACCGGTGTGCGCCACGACGACACCTTGCAGAGCGAGTGCGGCCGACAGGTGCAGGCCGTGCGACTGGAGGATCAGCCCCGGTAGCAAGACGGTCAGCACCACGGCCCAGACAGAGACCGCAGCCACACTGCGGACGCGCGCGTCCTGCATCCCGACCTCTCTGCCGAACGAGTATTCAGGCTGAATCTTCACTGAAAGATATATAGCGCCTTTAATTCGCAAATCATCCTAGGCGCGCATGATTCACCCACTTCAACGCGGCCATACCCGGACAGAGTCATCGGGTGATTGTGGATATCGGGCGGCGTGCCTTTTACCCCAAATCATGACAAATCTGCATAGCTTATCGCGCAGGTCTCCGCGCAACCGGTGCTGGAACGGGCGTCACGCAGCGCTGGGTCGGCTGACCGCACATCAGATCTCCGGAATCCCAGAGGAGTTGCGCATGAGCAAGCAGGTCGACGTCGTCGTCGCCGGAGGCGGGGGTTTCATCGGTGGTCACCTGGTGGGGGACCTACTTGCCCAGGGACTGACCGTCCGCTCCATCGACATCAAGCCCCGGCACGAGTGGTACCAGGTCCACCAGGGCGCCGAGAACGTGATCGCCGACCTGTCGCTCCCGGACAGTGCTCGCGCGGGAGTGCGGGGCGCCCGCCAGGTGTACATGCTGGCCGCCGACATGGGGGGCATGGGCTTCATCGAGAACAACAAGGCCGCGTGCATGATGTCGGTGCTGACCAGCACCCACATGCTCAAGGAAGCGCACGAGGCCGGTGTGGAGCGCTACTTCTACTCCTCCTCCGCCTGCGTGTACGCGGCCGACAAGCAGACCGACCCGAACGTCACCGCCCTCAAGGAGGAGGACGCCTATCCGGCGCAGCCGGAGGACGGCTACGGGTGGGAGAAGCTCTTCTCCGAGCGCATGTGCCGCCACTACGCCGAGGACTACGGGTTCGTCACCCGTGTCGCCCGGTACCACAACGTGTACGGCCCGCACGGCACCTGGACCGGAGGCCGGGAGAAGGCTCCCGCGGCGGTGTGCCGGAAGGTCGCCGAGGCGGTCTTCTCGGGCGAGCACCGGATCGAGATCTGGGGCGACGGGGAGCAGAGCCGCTCCTTCATGTACATCGACGACTGCCTCCACGGCAGCCAGATGATCATGGCCGGGGACAGTGGCGTACCGGTCAACCTCGGCTCGTCGGAGCTGGTGACCATCAACCAGCTCGTCGACATCGTCGAGCAGATCGCGGGCGTCCGCTGCGAGCGCAGCTACCGGCTCGACGCCCCGCAGGGGGTGCGCGGACGCAACTCGGACAACACCCTGATCCGCGAGATCCACGGCTGGGAGCCGTCGATCGCCCTGGCCGACGGTCTGGAGAGGACCTACGCCTGGGTCTACGACCAGGTCAAGCGCTCCCACCAGTGACACCCGACCGAGTATCAGGACACGGACAACCGATGAGGATCCTCGTCCACGACTACAGCGGCCACCCGTTCCAGGCCCAGCTGAGCCGGGAACTGGCGCGACGCGGCCACGATGTCGTCCACTCGACCTGTACGGCCTACGTCTCCGGCAAGGGCAACCTCGCCGGGGACGTCCCCGGCCTCCGTTTCGTCACCATCGGGGACAGCACCGCGCTGCGGAAGGAGGCCTACTTCCACCGGCTCCGCCAGGAGACGCTGCTGGGTCTCGAACTCGCCCGGCAGGTGCAGCGCGAGAGACCCGATGTGGCGCTGCTGTCCAACCTGCCCATTCCGGTGCTGGTGGTGGCGGCGGCGGTGCTGCGGCGGCTGCGCATCCCGTGGGTGCTGTGGCACCAGGACGTGACCGCCGTCGCGCTCAAGAGCTTCGCCGCCGCCGACGTCGCCAAGTCGATGGGCGTCGCCGCCAGGGTCTTCGGGGCGGGCGAGAAGTGGGCGGCGCGCCGGGCCTCGGCCATCGTCGTGATCGCCGAGTCCTTCGTGCGGATCCACCGGCAGTGGGGCACCTCCGGCAAGGTGACCGTCATTCCGAACTGGGCGCCGCTGGACGAGATCGTCCCGGTGGCCCGGGCCAACGCCTGGTCCGACGAGCAGGGTCTGAGCGGTGTGCGCACGCTGCTGTACTCCGGCACCCTGGGCCTGAAGCACAACCCGGTGCTGCTGGTGCGGCTGGCCGAGCGGTTGCGTGACCGGGGCACTCCGGTACGTCTCGTCGTCGTCAACGACGGCCCGGCGGTGCCCGTCCTCAGGCAGGCGGCGGCCGCGCGTGGCGTCGATCTGACGCTGCTGCCCTTCCAGCCCTACGAGCGACTGCCCGAGGTGCTGGGCACGGGCGATCTCCTCGTCGTCCTGCTGGCGGCGGACGCGGGGGAGTTCTCGGTGCCGTCCAAGACCCTGTCCTATCTGTGCGCCGGGCGCCCCGTGCTCGGGCTGATGCCCGCCGACAACCTGGCCTCGCAGTTGCTCCATCAGGCGGGGTCGGCCGTCTTCCCACCGGAGGAGTCCTCACTCGAGGAGGCCTCCGTCTGGGTCCAGGAGGTCCTTTCCGACCCGGCGCGCGCCGAGTCGCTGGGCAAGGAGAGCCGTGCCCTGGCCGAGCGGGAGTTCGCCCTGGAGCACTGTGCCTCCCGCTTCGAGGACATCCTGCGGGCGGCGGGCCGGGTCTCCGCCCGCTGAGGGAGGCGTGATCGCAGGGAGTGCCGGCCACCTTGGGCTCGCCGTCGGTCCGACGGGCCCGAGGTGGCCGGCACTTTCAGCGCCCGGTCACCGGCATCCCGGTCGGTCCCGGTAGATGTCCTCCAGCTGATCCACGACCGCGCGGATCGAGAAGACCTCGTCGATCGCGCGGCGGCCGGCCTCGGCAAGTCCGGCGCGCAGCCCCTCGTCGGCGAGCAGTGCGGCCACCGCGTCCGCCATGGCCTGCGGGCTGCCGTCGGTGACCAGTGCGGCGTGCCTGCGTTCCAGTTCGGCGGCGATGCCGCTGCTGTCCGTGCAGACGACCGGTGTCCCCTCGGCCAGTGCTTCCAGGACCGTCATCGGGAACGGCTCGTGCACGCTCGGCAGGACGTACACGGCGGCTCTCCGGTAGGCCTCCAGCGCCGCGGAGTGGCTCAGCGCGCCGCCGTAGGAGACCACCTCGGTCAGCCCGCGGTCCGCGACGAGCCGGTTCACCGCCGGGAGGGATCCCTCGTCCGCTCCGTAGAGGGTGAAGCGTGCCTCGGGGATCTCCTTGTGCACCAGGGCCGCCATCTCGACGAAGGCCTCGGGGCGTTTGCGCGGGTGCAGCCGGGCGAGGAAGATCACCTCGCGGTCGTCGCCCGGCCGGGGCCCCGGCCCGTCACCGGTGGTGCGCAGGCCGTTGGGCAGCGACACCAGCGGTGGCCCGTCCGGGCCGAGCACCGCGGTCAGGGACCGCCGCTCCCGGTCGGTGAGCACGAGGCAGCAGCGTGCCCGGCGCAGCAAGGGAACGTACAGACGGTCGAAGACCCGCGCGACGACACCGGTACGGGGCTCGACCATGCCGTGCGTCTGGGTGACGAAGTCCTTGCGCCGCAGCCGGGCGACGGCGAGCGCGGCGAGCGAGACGAGGTCCCGTCCCGCGTGGAGGTGAACGGCGTCGGCACGCCCCATGGTGCGCCACAGGTCACGCAGCAGCAGGGGATGCATGAGTCCCAGACATCCCCGGCCCGGGACCAGGCGCTTGGCCGGGCGGGAGACGAAACGGACGGCGCCGATGCGGTCCGAGGCCTGTGTCCGGCCCCGCCACAGCGACACCAGGGTCACGTCGTGGCCGCGTTCGGCGCACTCCCCCAGTTGGGCGACGGCCACGCTCGTCGGTCCGCCGAAGGCACCGTCGTCGCTGACCAGCGTGACCACATGGACCAGTCTCATGCCGTGGCCCCCTTCGCTGACGCGGACGCAGCCGTCGCCGACGTGGCGCGCGCGGTAAGAACCGACTCCGGTGCGAGGTCCTGGTGGGCGACGGCGCCCGCGCCCACCACCGCGCCCCGGCCGACGGTGACACCGCGCAGCACGACCGCGCGGGCCGCGACCCAGCTCCCCGGCTCCAACCGGATGGGGCCGTTGTCGAACTCGAAGGTGGCGCACCGGCGACGATGGCTGCCGGTGCACAGCAGCGCGCTCTGCGAGACGCAGCAGTCGCTGCCGATCGTGACGGGTTCGAGGTTGAGGATCCAGACGTCCTCGCCGATCCACACGTCGTCGCCGACGTCCAGTTTCCACGGCCAGTGGATCCGCACCCCTCGCCGGATCAGCACCCGCTGTCCGACCCGAGCGCCGAAGGCACGCAGCAGGGCCGGCCGCAGCCGGGCCGGGAACCACCACTTGACGAAGAGCAGGTGGAGGGCGGCGAACCAGGCCGCCTGCACCAGCACGGGCCGCCCCTTGTCGTAGCCGGCACCGGTGAAGCCCCGGAGGGTTCGCGTCACGACGGGCCGGTGCGGCGTCTGCGCTCCGGCGTCACCCGGGAGCGGGGCGCCTGCGGGCTGTGCCACTGGGGGCTGTTCGGCTGCGGGCTGTTCGGCTGTGGCTGTGGTCTGTGCGGCTGTGGTCTGCGCCATGACGGTGTCCCTTCCCGAGGCCCAAGACGTCCACGTCCGGGATCCTTCACGTCCCCGCGGACGGATCACCCGCGATCACCGCGTGTTGGCGGCAGACCTGCCCGGATGGAGGACCCGCCCCGAGGGGCGTGCCGGGGGTCGACGGCACGCCCCTCGGGGACACCTCCGTGCTCAGCAGGCTCGTGCTCAGTAGGCTCCTTGGCCGTCCAGCACCGCGCGTACGGTGCGGACCATGACGTTCATGTCCCCGGCCAGGGACCAGTTGTCGACGTAGCGCAGATCGAGCGCGACGGTTTCCCGCCAGGACAGATCCGACCGTCCACTCACCTGCCACAACCCGGTCAGGCCCGGTTTGACCATGAGCCGGCGCATCTCCGTCCCGTTGTACTTGACCACCTCCTCGGGAACCGGAGGGCGGGGACCGACCAGGGACATGTGGCCGAACAGGATGTTGAACAGCTGGGGCAGTTCGTCCAGCGAGAATCGGCGCAGGACGCGCCCCACGGGAGTGACCCGGGGGTCCCGGCGCATCTTGAACATGTGGCCGTCGTTCTCGTTCTGCGCCTCCAGCCCGCCCTTGAGCCGGTCCGCGTCGACCACCATCGTGCGGAACTTCCACATGGCGAACGGCGTCATGTTCCAGCCGACCCGGGTCTGCCGGTAGAGAGCGGGGCCGGGCGACCCCAGCCGGACCGCCAGCGCCAGCGCCAGCAGCAGCGGCGAGAGCAGGATGATCAACACCAGGGCGCACACCCGGTCCACCACGGACTTGGCCAGCGTGTGCACACCCCGCTGCAGCGGCGGTGCGATGTGCAGCAGGGTGAGGCCGGCCGCCGAGGTCAGCTGCACCCGTCGACGCGCCACGTCGACGATGCCGGGCAGCACCATGAGCGAGCGGCCCCGGTCGTGCAGCATCCAGGACAGCCGGCGCACCCGCTCGCCGGACAGGTACCGGCCCGGGGCCACGAAGACCAGGTCGGCCGCGAGTTCGTCGGCAGCCCCGAGCACCGCCGTGGCGTCCGCCTCGGGTGTCTCGGGCTCCTCGCAGGGCAGTCGCACGCACACCGGAACCCCGGAGCGCACCTCACCCTCGCCCACCGGGCAGGATCCGACGATCACGTACTCGTGGTCGGTGCGCTGGGCGAGCTGCTCGACCACGGCGTCGACGGTCGGGGGCTCCCCCACGACCAGCACGTGGCGCAGCGCGCGGGCTTCCCGGCGGGCCGCCAGCAGGTGACGGTGAATCAGTTTCTGGCAGAGGCCGGTGAGGACCAGTGCGGGGATGAGCGCCGTGAACGCCTCGGCGGGCACGCTGTCGAGCCCGCAGATCACACGGAGCGTCGCCAGAGCGCCGACCAGGACCAGCCAGTCCCGTACGACGGCCCGCAGGCCGCCCTTGTCGCCCCAGGCCAAGGACGTGTACCGCTTGCTCATCACGCCGATCAGCGGCCACAGCAGGGCCGCAGTGGCAGCCAGGCGCAGCGGGTGGGGTTCGTGGACCTTCACGATCGCCGCGCCGACCGGCAGGGCCGCGGCCAGCAGGTCCACACAGACCGAGAAGGGGCAGTACCAGCGTGCCCGGGTCTCCGCGCGGTAGACGGGGCGGCGCGCCACGGAAACTGGCGCCTGCCGGGACATCGCGTTCTTGAACCGCCGCATGGTCTCCTCTCAACCCCCAATCACAGATCACGGGCGCACCGCGCGGACCAGAGTCGCGCGCAGTCACGCCCTTGGATGTGATTCTTATATCATTGGATGGGTAGCAATATCGTACTTTTATGCCTGCCTCTGTGTGGCGCTCGGGGCACGGTGGAGTGACGGGCCAGGGCGCACCGAGGCGCGCCGGCACAGGTGACACCGCGGTCACCGCGGAGAGGAGCCCCGCATGTCGAACCACACGTATCGGGTCACGGAGATCGTCGGTACCTCGCCCGAGGGCGTCGACCAGGCCGTCCGCAACGGCATCGCTCGTGCCGCACAGACCCTCCGCAACCTCGACTGGTTCGAGATCACCCAGGTACGGGGCCAGATCGAGGAGGGACAGGTGGCGCACTGGCAGGTCGGCCTGAAGGTGGGTTTCCGGCTCGACGAGTCGGACTGACGTCCCTGACGTCCCGAACCCGGGTCCCGGCGGCGCCTCGGTCCGGGCGGAGTGGCGTCAGGTCCGCCCCTCCCGTTCCTGAGCCACCTTGAGCTCCGCCGACTGGGCCGCCCAGCGTGCCCGTACGACCCTGAAGCCCTCCCGTTCAGCGTCCTCGCACACCAACTCGTCGTCGTCCACGAACACCCGGACCTCCCGGGTGTCGGCGAGACGGCGGAGGGTCTCAAGCTTGGTGCGCCGGGCGGGCCTGCGGTCGTGGTCGCGCCGCATGTACACACGCCCTTCGGGCAGGCCCTGCGCGGCGAGCCAGTCCAGTGTGTCGCGCCGACAGCGCTCCGGCCGGCCGGTGAGGTAGACGACCTCGCACTCCCGAGCGCTCTCCAGGACCAGCGCCACGCCCTCGGCGAGCGGCGGGTCCTGCGGCGCGGCGGCGAAGAAGCCGTCCCAGTCACGCGGCTTGCGCTCCAGGAACCGCTGCCGGTGGGCCGTGTCGGCGAGGGTGTTGTCCAGGTCGAACACGGCCAGCGGAAGACTGCTGCGGTCGGTCACACGTTCCACCCTAGTGCCGCGACAGGCACTGGACACCTGGCGGCCCCCACGCCCCCGGCGGCCACAGACGACGTGGGAGACGGGCACCCCGGCGCCATCGCGTGATCAGCGTGGGCCCCATGCTTGTCCCATGCCTTCGACGCCCCGAACGCCCCTGTCCGGCTCCGCCTCCTGCACGCTCGTCGTCTGCCGGGGCTGCTGCTGCGGCAACGCCCGCAAACAACCCGGCACCGACCCGGCCTGGCAACTGGAGCTGCTGCGGGCGGGTGCGGCCGAACACGGCTTCCGGGTCCGCACGACCGACTGCCTGGGCCCCTGCGACCAGGCCAACGTGATCGTGGTCCGCCCGTCGGCGGCAGGGCGCCGGGCCGGCGGGCGGGCGGTGTGGATCGGGTTCGTCATGGACGACGACAGCACCGAGGAGGTCGTGCGGTGGGCGGCGGCAGGCGGGCCCGGTGTCGCCGAGCCGCCGCTCACGCTGGAGTTGCAGTTCATCCGCCCGCCCAGGGACGCGCGCGTCCGGTCCCGGCGTTGAGCATCCCAGCCGGACGCAGGAGTACAGCCGACCACCGACCGCCCGTCACCGTTCAGCGGTGTAGAAGTGGCGGCGGACCCGGTGCAGCCACGCCTCCGCCGCCGCCTCGTCGGGCTCCTCGGGCAGCACACCGCGGGTCTCGTCGAAGGCGGTCTCGTAGTGGTGCAGCAGGGACAGCGCCGCCGACGGGTCGGCGGCCACCCGGTCGCCGAACGCGTGGTACTCCTCGGGGTCCTCGACGTGGATCTCCAACCGGCCGGTGGCGTACAGCTGGAGACCCTGGTGGCACAGCCGTTTCAGGTGCCGGGCGTGCTTGGCGGTACGCCCCCGGGTGTCCGCGGAGAACGAGCCGTCGCCGCGGTTCTCCAGCCGGCGGAACTGCTGGGTGGCGTAACCGAGATAGGCGTCCCGGACGCGCTTCGCGCACAGGAACGACGTACGGATGCCGATGAGTTCCTCGCCCAGCGGCGTCCGGAGCTCGTACAGCTCGTCCGGGAGCCACACCAGCTCCATGACGGTCGGATTGCCGCCGAGGGCGAGCCGGCACCACTTCGCGGCCTCGTGCAGGGTGCGGTCCGGTGCCGTGGTGACGTGGGACTCCTTCGGGCCGCGCAGGCCGTGCAGTTCGGTGGTGGGCGCGGCGAAGAGGCCGAGGCGGTCGACGTCGGAGCCGGCGTGGGCGAGTCCGTACGCGGTGGAGCCGACGACGCCGGACAGCAGGAGGTTCGGGACGGTCACGGTCGGCCGCCTTCCTTGGGTGTGACGTGGTGGAGGTGCGGCCGCCGCGGAGGGTGTGTCCCATTGTGCTGACCAGGCCGATCGCGGTCACCCGGATTTCCCGGGCCCGGCCGGGCCGACGGCGGACGGGAATGTCATCGCCCGCCACGCGTTGAACCCCATGTGAGTTCCCTGATCGCCGCCACCCGCTTCTCCGTCCTCGACCGTTCCCGGACCCGGGAGGGCCACGCGAACGCCGAGGCGCTGCGCGACACCGTGCGCATGGCGCGGGAACTGGAGCAGCTGGGCTACCACCGGTTCTGGGTGTCGGAGCACCACGGGGTGCCCGGCGTCGCCGGTTCCGCGCCGACGGTGCTGGCCGCCGCGGTGGCCGCCGCGACCGAGCGGATCCGGGTCGGCACCGGCGGGGTGATGCTGCCCAACCACCAACCCCTGGTCGTGGCCGAGCAGTTCGGGGTGCTGGAGTCCCTCTTCCCCGGGCGGATCGACATGGGGCTCGGCCGTTCCGTCGGCTTCACGGACGGGGTGCGCAGAGCGCTGGGGCGCGGCAAGGACGTGGCGGACGATTTCGCGGCGCACCTCGACGACCTGCTCGGCTGGTTCCGGGGCACCTCTCCCACGGGCGTGCACGCGCGTCCCGCCGAGGGGCTGACGGTGCCGCCGTTCGTCCTGGCCATGGGTGAGGGCGCGACGATCGCGGCCGACGCCGGGCTGCCCATGGTCATCGGAGACCTGCGCAACCGCGAGAAGATGCGGCGCGGCATCGACCACTACCGCACGCGGTTTCGCCCCTCGCCCTGGGCGCGGGAGCCGTACGTCGTCATCTCCGGCACGATCGCGGTGTCCGCCACGCCCGAGGAGGCCCGGCGGCTGCTGATACCGGAGGCCTGGTCGATGGCGTACTCGCGCACCCACGGCACCTTCCCGCCGCTGCCGCCCGCCGAGCGCGTGGAGGCCCTGGCGATGACCGAGAAGGAACGCGGCTTCTACGAGTCCGGGCTGACCGGGCACATCGCCGGCACCGAGGAGCAGGTCGCGCACGAGCTGGAGACGGTGCTGAAGGAGACGGGGGCCCAGGAGGTCCTGGTCACCACGAGCGGTTACGACCGGGAGGCCCTCCTGGACTCCTATCGGCGGCTCGCCCGGATCACCGCCCGCTGAGCCCCCGCTGCCCGGCGGCCCGCCCTGGTTCGCATAGGATCGCGGGGTTTGTCCTCGGCCCGGCCAGGAAACCCGTCCAGCAGACCCGTACGGAGTGCCCCCCTCATGTCCGACTCGCACGACCCATACGTCCGCGTTCGCGGTGCCCGTGAACACAACCTGCGGGATGTGGACGTCGACATCCCCCGGGACGTGCTGGCCGTGTTCACCGGCGTGTCGGGGTCGGGGAAGTCGTCGCTGGCGTTCGGCACCATCTACGCGGAGGCGCAGCGGCGCTACTTCGAGTCGGTCGCGCCGTACGCGCGTCGGCTGATCCACCAGGTCGGGGCGCCGAAGGTCGGTGAGATCAGCGGCCTGCCGCCCGCGGTGTCGCTCCAGCAGCGCCGGTCGGCGCCGACGTCCCGTTCCTCCGTCGGTACGGTGACCAATCTGTCGAACTCCCTGCGGATGCTGTACTCCCGGGCCGGTGACTACCCGCCGGGCGCCGAGCGGCTCGACTCGGACGCCTTCTCCCCCAACACGACGGCCGGGGCGTGTTCGCAGTGCCACGGGCTGGGCCGGGTGCACCGTACGACGGAGCAGTCGCTGGTCCCCGACCCGTCACTGTCGATCCGTGACGGCGCCGTGGCCGCCTGGCCGGGCGCCTGGCAGGGCAAGAACCTGCGGGACATCCTGGACGCGCTCGGGTACGACGTCGACCGGCCCTGGCGGGAGCTGCCGACCGAGCAGCGCGAGTGGATCCTGTTCACGGACGAGCAGCCGGTCGTCACCGTGCACCCGGTCCGGGACGCCGAACGCATCCAACGGCCCTACCAGGGCACGTACATGAGCGCCCGGCGGTACGTGATGAAGACGTTCGCGGACTCGAAGAGCCCCACCCTTCGGGCCAGGGCGGAACGCTTCCTCACCAGCGCCCCCTGCCCGGCCTGCGGCGGCAGCAGGCTGCGTCCCGAGTCACTGGCGGTGACCTTCACGGGCCGCACGATCGCCGACCTGGCCGCCCTGCCGCTGGTGGAGCTGGCGGCCGCTCTGGAAACCGCCGCCTCGGAAGCGGGCAGGGTACTCACCGCCGACCTCAGGTCCCGTATCGCACCCGTGGTGGAGCTCGGCCTCGGCTACCTGAGCCTGGACCGGGCCACCCCGACCCTCTCGGCGGGCGAACTGCAACGGCTGCGGCTGGCCACCCAGTTGCGGTCCGGACTGTTCGGAGTCGTGTACGTCCTCGACGAACCGTCCGCCGGACTGCACCCGGCGGACACCGAGGCGCTGCTGACCGTGCTGGAGCGCTTGAAGGCGTCCGGGAACTCGGTGTTCGTGGTGGAGCACCACCTCGATGTCGTACGCGGCGCCGACTGGCTGGTGGACGTGGGACCGCTCGCCGGCGAGCACGGCGGGCGGGTGCTGCACAGCGGGCCGGTGGCGGAGCTGGCCGGTGTCGCGGAGTCCGCCACGGCCCGGTTCCTGTTCGACCGGTCCCCCGCACCCGACCGCGAAGTGCGCCCGGCGCGCGGTGAGTTGAAGGTCGGTCCGGTCACCCGGCACAACCTGCGCGGGGTGAGCGCCCAGTTCCCCCTCGGTGTGCTCACCGCGGTCACGGGCGTCTCAGGATCCGGCAAGTCCACACTCATCGGGGAGATCACGGAGGACCTGCCGGGGGTACGGCGGCTGGTGTCGGTCGACCAGAAGCCCATCGGGCGCACCCCGCGCTCCAACCTGGCCACGTACACGGGCCTGTTCGACGTGGTGCGGAAGGTGTTCGCGACCACCGACGAGGCCCGCTCGCGGGGTTACGGCGTCAGCCGCTTCTCCTTCAACGTGCCCGGAGGGCGCTGCGAGACCTGCCAGGGCGAGGGGTACGTGACCGTCGAGCTGCTGTTCCTGCCGAGCACCTACGCCCCCTGCCCGGACTGCGGCGGCGCGCGCTACAACCCCGAGACGCTCGAAGTGACGTACCGGGGGCGGAACATCGCGCAGGTGCTCGACCTCACCGTCGAGGCGGCGGCGGAGTTCTTCGCCGACACCCCGGCCGTGGCCCGCAGTCTCGGCGCCCTGCTGGACGTCGGTCTCGGCTATCCGCGTCTGGGCCAGCCCGCGACCGAGCTGTCCGGCGGGGAGGCCCAACGCATCAAGCTGGCCAGCGAGTTGCAGCGCGGGCGCCGCGGTCACACCCTCTATCTCCTCGACGAGCCGACGAGCGGTCTGCATCCGGCCGACGTCGAGGTCCTGATGGGCCGGCTGCACGCTCTCGTCGACGCCGGGCACACGGTGGTCGTCGTCGAGCACGACATGGCGGTCGTCGCGGGCGCGGACTGGGTGATCGACCTCGGGCCGGGTGGCGGCGACGCGGGCGGACGGATCGTGGCGGCGGGGCCGCCGGTTGAGGTGGCGCGGGCGGAGGGGAGCACTACGGCCAGGTATCTGAGGCGGGCGCTGTCCGGGGACGACTGAGGCGACGGGGGCCGACCGGGCGGACGGGGCTCGCAGGGCTGCCGGGGCTGACGGCGCTGACACGGCTGACCCCGCCGACATGACCGAGCGGCCACGGCGTTGCCGCCGGCGCAGTGGTTCCTGGATCAGCTCGGTGCGCTGAAGGCCTGATTCCCGCCCCCGCCGCCCCTACCCGTCCCGTCCCCGGGGGCTGCGCCCCCAGGCCCCCGCTGTCGGCCCTGGACGGGCCTCGTCCTCAAACGCCGGACGGGCTGGGTGGTGTCAGCTCGCGTGCGCCGCCAGGTGCCGGGCGGGTCACAGTCCGCTTGGGCGACCGATTCGACCGCCCCGGTCGTGAGCGGCGCCGACGGAGCGCGGACCGGTCGGCCGCGCTCGGCGCCCCGGCCGTCGAACTCCCGCCGACGCCGCCCAAGTCGCACGCCTCGTCAGGACGCCCCCCATGCCATCGAGACCGTATGGACGGGGTCCGGCTCGGGCAGGGCGTCCAGTTGTGCGGCCCGGGCCAGTGTGCGGCGGTCGGGGTGGTGGCCCGGTGCGATCACCGTGCGTACCTCGACCTCGGCCACCAGCCCCCGTGCCGACACCACCCGCCACACCGAGGCGAGCAGGGAGTCGTCGCCGACGAAGGCGGGCGCGGTGCTGGCCGCTCCCCCGGCGAGCCGGTAGCGGATACGCACCGGTTGCACCGGGACGCCCGCGTCGAGCGCGGCCTGGAACACGGCTCGGCGGAAGTGCCCCTGGGCGCGCCCGCACCAGGTGCTGCCCTCGGGGAACACCGCGACGGCCCCGCCCGTCCGCAGGACGTCCGCGACGTGGGCGACCGTGCCGGGCAGGGCCCGCAGCCGGTCCCGGTCGATGAACAGGACACCCCCGCGCGCCGCGAGCGGCCCCGCCACCGGCCATCGCCGGATCTCCCCCTTGGCGAGCATCCTGGCCGGGCGGACGGCGGCGAGCAGCGGGATGTCCAGCCAGGAGATGTGGTTGGCGACCAGGAGCAGTCCTCCGGCGGGCGGGGCGGCGCCGGTGATCCGGACCCGGACCCCGGCGGCCCGCACGATCCACAGGCACCACCGCCTCACCGGTCCGGCCGGGATCCTCCCCCGCAAGC
Source organism: Streptomyces sp. NPDC006332 (assembly GCF_040612855.1). Lineage (NCBI taxonomy): Bacteria > Bacillati > Actinomycetota > Actinomycetes > Kitasatosporales > Streptomycetaceae > Streptomyces > Streptomyces sp. NPDC006332. The sequence goes on from NZ_JBEXRA010000038.1 coordinate 56,878, forward strand.
CGAGCGTCGACAGCACGACCCCGGCCAGCACCAGGGCCGTGACCGCCACCAGCCGCAGCACGGCCCGCGGTACGGCCGCGGCGGCCGCCGTCCGTTCCACGCACGCCCCCGGAGTGCAGGGCGCTCCGGGCAGCCAGACGCTCATCAGGCCGGGACGAGGGAGAGGAAGTGCCGCAAATAGCGCGGGTTGACCCGGCGCATCGACAGCAGCACGTACAGGTCGGCGACCCCGAAGTCCGGGTCGTGGGCGGGCTGCGCGCAGACCCAGGCGCCGAGCCGCAGATAGCCGCGCAGCAGCGCGGGGAGTTCGGTGCGCGCCGGGACGCTCACGTCCTGCGGCACCCAGGGGAGCAGCGGCCGCACCCGGAACTCCTCCGGGGCCAGGTGCTTGTCCCGTACCCGGTCCCAGGTGCCGGCCGCGAGGGCGCCGCCGTCCGCGAGCGGGATCGAGCAGCAGCCGGCGAGCCACTCGTGGCCCTCGTCGACCATGTAGCGGGCTATGCCGGCCCAGATGAGGCCGATGACCGCGCCGTCCCGGTGGTCGGGGTGCACGCAGGAGCGGCCGACCTCGACGAGCCCGGGGCGGATCGGGTCGAGCGGGGTGAGGTCGAACTCGCCCTCGGAGTAGAGGCGTCCGGCGATCGCGGCCCGCTCCGGCGGCAGCAGCCGGTATGTGCCGACGACCTGACCGGTCACCGTGTCGCGGACGAGCAGGTGGTCGCAGTAGGAGTCGAAGGGGTCGACGTCGAGACCGGGCTGCGGGGAGGTCAGCAGGGCCCCCATCTCCTTGGCGAAGACCTCGTGGCGCAGCCGCTGCGCGGCCCGCACGTCGGCCTCGTCGCGGGCGAGGGTGACGGTGTAGCGGACGGGAGCGGTCGACTGCGGGGGACGGACGAGCGTGGAAACGCCGGTCATGGCTCTCTCCAGGGCACGGGCCAACTCGGGGACGGTGGCGGTACACCCTGTTTCTTCCGACCCGGGTTGGCGCGGACGTGACCTGAGCCAGGAGCGCGGATGTGGGGAGGTTGAACTGCGCGGACTCCCGCACGGTCCGTCCCTTTTGCGGCGTGTGCGGCCCCTGGTTCGCCGGTGCGCGTCGGGCCGGCGGCCACCCGATGCGAGACGGGGCCGGGGATGAGCACCACTCCCGGCCCCGCCCGTCCGCACGTTCTCGGCGAACGTTCTCCGTCCCCCTTCAAGGGGTCCTTTCACTGTGCCCGCCCGGGCCGCGCGGGCGCGGCCGGCCACAGCCCGCAGCCACTCGACGACCGCCCCCTACGGCGTCACCGCTTGACCTTCCGCGCGGCCCGCAGCCACTCCTTGTTCATCCCGGTGATGGACATGAGCGGGATCCCCTTGGGGCAGGCGGTCGCGCACTCTCCCGCGAGCGTGCACCCACCGAACCCCTCCTCGTCCATCTGCGCCACCATGTCCAGCACCCGGGTCTCCCGCTCGGGCGCGCCCTGCGGCAGCACGTTGAGGTGATTGACCTTGGCGGAGGTGAACAACATCGCCGCCCCGTTGGGACAGGCGGCCACACAGGCCCCGCACCCGATGCACTCCGCGTGCTCGAACGCGAAGTCCGCGTCCGGCTTCGGAACCGGCGTGGCATGCGCCTCGGGTGCGGCGCCGGTCGGCACCGAGACGTAACCGCCGGCCTGGATGATCCGGTCGAAGGCGGTCCGGTCGACGACCAGATCCTTGATCACCGGGAACGCGGACGCCCGCCACGGCTCGATGTCGATCGTGTCGCCGTCCTGGAAGGACCGCATGTGCAGCTGGCAGGTGGTCGTGCGCTCCGGTCCGTGCGCGTCGCCGTTGATGACGAGTGAGCACGCTCCGCAGATGCCCTCACGGCAGTCGTGGTCGAAGGCGACCGGGTCCTCGCCCTTGAGGATGAGTTCCTCGTTGAGGGTGTCCAGCATCTCCAGGAAGGACATGTCGGAGGAGATGTGGTCCACCTCGTAGGTGGACATCGCGCCGTCGGCGTCGGCGTTCTGCTGCCGCCAGACGCGCAGGGTGAGCTTCATGCGTAGCTCCGCTGAGTGGGATGGACGTACTCGAAGACCAGGTCTTCCTTGTGCAGGACGGGCGCCTCGCCGGTGCCGGTGAACTCCCAGGCGGCCGCGTACCCGAACTCGTCGTCCCGGCGGGCGGCCTCGCCGTCGGGGGTCTGGGACTCCTCGCGGAAGTGGCCGCCGCAGGACTCCGCCCGGTGCAGGGCGTCCAGGCACATCAGCTCGGCGAGTTCCAGGTAGTCGACGATCCGGTTGGCCTTCTCCAGCGACTGGTTGAACTCCTCGCCGACGCCCGGGACCTTGATGCGCCGCCAGAACTCGTCGCGGATCTGCGGAATCCGCTCCAGCGCCTTGCGCAGTCCGCTGTCGGTGCGGGCCATGCCGCAGAACTCCCACATGAGTTCGCCGAGTTCGCGGTGGAAGGAGTCGGGGGTCCGGTCGCCGTCCACGGCAAGGAGCAGATGCAGCCGGTCCTCGGTCTCGGCCAACACCTCTTGTACGACGGGGTGTTCGGCGGTGACGCTCTCGTGGTGCGGGTTGCGGGCGAGGTAGTCGTTGATGGTGGCCGGCAACACGAAGTAGCCGTCCGCCAGGCCCTGCATGAGGGCGGACGCGCCCAGCCGGTTCGCGCCGTGGTCGGAGAAGTTGGCCTCGCCGATCGCGAACAGGCCGGGGACGGTGGTCTGCAGGTCGTAGTCCACCCACAGGCCGCCCATGGTGTAGTGCACGGCGGGATAGATCCGCATCGGCACCTCGTAGGGGTCCTCGTCGGTGATCCGCTGGTACATGTCGAAGAGGTTGCCGTACTTGGCCTCGACGGCCCCCCGTCCCATCCGCTCGATGGCGTCCGCGAAGTCGAGGTAGACGCCCTGTCCGCCGGGTCCGACGCCCCGGCCCTCGTCGCAGACGTTCTTCGCGGCGCGGGAGGCGATGTCACGCGGGACCAGGTTGCCGAAGGACGGGTAGATGCGCTCCAGGTAGTAGTCGCGCTCGTCCTCCGGAATCAGGTGGGCGGGCCGGTCGTCGCCCTTGGCCTTCGGCACCCAGATCCGGCCGTCGTTGCGCAGCGACTCGCTCATCAGCGTCAGCTTGGACTGGTGCTCGCCGGTGCGTGGGATGCAGGTCGGATGGATCTGGGTGAAGCACGGGTTGGCGAAGTGGGCGCCGCGGCGGTGGGCCCGCCAGACGGCGGTGGCGTTGGAGTTCATGGCGTTCGTCGACAGGTAGAAGACGTTGCCGTAGCCGCCGCTCGCCAGGACGACGGCGTCCGCGAAGTAGGTGTCGACGCGCCCGGTGATCAGGTCCCGCGCCACGATCCCGCGCGCCTTCCCGTCGACCACGATCAGGTCGAGCATCTCGGTCCGCGGATGCATCTCGACGTTCCCGGCCGCGATCTGCCGGGACAGCGCCTGGTAGGCGCCAAGGAGCAGTTGCTGCCCAGTCTGCCCCCGGGCGTAGAAGGTCCGCGACACCTGGACGCCTCCGAAGGAGCGGGTGTCGAGCAGGCCGCCGTACTCACGGGCGAACGGGACGCCCTGCGCCACGCACTGGTCGATGATCTCGACGGAGATCTGGGCGAGCCGGTGGACGTTGGACTCCCTGGCCCGGAAGTCGCCGCCCTTGACGGTGTCGTAGAAGAGCCGGTGGATCGAGTCGCCGTCGTTGCGGTAGTCCTTCGCCGCGTTGATGCCGCCCTGCGCGGCGATGGAGTGGGCGCGGCGCGGGGAGTCCTGGTAGCAGAACTGGACGACGTGGTAGCCCTGCTCGGCGAGGGTGGCACCGGCCGACCCGCCGGCGAGGCCGGTACCGACGACGATCACGGTGTGCTTGCGCCGGTTGGCCGGGTTGACCAGTTTGGCCTCGAAGCGGCGCTTGTCCCAGCGCTCCTCGACGGGCCCTTCGGGGGCCTTGGCATCGACGATCGGCTCGCCGGTCCGGTAGTCCGCGTAGGAAGTCATCTTCAGCTCACCACTCCGGTCATGACACCCACGGGCACGGCGATGAAACCGGCCGTGAGCAGCAGCGCGAGAACATGGGCGACGGTCTTCAGGGCGCGGTCGCGGGCCCTGCTGCCGGCGCCGAGGGTCTGGGCGGCGCTCCAGAACCCGTGCCGGATGTGCAGGCCGAGGGCGAGCATCGCGACGATGTAGATGACGTTGCCGTACCAGGTGGAGAAGGTGTCCACGACGTTCTGGTACGGGTGGCCCTCCTGGAAGCCGCCGGAGTGCACGGTGCCGGTCGTCAGGTCCAGGATGTGCCACACGATGAACAGGCCGAGGATGATCCCGCCCCAGCGCATGGTGCGGGTCGCGTAGGTGGCCCGCGGCTTCTTGTGGACGTACCTGTCGGGGCGGGCTCTGATGTCCCGGCGGCTGAGCTGGTACGCGGACGTGGCGTGGGCGACCACGGCGACCACCAGGACGACCCGGATCAGCCACAGCGTCCACTCGTAGTGCATGAACGGTTCACCGACGGTGCGCAGCCAGTGGGCGTAGTGGTTGAACTCGCCCGCTCCGAAGAAGATCTTCAGGTTTCCGAGCATGTGGGCGACCAGGTACAGCAGCATGATCAGGCCGCTGACCGCCATCACGGTCTTCTTCCCGACGGAGGAGTCCCACACGGTGCGTGCCAAGGACGGCCGTCGGTCCGTCCGCGTTGCCAGAGCCATGTCGCTGACGCTACGGGCGTACGCGCGATCGGTCCAAGACATGGTCCGGCTTGATTCCATAGCCTGGGGCTATCGTGGAGGCATGCAGTTCCAGCAGCTCCAGTACTTCGTGGCGGTCGCCGAGACCCGGCACTTCACCCGGGCCGCCGAGCTGGTCCATGTGGCGCAGCCGTCCCTGTCGCAGCAGATCAAGGCGCTGGAGCGGGAGTTGGGCGCGGACCTGTTCCAGCGGGCGCGGGGCAACATCACCCTCACCGACGCGGGCGAGGCGCTGCTGCCACTGGCCCGGCGGATCCTGGCCGACGCGGACACCGCCCGGCACGAGGTGCTGGAGCTGGTGCAGCTGCGCGGCGGCCGGGTCCGGCTGGGCGCGACACCGAGCGTGTGCACAGGTCTGCTGCCGGACGTGCTGCGCGCCTTCCACGACCGCTATCCCGGCATCCGGCTGCTGATCGAGGAGGGCGGCTCGCACGATCTCGTACGGGAGCTCGCCCGCGGCGCCCTCGACCTGGCCCTGGTCGTCCTCCCGCTGCCGACGCCCTCCCCCGCGCTGACCACGGTGGAACTGCTCCGTGAGGACCTGGTGGTGGTGTCGTCGCCGGAAGCGCCCGCGCCGGGCCGGGGTAGGCGGACGGTGCGCGTCGCCGACCTGGAGGGCGAACGCCTGGTCATGTTCCGGCACGGCTACGACCTGCGTGAACTGACCGTCGCCGCCTGCCGCGGCGAGGGCTTCGAGCCCGACTTCGCGGTGGAGGGCGGGGAGATGGACGCGGTGCTGGGGTTCGTGCGGGCGGGCCTCGGGGTGGCCGTCGTACCGCGCATGGTGGCGACGCGGTCGGGGCGGGGGCTGCGGGTGACCCCGCTCGCCCGGCCCGGGCTGCACCGGACGATCGCGCTGGCTCACCGCAGCGACGTGGCCCCACCGCGCGCCGCCAGGGAGCTGCAGCGGATGCTGCTGGAGCGGTGAGCCGCGGCGGGCGGTGCGCGTGCGCCCCCTAGGCCCTGTCTGACAATTCCCGTCTGCCAGGACCTAGCGACGGCTACGGCCTCACCCCGTCGCGTCCATCAGCGCCAGCTCGTGCAGTCGCTCCGGCGGGCCGGGGCGGGCGTAGTACCAGCCCTGTGCGGTGTCGCAGCCCAGTATCCGCAGCTGCTCGGCCTGGGCGCCGGTCTCCACGCCCTCCACCGTCACCGCCAGGTTCAGGCTGTGGGCGAGCGAGACGATCCCCTCGACGATCTTGAGGTCGACGGGGTCCGCCGGGAACTGCTGCATGCTCTGCGTGAAGGAACGGTCCAGCTTGAGGATGCTCACCGGCAGCCGGCGCAGGTTCGCGAGATTCGAGTAACCGGTGCCGAAGTCGTCCAGGGCGATGTCGACGCCCATCTCGGCGAGCCTGCGCAGCGGCTTCAACAGGTCGTCGTCCGCGCCGATCAGCGCCGACTCGGTCACCTCCAGGCAGAGCGCGTCCGGTTCGACACCCGTGCGCTCCAGGATCTCCACGGTGTCCTGGACCAGGCCGGGGTGGGTGAGCTGGCAGGGGGAGAGGTTGACGTTGATCCGCAGCGGGCCGGCGTCGTCCTGGTGCTCCTGCCAGGCGCGGGCCTGGCGCACCGACTGTTCGAGGACCCATCGGCCCAGCGGCACGATCAGCCCGGTGTGCTCGGCGAGCGGGATGAACTGGTCGGGGCCGAGCACGCCGTGCTGCGGGTGCAGCCAGCGCACCAGCGCCTCCGCGCCGTGCACGCTGCCGTCACCGAGGTGGACCAGCGGCTGGTACTCGATGAAGAACTCGCCCCGGTCCAGGGCGGTCGGCAGGGCCGTGGTCAGTCCGTGGCGGGTGATGGCCCGGGCGTCGGCCTCCGGGTCGGCGAGCTCGAAGCGGTTGCCGCCGGCCGACTTGGCCCGGTACATCGTGATGTCGGCGCTGCGCAGCACCTCCGCCGGGCTGTGCTCCCCCGCCGGGCCCTCGACGACGCCGATGCTGCCGCGCACGGTCAGCTCCCGGCCGTCGATGCCGACCGGCGCGAGCAGCGCGTTCATGATCCGCGCGGCGAGTTCGTCGACCTCGCGCTCGGTCTCCGGTCCGGTGGTCAGGGCCACGAACTCGTCGCCGCCGAGCCGGGCGACCATCTCGCCGGGCGCGGTCGCGCAGGACTGCAGCCGGTCGGCGATCTCGACGAGCAGCCGGTCGCCGGCCGCGTGGCCGAGGCTGTCGTTGATGGTCTTGAAGCCGTCCAGATCGAGGTAGCACAGCCCGAACCGCTGGCCCGGGCCGGCGCCGAGCGCCTTCTCCAGGCGTTCGAAGAAGAAGGTGCGGTTGGGCAGGCCGGTGAGCGCGTCGTGCGTGGCCTCGTAACGCAGCCGGAGGTTGAGCAGCCGGCGCTCGGTGGTGTCCTCCATGAGGGCCAGCTGGTACTGCGGGTTGCCGTCGGCGTCGCGCAGCAGGGAGACCGTGAGGTTGGTCCACAGGACCGTTCCGTCGGGGCGGTAGAAGGCCTTTTCGACGTGGTAGTGCTCGCGCCGCCCGCGGACGAGTTCGTCGTAGAGCCGCCAGATCTGGGGGCCGTCGTCGGGGTGGGTCCAGTCCTGGACCCGGCGGCTGCGCAGCGCCTGGTCGGACAGCCCGAACATGCGCAGCAGGGCCCCGTTGACCTGGAGGACCTGGCCGTCCAGGTCGGCGATGCCGATACCTATGGCGGCGCCCTCGAAGACCGCGCGGAAGCGCGCCTCGCTCGCGTGCAGTGCCTGCGCCACCACGCCCTGGGCCCGCAACGCGGCCTGCGCGATGGCCTCCTGCTCGGCGAGTGTCCGCTCGCGCAACGCCTTCGCGAACCCGGCGGCCATGGCGTGCTGGATCCGTGCCGCGCGCGCCCGCAGGTCCTCCTGGACGCCGTCCGCGCCGCAGTAGAGCACCAGATAGGCCTCGACGCAGTCCAGGGTGCGGGTCAGTGCCTCCGGGTCGGTGCAGTGCGCCGCGACCAGGGCGGCGCCCACCGCCCTCGCCTCGTCCGCGTCGAAGATCCTGGCACGGAGGGCCTCACTCAACCGTCGCGCCAGCGGCAGCAGCTGTTCCTCGAACTCCGGCCGGGTCGCGGACGTCGTGGTCACCGGGAAGACCGCCCGGCTCCAGATCGTCGCGAACCGCCGCAGTCTGTCCTCGGGCCCGTCCTGTTCCGCGCTCACGCCGTACGCCCCACGCCGGCGAAACCCGAGAACGCGTAGGGATCCTCGTCCTCCGGTGCGGTCTCCGGCCGCCACTGCGGCATCGGCACCAGTCCGGGTTCCACCATGTCGTACCCCTCGAAGAACCGCGCGATCTCGGCGCGCGAACGCATGATCAGCGGGTTGCGGATGTCCTTGTACACGTCCACCGCCCCCTCGGCCCGCTGTGGCGGCAGCGGGATTCCCTCGTACGAGGCGTGCGTGAGCAGCAGCAGGCTGCCGGGCGCGAGTGCGTCACGCAACTCTGCCACCGCCTCATAGGGGTCGTCCGCGTCTTCCACGAAGTGCAGTATCGCAACGAGAAGCAGGGCCACCGGCCGGTTCAGGTCGATCAGGCCCCGCACTTCGGGGCTGGAGAGTATCTCCCGGGGCTTGCGCAGGTCGGCGGCGACGACGCCCGCGTCCGCGTTGCCGGCCAGGACCGCCTCGCTGTGCGCGACGGCGACCGGGTCGTGGTCCACGTACACCACGCGGGCGCCTGGACAGGCCGCCTGGGCCACTTCGTGCACGTTGCCGAAGGTCGGGATGCCGGAGCCGATGTCGAGGAACTGGGTGATGCCCTCGTCAACGGCGTAGCGCACGGCGCGGCGGGTGAACGCCCGGTTCGCCTGCATGATCTTGGGAAGTCCCGGCAGGAACTCCATGGCCCTGCGGGCCGCTTCCCGGTCGACCTCGAAGTTGTGCGAACCGCCCAGGTAGTAGTCGTAGATGCGCGAAACGCTCGGCACCGAAATGTCGATGCTGCGTGGGGCCCAGGCGGGACGCTCCATCTATCTCTCCAGGCGTAGGCGATCCGGTGTTCGAGCTGAGGCTACTGATCGCCCGCCAAAGGAGCGAGCAGAAACGGAAATTGACCGTCCGTTCCCGGTCACTGCCTGCGGCACGTGCCCAAGTGATTCCCCGGTACAACGCCCGTGAAGCGCAGCCGCTTCCATTCATGGGGAAATGCTATGAAAAGTACATACGGCATTACGGGGAAACGACGGCAAACCGGTCCGCCCCCTCCGTGCGGCGCGGAGGGGGCGGGACCGGTGGAGCGGACGCTCGGGCGTTACTTCTCGGGCGCGCCGATCGGCTTTCCGTCGGGTGCCGCGGCGTACCACGTGCCGCCCACACCCTGGCCGTTGGTGTCACCCGGGGCCTTGTCACCCGCGAACGTGTAGATCGGCCAGCAGTTGATGGTCTGCTGCTCGACGCCGTCGGGCCGGGTGAACTTCATGTAGCCCTTCTTCTGGATCCCCTTGGTGTCGTTGATGTCGACGGGGGCCACGGCGGGCCACTTCTCCAGGCAGGCGCCGGTGCAGGCGGAGATCGGGTCGGGCCAGGCCGTGTCCTTGAGGAACCGGTAGACCGTGTGGCCGTTCTTGTCCACGACGACCTCACCCAGCTTGGGGTCCTTACGCGTGGACAGTCCGGCCTGCTCGGCCTCCTCGGAGAGGCCGCCGCCGCCCTTCTTCGCCTTCTTGCCGTCCGGAGCGAGCGCGTACCACTTGCCGCCCACGCCCTGGCCGGTGACGTCACCGGCCTTGGTGTCCTTCGCGTAGCGGTAGACCGGCCAGCCGCCCACGGTCAGCTGCTTGGTGCCGTCCGCGCGGGTCACCTCGCCGAGCTTCGACTTGTCGATGCCCTCGCCCGCCGCGGCGTCGTCCGCCGGGACAGGCGGCCAGGCCGTGGCGCAGTCGCCGTCACAGTTCGACTTCGGCGGCTCGGCGGTGTCCGCGTCGAAGCGGTAGAGGGTGAGGCCGGTGCCGTCGGTGAGGACGTCGCCGAGCTCCGCGTTGGTGGACACGGCCAGCTGTCCCGCGCCCGCCGTCTGGGTGGCCTCGCTCGGACTGGCCTGCGCTCCCGCTCCCGCGCCGGCCCCTGCTCCGGTGTCGGTCCCGAGACCGGCACCGGCGCTTCCGTAGTCGCCCGCGGCAGCCGTAGCGCCGACGTTCTGGCTGCCGGTGGACGGGGCGCTTTCCTGGCCGCACGCCGTCGTCAGCACCAAGACCGCCGCGGCACTCGCCACGAGTGAGGCGCTCCGCCAGGAGGTGTTCATCGTCAACTCCCCATACATCCGTAGGGTGTTGCAGCGCCCTGCTGCGCCGCCGCACGACCATGGGTACGCACGGCGGGCCTGGTTGTGTTCAACGAGTTCGCAGATTTCTTTCCGAAACCTGTGGCATCGACGTTCCCTCTTTCGGGCCAATCCCCCCGTACCCGGGCGCACGGGACCGCGTGAAGCCTCATGATCTCCGTCGTGCATCGACCCGAACCGATCCAATCCGCCCCTGCCACAAGGGTGTTCGCTCTGCTGGCGCTCACCTGGCTGCTCGTGGGCGTGCCGGCCGGCACGGCCCAGGCCGACGCCTGCGCCTACGTCTCGACCGGGCCGGGCGGCACAGAGGTGGTGGCGATCGCCGGCGGCGCCACCTGGCCGACGCCCCCGATCTGCCCACCGCCCCCTCCCCCGCCGTGCCCGACGCCGACCCCCGCTCCCACTCCTACGCCGCCGCCCCCGCCGCCGACTCCGCCACCACCGCCGACTCCGACTCCGCCACCTCCGCCACCGGCTCCGCCACCGCCGAAGCCCACCCCCACTCCGGAACCCCCACCGCCGCAGAAACCCGCGCCGAAGCCGACGCCGCCGCCACCCCCCGCGCCGCCCCGAGCACCCCAGCCGGCGCCACCCCGTGCGCGGCCGACCCCGCCACCAGCCCCCACTCCCACTCCACCGCCCCCGTCGCCCACCCCGACACCGTCGGCAAAGCCCACCCCGAGCCCCTCCGCCGCCCCGGTCACATACCCGCGCTACCGGGCACAGCCCCACCAACGGCGGCCCCACGGCACCACGTCACCGGTCACCTACGTCCTGCTCATCACCGCACCCGCAGTGATCGCCGTCGCCGCACTGCGGCCGCGCTAACGCCTGATCCTGGAGGCACCCCTTGCCGGAATGGCTTGTTCTCACCCTCGCGATGCTGGCCGCCTGTGTCGTGGTGGTCGTCATCACCCTCCTACGGCACCGCAGGGCGCCCGAGGACGAGGACCCCAACGAGACGCCGGACGTCATCGAGTACATGACGATGTGGATCGGCGTGGTGTACGCCATCGTCCTGGGCCTGGCCATCGCAGGTGTCTGGGAGGCGCGCAGCGGCGCCCAGGACCATGTCCAGGCCGAGGCCCAGGCGCTGCACGAGATCTCGGAGCGGGTCCGGGTCTACCCGGCCGACGTCCGCGACCACATTCGGGACGATGTCAACGCCTATGTCGGACACGTCGTCGACACCGAGTGGAAGCACATGGCGGACAGCGGCGAGGTCACGGAGCGGGGCACCGCGCTCCTCGGAAAGGTCCGCGCGGACGTCACCGACTACCAGCCGAAGACGGACTTCGAGGCCCAGGCCTACCAGCCGGTCCTCGACCAGATGGCCGCCGCGGACCAGGCACGCAACGCCCGCGCGGACTCGGCCTCGCCGACCATGCCGGGCGTGGTGTGGTTCGGGCTGCTGACCGGAGGAGCCGCCACCATCGGGATGATCTTCGCGCTGCAGATCCGGCGTACGCCGCGTGAGCTGGTCCTCGCCGGACTGTTCTCCGCGCTGATCGCGTTCCTGCTCTTCCTGATCTGGGACTTCGACGCGCCCTACAGCCGGGGCATCACCGCGTCGGCGGACCCGTTCTTGAGCCTCTTCCCGCACATCAAGGGCTGACGCTCCGGCCACTGGCAGCGCCTCACCCCGGCGGGACGCCAGGTCGTCGGACCGTCGGACCGCCGGGGGACACTCGCACGCGGGCGTTGTCCCCCGGCCGCAGCAACGGCATCACCCGACCGGCGCACCCGCTTACCCCGTTCGCACGAGTGCGATCGCGCGGACGTACCCACGTTCTTAGCGTTTCGGTCATCGAGGTGCACTCATGGCGCGAGCGGAAAAAGTCCGCAGCTGCTCCTCGGGGACCGGAGGAACCACCATGCGCGCGATACGCGTCGCTTCGGCCGCCCTACTGGGCGCCTGTGCCCTGGCCCTCACCGCACCCGCCGCGCACGCGAGCGGCGAGAGCCGGCACTTCAGCGTCAGTGTCTTTCCCGAGACCGTCGCGCCCGGGGGGCAGGTGACCCTCCGGGCCACCGGCTGCGACCAGGACGTGTTCGTCACCTCGGGAGTCTTCGACGACGTGACGATCCGGGCGGGCCGGTCCTGGGCCGTCGCCCATGTCGACTGGGACGCGAGACCGGGGGCGGTGTACGAGGTGACGTTCCACTGCGGAACCTTCCGGCGGAACGCGGACCTCACCATCGCCGGCGGTCGTCCGGACGGCCCCACACCGGTGCCGGTGCAGCCGTCCCGGGGTGCCCACGCCGGTGAGGGCGGCAGCTTCGCCGGGTTCGACCTCAAGGAGATCGGACTCGGGGCCGCGCTCGTCGCGGGGTCGGTCGGGACGGCGTACCGCCTCGCCCGCCGGCGCGGCGGCGAGGACGGCGGCTGACCGCGCCCCCCTCCCGCACCGCACCACGACCCGCAGGCACACGGCCTTCACCCCGGGGTTCCCGGAAGGGCCGGGGAAAGGCCGTCGCACCTGCGGTCGGGCTCCGCCTGTCGGGCTCCGCCTGTCGGGCTCTGCGTGGGGGAACTCGGCCCCCTCTTCGCACCTTCAGAGCGGCCGCTGGGATCCCACCTGCTTCTCGGAGCGGCGACGCATCCAGAACAGCCCGCCGCCGACAAGGGCCGCGGCCAGCAGCCCGCCGCCGATGGCCATGTCGGTCGGCGTCGCGCCGGTGGAGCTGCTGCCACCGAGACCGCCCTGGACGCCTCCGATGACGGTGAAGGCAGCCGGGTTCGTCAGGGTCTTGCCGGAGCAGTTGACCGTGATGCTGTGCGAGCCCGGGCTCGCGTTGTTGTTGACCGTCGCGGTGCCCCTCGACGTCCCGTTGGTGCCGGGAAGCGGGGTCAGGGTCGCGTTCGGGAACGCGTCCGAGGTCATGCGGCCGCCGTGGGGGCAGCCGTCGACGGTGACGGTCAGCTGACCGCCACGGGCGATGACGCTGGGCAGCGCGACGATGTTGCTCGGGTGGGCACCCATGCCGTCCCGTGCGACGGCGGTGGGGGTGGCGAGCCCGAAGACGGCGACCGCGGCTCCGGCGGCCGCCAGGGCACGAGTAGTACGCATGTGATCCTCCGCGGAAGACGCCCCGGGAACCGTCCCCGGTGGATCGGCGAGAAAGCGCCTCCCAGAAAGACCCTCAGATGCCGTGGGCGCGGGCGCATTTCGAGAATGGTCCGTCCTGGTGAGGGGACATGCCGAACGAAAAGCGCACAATCGGATATTGTCGCAGGTCACGGGCCGTCAGAAAATTCCTGTCCGCGGCAACTCGGATGGCGCACCGAGCACATCGCGGGTCACCCGTTCGTATCCGCCCCGTCGCCGCTTCATCGCGCCGGACATAGCGTTTCCGTATGCGCGAATGACGTGGCGACGGCCGCGTCGAGAGGGGAAATCGAATGTATGCGTCCGAATTGGCCGACCTGGCCGAAGAGGAGGAGCCGCGGCGGAAACGCGCTCCCTGGGGCGTGATAGCGCTTGTTCTGCTGACCGGCCTCGCGCTCATTCGGAACGGCTCGGGAGAGTTCGACGTCGGGCCGCCGCAACCCGCGTCGGCGGCCGCCGCCAGGAGCACCCTCACGCCCGGCACCTTTTCGGGTACCCCCAGCCCGCTGCCGTACGGCGTGCCGGACCGGGTCAAGATCCCGACGATCCGGGTCGACGCGCCGATCATGCCCATCGGTCTGGCCGCGGACGGCTGGATCGCCGCGCCACCGCCGGAGGACCCCAACCTGGCCGGCTGGTTCACCGGCGCGGTCTCTCCGGGCGAGAAGGGCACCGCGGTGATCGTGGGCCACGTCGACAACAGACAGGGCCCGGCGGTGTTCTACGGGCTCGGGGCCCTGAAACAGGGACATCGCGTCGAGGTCACGCGCAAGGACGGAAAGACGGCCGTTTTCGAGGTCTACGGCGTCGAGGTGTTCGAGAAGAACAACTTCCCCGGCGACCGTGTCTACGCCTCGAAAGGCGCCCCCGAGCTGCGGGTCATCACCTGCGGGGGCGGTTTCTCCCAGCAGAACGGCTACGACGGCAACGTCGTCGCTTTCGCCCGCCTGGTCGAGGTGCGCTGAGCGCTCCCCGACCGGGCGGGCGGCCCGGCCGCGGTTAGGTGCGCCGCCGTCGCGGGACGGTGATGTGGTAGCCGGAGTCCAGCAGTTGCGGCAGATAGGCGCGCAACGCCCGGACACTCTGGGTGCGGTCTCCCCCGGCGTCGTGCGAGAGCACCACGACGCCGGGGGCCGCGTTGTGCTCCACCCGGCCGACGATGGTGCGGGTGCCGGGGGTGGTCCAGTCGAGGGTGTCGACCGTCCAGCCCAGCGGTTCCATGCCGAGTTCGGCGCCGATCTGGAAGGCGGCACGGTTCCACGCCCCGTAGGGCGCGCGGAACCACAGCGGGCGTTCGCCGCACGCCTCCTCGATGACCTCGCTGGTGCGTTCCATCTCCCATCGGATCCGACCGCGGCTGCATCTGGTCAGCAGCGGGTGCGACCAGGTGTGATTGCCGACGACGTGTCCCTCGTCGGCGATCAGGGCCACCAGGTCCTGGTGGCGGGCGGCCATCGAGCCGCACACGAAGAACATCGCCCGGACGTCGTACTGCGCGAGGATGTAGAGGATGTCGGGGGTGTAGCGGGGGTCGGGCCCGTCGTCGAAGGTCAGCACCATGGTCCGGCCGTGCCCGGACAGGCGCAGGAACGGTTCGCGCCGGACCAGGGGCGGGATGGGCTCGGTCCGGGGCGAGCCGTACCCGGTCATGGGCTGGAGACGGTAGGCGGAGGGGGCGGGCGCGCGGTGCTTCTGGGCGCCGGCGGCGGGCAGGGCGGGCGGGGCCGACTCGCCGCCCGAGCCCAGCGACAGCAGGCCGGCCGTACCGGCCGCCCCGCAGGCCGCGGCACCGGCGAGCAGTGCCCGGCGCCGCGTGAGCGCCGCCGCGGTCGACGACAGCCGTGTGAGCAACTGATCCTTCGTCATGACTCATCAGTCGCCCGTGGCGGCCCCGACGCACCACGGAGGTACCGGAGCGGCGGCACCAAAACACCCGCTCGGCGCAGCCCTTCGGGTCAGCGGTTGCGTACCAGGGGAAAGGGGAGGGTCTCCCGGATCGTCAGGCCGGTGAGGAACATGACCAGCCGGTCGACACCGAGGCCGAGGCCGCCGGTGGGCGGCATGGCGTATTCGAGGGCGTCGAGGAAGTCCTCGTCGAGTTCCATCGCCTCGGGGTCTCCCCCGGCGGCGAGCAGGGACTGGGCGGTGAGGCGGCGGCGCTGCTCGACGGGGTCGGTGAGTTCGGAGTAGGCGGTGCCGAGTTCGGTGCCGAACGCGACGAGGTCCCAGCGTTCGGCGAGCCGGGGGTCGGCGCGGTGCTGGCGGGTGAGCGGGGACACGTCGGTCGGGAAGTCCTTGTAGAAGGTGGGCAGCTGGGTCCGTTCCTCGACGAGGCGCTCGTACATCTCCAGGACGACGTCGCCGCGGCCGTCGTCGGCGGTGTACGGCACGCCCGCACGGTCGCACATCCGCAGCAGCGCGGGCAGCTCGGTGTCGGCGTCCACCTCCTCGCCGAGCGCCTCGGAGATCGCGCCGTGGACCGTCCTGACCGGCCACGGCCCCGAGATGTCGTACTCCTCGCCGTCCCTGCGGACGGTCGGCGAGCCGACGGCGGCGAGGGCGACGCCCTGGATCAGCTCACGGGTGAGGTCGAGCATCACGTCGTAGTCGGCGTACGCCTGGTAGGCCTCCAGCACCGTGAACTCGGGGTTGTGCTTGTAGGAGACACCTTCGTTGCGGAAGGTGCGACCCATCTCGAAGACCTTCTCCAGGCCGCCGACGCACAACCGCTTCAGATACAGCTCGGGGGCGATGCGCAGATAGAGGTCGAGGTCGTAGGCGTTGATGTGGGTGGCGAAGGGGCGGGCGTTGGCGCCGCCGTGGACCTGCTGGAGCATCGGCGTCTCCACCTCGAGGTAGCCGCGTTCCAGGAGGCCCTGGCGCAGGGCCTGTACGGCGGTGGAGCGGACGCGGACCACCTCGCGGGCCTCGGGGCCCGCGATCAGGTCGAGGTGGCGCATCCGGACCTTGGCTTCGGGGTCGGTCAGTCCCCGGCGTTTGTCGGGCAGCGGGCGCAGGCACTTGCCGAGGAGCTGCCAGGACGTCACGAAGACGGTGGGCTCGCCCCGGTCACTCGTGCCGGCCGTGCCCGAGGCCGTGATGTGGTCGCCGATGTCGGTGTCGGCCCGGAACGGGTCGAGGCCGCCGCCCGCGCGGGTGAGGGCTAGTTGGTGGTCCCCGGACCAGTCGCGCAGGGTCACGAAGACGATGCCGCCGAAGTCGCGTACCCGCATGATCCGGCCCGCGACGGTGACCCGCTCGCCCTCCCGGACGTCGGCGAGGGCGTGGGTGCGCTCGGGGAAGCCGACCGGGTAGGGATCGGTGCCGGCTGCGCGCAGCCGGTCGAGGGTGTGGTGCCGGACGCGGACCTGTTCGGGCAGGTCCGCGTCCGGTTCCCCGGCCCCGGCCTCCTCCCCTCCGTCGAGGCCGAGCGCCGAGAGTGACGGCAGACCGGCCGTGGTGGCCGGTGGGCGTCCGCCCTTCGAGTGCCCTTTTCCCCAGAGTTTGCGCAACGAGGGTACGGAGACGAAGCCTTCGGCGATTGCGGAGGCGAGGCCGATGCGGGCGAGGGCGCCGGTCTCGCCGTAGCAGATGAAGCGGGGGGACCATTCGGGGTGGTACTTGGCGTTGGAGCGGTAGAGCGCCTCCAGTTGCCACCAGCGGGAGAAGAAGAGCAGCAGTCGTCGCCACAGCCGCAGGACCGGTCCGGCGCCGATGCGGGCGCCCTCCTCGAAGACGGAGCGGAAGACCGCGAAGTTCATCGAGATCCGGCGGACGCCGAGTTTGGGTGCCGCGGCGCACAGTTCGGCGACCATGAACTCCATGACGCCGTTGGGGGCGCCGCGGTCACGGCGCATCAGGTCGAGGGAGATGCCGTCCTTGCCCCAGGGCACCAGGGAGAGCAGGGCGAGCAGGCGGCCGTCCTCGCTGAGTGCCTCCACGAGGAGGCAGTCGCCGTCGGCGGGGTCGCCCAGGCGGTCGAGGGCCATGGAGAAGCCCCGTTCGGTCTCGGTGTCGCGCCAGGCGTCGGCCTTGTCGATCACCTCCTCCATCTCCGCGTCGGTGAGGGCCGAGTGGCGGCGGACCCGGCAGGTGGCGCCGGTGCGGCGGACCCGGTGCACGGACTGCCGGGTCACTCGCATCTCGCGGCCGTTCAGGTCGAAGGCGGCCACCTGCAGGATGGCCTCGTCACCGAGTTGGAGGGCGCCGAGTCCGGCGCGGACGAAGGCGGTGGCCCCGTCCTCGGAGGCGCCCATCGCGGCGGGGGCCCAGGCATGGCGGCGGGCGATGTCCAGCCAGGCGGCGATGGCGTGCGGCCAGGCCTCCCGGTCGCCGACGGGGTCGCCGCCGGCGAGGCAGACCCCGGCCTCGACGCGGTAGGTGACGGCCGCCTTGCCGCTGGGTGAGAAGACCACGGCCTTGTCGCGGCGGGTCGCGAAGTAGCCGAGGGAGTCCTGGTCGCCGTACCGGCCCAGGAGGGCGCGGATACGGGCCTCCTCGTCGCCGTGCAGGGCCGACTCCAGGCGCTGTGAGCGGAAGAGCGTCGCGCAGGCGTTGAGCAGGGCGAGTGCGCCGAACAGGCCGAGCAGGAAGAACAGGACGCGGGGCGGGCGGCCGTCGTAGGTGCCGTCGGAGGCCAGGCCGCCGCACACCCGGTCGGCGGCCCAGGCCGGCCGCTGACTGCTCGGCAGCGTGCCGGGGAACAGCTCGACCAGGCCCCACCCGGCCAGGATCCCGATGACCAGCCCGGCGGCCAGGACGGCGAGCGCCCTGCGTACGGCGGCGCGGCGGGAGGAGGCGTAGAACTCCCGGCGGGCCGCGATCAGGACGGTCAGCGCGAGGGCGCACACGACCAGCGAGGGGATCGAGTCGCCGTACAGGCCCACGACGACGCCCAGGACGTCGGTCAGGACGAGCAGGCCCAGGTAGACGACGACCAGCCACCAGGCGACCTTCTTGCGGGCGGCGGTGGCGGCGGCGAGCAGGAACAGGAAGACGGCGTAGGCGAGGTTGGCGCTGACGGGCACCACGAGGTGGTCGAGGAACCGCACGACCGGGCGGAGCAGCGCGCGCAGCGGCGGGATCAGGGCGAGCAGCACGCACAGCAGGCCGACGGCGCCGAAGAAGGCCGCGAAGCCCTCCGGCACCCTGCCGAGGAACCCGTGTCCGGGCGGCCGGGCGGGGCCCGTGGTGTCCTTCGCAGGGGCGGCCTGAAGGGTGGCGCTCATGTTCCGACTGTAGGAACACCCTGGTGGGGCCGCCCGTCGAACTGGTCCCGGAGGGGGCCGGACCTGCGGGTTCCGATAGCCTCGATGCCGTGATGGAACAGCACTCGCACCAGTTCGAGCGGGGCACCGACGGGCCCAAGGTCATCGTGGTCGGCGTGGACGGATCCGACTCCTCGTTCCGGGCGGCGGCGTACGCCGGTGGTCTGGCCCGGCGCCAGAACGCCCTGCTCGCGGTCGTGTACGTGCAGCCGGTGCTCGCGTCGGGCGCGGCGCTCGGCGCCCCGGTGGCCGCGACCACGGACGAGATCGCCGAGGACCTGGTGACTCAGATCCGTGAGGCGGCCGAGCGGACCCGGGGGATATTCGACGTGCGCTGGGAGTTCCACACCTTCCGCGGCGACCCCTACAACGGCCTGGTGAAGGCGGCGGACGAGTTGACGGCGGACGCGGTGGTGGTGGGCGCCTCCGAGCAGGCCGGCCACCGGATCGTCGGCTCGGTAGCGGTGCGGCTGGTGAAGGCGGGGCGGTGGCCGGTGACGGTGGTGCCGTAGGGGGGCCAGGCGGTGCGGTAGGGAGACCAGGCGGTGCCGTACGGAGGCCAGGGGGCGCTGACACCCTCTACCGGCCCATCGCGAGCCCGTCTTGCGCGGCGCCCCGGCTGAGTACCACGGTCCGGATGCGGTCGCGCACGGCGCGCACGTCGGCGCCCGCGGCGAGCGCCTCGTTGAGGTTCACCACCCGCCCCGCGTCGAGGTCGAACAGTTGGGGGACGAACTCCGCCTTCGTGACCCGCCAGCGCTGCCCCTTCCGCGCGGGCGGCGCGAAGGTGAAACGGCCGAGGGTGGACTGGTTCCCGCGCGGGTCCTGGGCGCCCTCGTGGTTGTACATCGCTCCGGCGATCTGGTCGCCCATCCCGTAGACGACCCAGGTGCCGTTGACCTTCTCGTACGCCTGCGGAATGTGGGCGTGGGTGCCGAGGATCAGGTCGATGTCGGGGCGGTGCCCGGTGCGGGCGGCGGTGAGCCTGCGGCCCAGCGACAGTTGTTGTTCGTCGGGTGTGTCCTGCCATTCCGTGCCCCAGTGCAGGGACACGACCACCACGTCGGCGCCGGCCTTCCGGGCCGCCCGGGCGTCGGTGACGATCCGGTGCTCGTCGATCAGGTTGACGGCCCAGGGCTGCCCCTGCGGCAGGGGGAGGCCGTTGGTGTCATAGGTGTAGGAGAGGTGGGCGACCTGCGCCCGGCCCGCGCGCAGCACGGTGACCGTGCGTGCCTCGACCTCGGCGCGGGCCGTTCCGGCGTGCCGGACACCGGCGCGGTCGAGGGCGTCCAGGGTGCGGCGGATGCCGGCGGCACCGTCGTCGAGGCTGTGGTTGGAGGCGGTGGAGCAGCCGTCGTAGCCGGTGGTGGCGAGGGCCTTGGCCACTTCGGGCGGGGACTTGAAGGTCGGGTAGCCGGTGTAGTCGCCGTTCGCGCCGTAGACGGTCTCCATGTGACACAGCGCCAGATCGGCGCGGGAGACCACGGGTTTGATCCCGGCGAGCATCGGGCGGAAGTCGTATCCGGTGCCGCCCGCGTCGGAGTGCGCCCGGTCGATGATGGAACTGTGCGGGAGGACGTCGCCGGAGGCGACGAGTGTGAAGCCGCGGCCGGCGGCGGACGGCGCCGGATGTCCGGCGGACGGTGCGTGGCCCTCGGCCTGGCAGGCGGCGCCCGCCGTGAGCAGGGCCGTCAGGGCCAGGGCAACCTGTTGTCTGCGTGCAATCATCGGCTCACCCCACTGTGATCATATTTACCTACGAATAGGTACGAAGGTGGAGTCGCCCGCAAACGGCCTGCCCGCCCTCTTAGCCCGTCCGGAGGGCGCGAACGGCGGGGTGGGACCTACTGGGTTCGCCGCACAGGCTCGTGGCGACGCGCCAGGAGGAGCGGGCGGCTCATGCGGAGGGAACCGTTCACCGAACCGTTCGTCGACGCGATCGACCGTCCGCCGCAGAGCTGTGCGCCCGCCCTGTCCAGAAAGGGTCCCCTGCTGTGCCATACGGCCATGACGGCCGGAACCACACTCATGAACGGGACGACCGCCGAGCACGAGCTCGCCGCACTGCAGCGGGAGCACGGCCGGCCCCTCTTCGCGCTGTTGCTCCGGCTCTGTGACGGCGACCGACAGCGCGCCGAGGACCTCGTCCAGGAAACCCTCGTACGCGCCTGGCAGCATCCCGAGGCGCTGCGCGCCGACGATTTCGAGTCCGTACGGCCCTGGCTGCTCACGGTGGGCAGGCGGCTCGCGATCGACGCCCGCCGGGCCCGGCAGGCGCGTCCGGCCGAGGTCGGCGACGCCGTCCTGGAGAACGCGCGGGTGTGTGCCGACCACGCCGAGCGGGCGGCCGCGACGCTCGACGTCCGCGAAGCTGTGAAGACACTCACTCCGGAGCACCGCGAAGTCCTGGTGCTGGTGTACTTCCAGGGGGCGAGTGTGGCGGAAACAGCCGAAGTCCTCGGAATCCCGCCCGGTACGGTGAAGTCCCGCGCGTACTACGCGCTGCGCGCCCTGCGCCGGGTGCTTCCGGGATACGCGGCCGACCTGCGGTGAAACCAATGGCTGAGTCAAACCTCCGTAAAGCGCCTTGCCGTTGACCCCGGTTGAGTAATCGGGTGTCCCTATCCGTGTTCCGGACTGAGGACCCGGCAACGGGCGACGCGCACGCACCGGAGGAAGGCAGGAAGGGATGCTGCACAGAGGTCAAGAGAGCACGGACGGTGCCGGAGAGGGCGAACTCACCGTCCCCATGGCCTGGTTGTACGCCGAGTACATCGCCGACGAGCTGCTGCGCTCCGGCGATCTGATGCCGCCGACGTCCTTCGAGTTCCGGGCCGGACGGGACGCGCTGGCGCTGACCATCTACCTGTCCGACACCGACCGTGAGCTGTCCGGCATCCAGGTCGTCTCCCAGTTGGAGAACTGGCTGTCGCTGACGGCGTACGACCAACCGTGGCAGGACTGGGTGGACGAGCGGATGGCCGCGGTCGCCGCCGAGGCTCTCGCCGCGGGCGGCCCGGCGCCCGACCTGGAACTGGCCCGGGCGGCCTGGCGCTGGCTGGAGGAGACCGAGCTGCTCGCGCCCGATCTGAACGCGGTGCCGGGCGGCGGTGCGGCGGGCGGAGAGGAAGAAGGGCCTGAGGTATGGACGCCCGCGTGGCAGCTCGGGTTGCCTCTGGGACATCTCGCGATCCATCTTTTTTAATTCGTTTCGACTTGGACCAATCCTCGGGCCCGACGGCTCCGAACCCCTTGGTTACGATTCGGTGTGCGCCTTGAGTGATTCGGCTGGCTGGTGCGTACGGGTGGGAGCAAGGAGCAACCCCCCACCCGCACCCAACGGCACGAGGATTCGGCATGAGGTCCCTGGAGAGGCATCGCGACGTCGGCGCGTACGCGCTCGGCGTGCTGGACGAGGCGGACGCCTTCCGCTTCGAGGATCACCTCATGGAGTGCCCCCGCTGTGCGGCACACGTGACTGAGTTCGGGCCCATCACCCGCCAGATGATGCTGTACCGGAGGGCGACCCCGCGCGTCGTCCACCCGATGGCCCAGCCGGGCCCCCGGATGCTGGACCGGCTGCTCGGCGAGGTCGCGACCCGGCACCGGTCACGGCGTCGGCGACTGCTGTACGCGCTGGCCGCGTCGGTGGTGTTCACGGTGGCCGGATCCGGGCTCGCGATGACGGTGGGCGGCACCGCCCAGGACAGCGCCGTGCGGGTGACCGCCGCGACCGACGAGCGGTCGGGCGTGTGGGCGCAGGTCACCTCCGAGGACGAGGTCTGGGGCAGCGACGTGGAGCTGAAGATCAAGGACGGTGCGGGCCCCCGCTCCTGCCGCCTGATCGCGGTCGGCGTCGACGGCTCGGAACAGACCGTGACCACCTGGACCGTCCCCCGTCACGACGCCAGGCCGAACACCATGCACGGCGGCTCCTCCATGCACAGCGACGAGATCGACCACTACGAGGTGCGCACCAGCACCGGGGAGCACCTGGTGACGCTCAAGTCCCGCTGACTGGGCGGACCGTCACCGGCAAGCCGCGGTGCCGGGCTACTTCAGCAGCCTGGACAGCCTGCGGTCGGCGAGGGGCTTGCCGCCGGTCTGGCAGGTCGGGCAGTACTGGAGCGACGAGTCGCTGAAGGAGACCTCGCGCACCGTGTCACCGCACACCGGGCAGGGCTCGCCGGTACGGCCGTGGACGCGCAGGCCGCTCTTCTTCTCGGCCTTCAGACGGCCCGCCGCCACCCCGCGGGAGCGCTCGACCGCCTCGGTGAGGGTGGTGCGCAGGGCCTCGTACAGCCTCGTGGTCTCCTCCGGGGTCAGCGAGGAGGTCGGTTTGAAGGGGGACATCCTCGCCGCGTGCAGGATCTCGTCGCTGTACGCGTTGCCGACGCCGGCGATCAGGCCCTGGTCGCGCAGCGCGCCCTTGAGCTGGCGCCGCTCGCCCTTCAGCAGGGCGGCGAGACGGGCCTCGTCGAAGTCGTCGGCGAGCGGGTCCGGGCCGAGCCGGGCCACCCCGGCCACCTGCTGCGGGTCCTGGACGACGTACACCGCCAGGCGCTTCTGGGTGCCCGCCTCGGTGAGGTCGAAGCCGGCGCCGGTCTCCAGGGCGACGCGCAGGGCGAGGGGGCCCTTGCCGGGGCGGGGCGCGCCGTCCGGGAGCTTGTCCTTCCAGTGCAGCCAGCCCGCTCGGGCGAGGTGGGTGACGAGGTGCGGGCCGCCGTCGGTGACGAGGTCGAGGAACTTGCCGTGCCGGTGCACCGCGGTGACCTCGTGGCCCTCCACCGCGGCGAGCGGAGGGTCGTAGGTCTTCAGGACGCTGATCGCGACGGGCAGCACCCGGACGATCTCGTGACCGACCAGGTGCTCGGCCAGGAAGTCCTTGAGCGCTTCGACCTCGGGAAGTTCCGGCATAGGTCCAGAGTGCCACCGGACACCGGAGTGCTCAGCTCCGTCACGGCACCCGATCAGCCTCGGTCACGGCACACTCCACCCGCTCTGGCACCACTCAGCCCCGCTCAGCCCCGCTCCGGCACCACGAACTCGCACCACACGCACTTGCCGCCGCCGCGCGCCTCCACGCCCCACACGTCGGTGAGCAGGTCGACCAGGAGCAGCCCCCGACCGGAGACACCGGACTCGCCCGCGTCGCGGCGGCGGGGCAGGGCACTGGAGGAGTCCTCGACCTCCACGCGCAGCCGGCGGTCGCTGCTGGTGAAGGCCCTGAGCGTGATGATCGCCGAACCTTCGGTGTGCATCAGGGCATTGGTGATCAGTTCGTCGGCGACGAGTTCGATCTCGTCGGACCTGTCACGCGCGCCCCAGGCGGCGACCGCGGCACGGACCATGTGCCGGGCCTCGGCCAGCGCCTCGGGGTCTCCGGGCGCCACGTGCTGCTGGAGCCGGCCCCCGGTCCGGGGCGTTTCCAGGGCGCGGCGGCGCAGCAGGAGCAGAGCCACGTCGTCGTCGCCGCGGCGGTCCTCGACCACGTCGATGAGCCGGTCGGCGAGGTCCCGGACGTCGTCCGGGCCGGTGGCGACGAGGGCCGCGAGGGTCCGCATGCCGTCGTCCAGGTCGGCGCCGGGCTGTTCGACGAGGCCGTCGGTGCACAGCAGCAGGGTGTGGCCGGGATCGAGTTCGAGGGTGGTGACCGGGTATTCGAGGTTGTGGAACTCCGCGGACAGGCCCAGGGGCAGGCCGCCCTCGACCGGCACGCGGTGGCAACTGCCGTCGGAATGCCGGATCAGCGGGTCCAGGTGGCCCGCCCGGACCACCTGGACCACGCCGGTGGCCAGGTCGACCTCGGCGTACAGGCAGGTGGCGAAGCGATCGGTGTCGAGTTCGTGCAGGAAGACCGAGGCGCGGGCCATCACGGTGGCCGGAGTGTGCCCCTCGGCGGCGTAGGCCCTCAGGACGATGCGCAGTTGCCCCATGACGGCGGCGGCGTGCGCGTCGTGCCCTTGGACGTCGCCGATGACCGCGCCGACACGGCCGCCCGGCAGCGGGATGAGGTCGTACCAGTCGCCGCCGATGTCCCGGCCGGGGGAACCGCCGGCGGTCGCGGCCCGGTAGCGGACGGCCAGGTCGGCGCCGGGGACGCTGGGGATGGTGCGCGGCAGCATGGCCTGCTGGAGACCGTTGGCGAGGTCCTTCTCCTGCTCGAAGAGCATGGCCCGCTGCAGGCTCTGGGCGATGCTGCTGCCGAGGGCGACGAGGACGTTGCGGTCCTCCGGCGAGAAGGCGCGCCGGTCGCTGTAGAGCAGGCCCATGGCGCCGATCGGGCGGGCCTCGGCGATGAGCGGCAGATAGGCGGCCGCGGTGATGTTCAGGCCGGTGATGTGCGACCAGAGGCCCGGATAGCGCTCGGCGAACTCCTCAGGCGACTCGATGAACCGCGGACTGAGGGTACGGACGACCTCGCTCATCGGGTACGGCTCGTCGATCCGGGTGACGTCGGCGCCGGGGACGAAGCTGCCCTCCGCGCCTTCGGTGACCAGCCGGATCCGGCCGGCCTCGACCAGGCCGAAGACCAGGCTGGTGGCGCCGAGGTGGGTGAGGCCGTGGGTGTCCCTGAGGACGTCGATCACGTCGTCGACGGTGCGGGCGTGCGCCAGGGCGGCGGTGGCGAGCTGCACGACGCTGGTCTGGTGGCGCCGTGCCTCGTCCTGGGCTGCCTGGTCCCGGCGGGACTCGAGCTCGCTGAACTCCTGGGTGGCTTCCCGGACGATGCCGACGATGCGGCGCGGACGGCCCGTCGAGTCCCGCCGGATGTAGCCCTGGGTGTGGGTCCAGCGCAGTGATCCGTCCCGGCAGCGGAGCCTGAAGTAGGCGCCGTAGTTCTCGCTGCCGTCCTTCATGGCCTGCGCGACCACGGCGTCGAGCCGGTGGCCCTCGGCGCGCGGGACCCGGATCGCGAGGGACGCGGGGAAGCCGTCGTATTCGTCGGGGCGCAGGTCGAAGACTTCGTGGGCCTGGGCGTCCATGTGGAACAGACCGGTGTCCAGATCCCAGTCGAAACTGCCCATGCGATTGAGCGCCAGGATCGGATCCGGATGGGCGGGCCAGTCGTCCGGGAGTGACAGGGCGCTCGCTCCCCGATCAACCATGGGGCCACCTTGCCAGCATTTGCCCGAATCTTCGACCCTCGGGTGGGAATGGGACGTGGTTCGTTGTTCGCCGTCGATGATGGGGGCGGGGTTGTCGAGGGTGTTGTTCCCGGCGAGGTGCGGGGCGCGTCCGTGCGGGACTCCTGCGATCGGGGCTGGTCCGGGGCCGGTCGGGCCGGTCTGCCGGGGTTCCTCTGCTTCACTCGATCGGGGTATGCGAGCTGAGGGGAGGTACACGGAGGATCACGTAGATGTCCGGCGCGCGGGTGTTCGCTCGTGCATCGCGAGAACAGGAGCGCACGTCCGTGGACTGGTTCACCGCACCGGAGTACTGGATGAGCCGGCTGGTCTTCCAGCGGGCGCTGGCCGGGGTGTACCTGGTGGCGTTCCTGACGGCGGCCCTGCAGTTCCGGGCGCTGATCGGGGAGCGCGGGATGCTGCCGGTGCCCCGGTATCTGGAGCGGGTGCCGTTCAGGCGGGCTCCCTCCGTCTTCCACCTGCACTACTCGGACCGTTTCTTCGCCGTCTGCGCCTGGGCGGGGTGCGCGGTGTCGGTGGCGCTGCTGGCGGGAGTGGACTCCCGGCTGCCGTTGGGGGCCGCGATGGCGCTGTGGGCGCTCCCCTGGGCGCTGTACCTGTCGATCGTGAACGTCGGTCAGACCTGGTACGGCTTCGGCTGGGAGTCCCTGCTCCTGGAGGTCGGCTTCCTCGCGGTGTTCCTCGGCAACGACGAGGTGGCCCCGCCGGTCGTGGTGCTGTTCCTGCTGCGTTGGATCCTGTTCCGGGTGGAGTTCGGCGCGGGTCTGATCAAGATGCGCGGTGACGCCTGCTGGCGGAAGCTGACCTGTCTCGACTTCCACCACGAGACCCAGCCGATGCCGGGGCCGCTCAGCTGGTTCTTCCATCGTCTGCCCCGCCCCCTGCACCGGGTGGAGGTGGCCGCCAACCATGTCACCCAACTCGTCGTGCCGGTGCTGCTGTTCACCCCGCAGCCGATCGCCACGGCGGCGGCCGCGCTGATGATCGTGACCCAGCTGTGGCTGGTGCTGTCGGGCAACTTCTCCTGGCTGAACTGGATCACCGTCGTGCTGGCGCTGTCGGCGGTCAGGTTCCCGGCCGACCCGCCGTCGGTGGCCGGGCCGCCGCTCTGGTACGAGGTGGTGGTGCTGGCCGTCGCCGCGCTGCTGGTGGGCCTGAGCTACCAGCCGGTCCGCAACATGCTCTCCCGTCGCCAGGTCATGAACCGCTCCTTCGACCCGCTCCATCTGCTCAACACCTACGGCGCGTTCGGCAGCGTCAGCCGGATCCGCTACGAGGTGGTCGTCGAGGGCACGGCGGACGAGGTACCGCGTGAGGACTCGCAGTGGCGGGAGTACGAGTTCAAGGGCAAGCCCGGCGATCCCCGGCGCTGGCCGCGCCAGTTCGCGCCGTACCATCTGCGGCTCGACTGGATGATGTGGTTCGCCGCGCTGTCGCCCGCGTACGCCGGGACCTGGTTCGGG
Source organism: Streptomyces sp. NPDC006332 (assembly GCF_040612855.1). Taxonomy (NCBI): domain Bacteria; kingdom Bacillati; phylum Actinomycetota; class Actinomycetes; order Kitasatosporales; family Streptomycetaceae; genus Streptomyces; species Streptomyces sp. NPDC006332. The sequence continues at coordinate 83,855 of NZ_JBEXRA010000038.1, forward strand.
GCCATGGTGGAACGGCTGCTGGAGAACGACCGCGACACCCTGAAGCTGCTGCGCCACTGCCCGTTCCCGTCCGACGCCCCGCCACGCCACGTCCGCGCCCGCCTGTTCCGCTACCGCTACACGACCTGGCGTGAGCTGCGGGAGACGGGCGCGTGCTGGGAGCGGACGTACGTACGCGAGTACCTGCCGCCGACCCGGCTGACGGGAGTGTCCCGCGGGTCGTAGAGGTGTGGGGCTCGCGGGCCGTGGAGCGCGGGTGCCTCAAAGGTCATAGACGCGGGTGGCGGTGGTCTCGAAGATGCGGGTGCGGTCGGCGGGGTCGGTCAGCGCGGCCGCCGCGTCCAGCACGTCGCCGTAGGTCGCCGCGAGCGTGCACACCGGCCAGTCCGAGCCGAACATCAGCCGGTCCGGACCGAAGGCGTTCACCGCCACCTCGGCGTACGGTCGCAGGTCGTCGACGGTCCAGGAGCCGATGTCCGCCTCGGTGACCATGCCGGAGAGCTTGCACACGGTGTTCGGCAGGGCGGCGAGGGCGCGGATGTCGCCCGCCCAGGGTTCGAGGGCCCCGGAGGCGATCGGCGGCTTGCCCAAGTGGTCCAGGACGAAGGTGAGTTGGGGCAGGTCGGCCGCCGCCTCGACGCAGGACGGGAGCTGGTGGGGCAGCACCAGGAGGTCGTAGACCAGTCCGGCGTCGGCGACGGCGGCGAGGCCGCGCCGTACGTCCGCCCGCAGCAGCCACCGGGGGTCCGGCTCGCCCTGGACCTGGTGCCGGATGCCCTTGAGGTACTGCCCGCCGGGGAGTTCCCGCAGCCGGGCCAGTTCGTCGGCGACGTCGGGGCGCGTGAGGTCGGTCCAGCCGACCACGCCCGCGATCAGTTCGTGGCCGGCCGCGAGGGCGAGGAACTCCGGGGTCTCCTCGGCGACGGTGACGGTCTGGACGAGGACGGTGCGGTCGACTCCGGCCGCGTCGGCCTCGGGCTGGAGGTCGGCCATAGTGAAATCGCGCCGCAGCGGGCTGTGTTCCTCTATCCAGTCCTGGTCCCGTACGGACAGGTCCCACGCGTGGTGGTGCGCGTCCACGGTCACGGCAGCTCCCACACGACGGGCAGACCGGCGTCCGCACCCTCGCCGGAGTAGTCGTGCACCACGTCCAGCAGCCGGCCCATGCGGGTCTGCCAGGCGACGTTGACCGGGAGGTTCTCCAGTTCGGCCAGGAGACGGGCGTAGTCCTCGCACTCCAGGACGTGGAAGAGGTCGGTGCCGCTGCGCCAGATCGTCCAGGAGGTGGCCCCGGCGGCGCGGATCGCGTCGGTGAGCTCGACCGGGACCTCGCGGTGAGCGGCCTCGTACTCGTCGACGCGGTCGGCGCGGACCTTGGTGTGCAGGGCGACTCTCATGACTGTTCCTCGGTGGGGACGGGGGCGTCGGCGGGCAGCAGGCCGGTGTCACGCAGTTCCTGCCAGAAGGCGGCGGGGACCTGGGCGGCGAACTGGTCGGCGCAGTCGTGGACCTCGGCCGCCGACCGGACGCCGACCAGGACGCTCGGGACCGCGGCGGGGGCGGCGCAGAAGGCCAGCGCGGCGGCCCGCAGGGTGGTGCCGTGGCGGTCGGCGACCGTTTTCAGGCGCAGGGCCCGATCCAGCAACTCGGCCGGTGCCTGTGCGTAGTTGTAGGTCGCCCCGGGCCGGGGGTCGGCCAGCAGCCCGGAGTTGAAGGCGCCGCCGATGACGACGGAGGTGCCGCGTGCCACGGCGGCCGGGAGCAGTTCGGCGAGCGCGTGCTGGTCCAGCAGGGTGTAGCGGCCGGCGCACAGCACCACGTCGACGTCGGTGTCCCGGACGAAGCGGGTGAGCATCCCGGCCTGGTTCATGCCCGCGCCGATCGCGCCGACGACGCCCTCCGAGCGGAGTTTCTCCAGGGCCGGATAGCCCTCCCGGAAGGCCTGTTCGGCGTGGTCGTCGGGGTCGTGCAGGTAGACGACGTCGACGTGGTCGAGGCCGAGCCGCTGAAGGCTCGCCTCCAGGGTGCGTCGTACGCCGTCGGCGGTGAAGTCCCAGACGCGGCGGTGGGTGGCGGGGACCGCGAAACCGTTCGCCAGGTCGTCGCCCCCGTCCCGCGTCGGCTCCAGACGGCGGCCCACCTTCGTCGAGACGGTGTACTCGGTGCGGGGGTGCTCCCGCAGGGCCGCTCCGAGCCGGCGTTCGGACAGGCCGAGGCCGTAGTGCGGGGCGGTGTCGAAGTAGCGCACGCCCCGCTGCCAGGCGGCGGTCACCGCCTCGTGCGCCTGCTCCTCGCCGACCTCGGTGAAGAGGTTGCCGATGGCGGCGGCGCCGAAGGCCAGGGCGCTGACCTCGACGCCGCTTCGGCCCAGCGTGCTCACCGGCCCGCCGGTCGAAGCCGCAGGCCCTGCATGCCACCGTCCACGGCGAGTGACGTGCCGGTGGTGGCGCCGGACAGCGGACTCGCCAGGTAGGCGATCGCGCTCGCGACCTCGTCGGCGCTCACCAGCCGGCCGGTGGGCTGGCGGGCCTCCAGCGCGGCGCGTTCGGCGGCCGGGTCGGCGGCTTTGGACAGCAGCCGGCCGATCCAGGGGGTGTCCACCGTGCCGGGGTTGACGCAGTTGACGCGGATGCCCTCACGGACGTGGTCGGCGGCCATCGCGAGGGTGAGGGAGTACACGGCACCCTTGGTCGCGCTGTACAGCGCCCGCTGCGGCAGGCCCGCGGTGGCCGCGATCGAGCAGGTGTTGACGATCGCCGAGTGGGTGGATTCCCGCAGGTGGGGCAGGGCGGCACGGGCCACCCTGACCATGCCGACGACATTGACGTCCAGGACCCGGTGCCACTCGTCGTCGGAGTTGTCCTCGATGGTGCCCTGGGCGCCGATGCCCGCGTTGTTGACCACGACGTCCAGTCCGCCGAGGTCGCTCGCCGCGGCCGCGACGGCCGTGCGTACGGAGGCGTCGTCGGTGACGTCGGCCCGGTGGGCGAGGAGCGGCTTGTCCACCGACGACGGGTCCAGGTCGAGTACCGCGACCTGGGCGCCGCGCGCCGCCAGGAGTTCCGCCGTCGCCCGGCCGATGCCGGAGGCGCCGCCGGTCACCAGGGCCTTGAGGCCCTCGAAGTCGGTCATGCCGCCTGACCCTTCTTGTGGGGGGTGTCGTCATTCTGCTGGGTCTGGAGGTCGGCCGCCCAGAAGGCGCCGTCGGGGAAGGTGTACCGCGCCAGGGACTCCGGTCGCATGGCGGCCGAGAAGCCCGGCGCATTGGGTGCCGTGTAGTGACCGTCCCGGATCACCACCGGGTCGAGGAAGTGGTCGTGCAGATGGTCCACGTACTCGATCACGCGGTCCTCGGTGGTGCCGGACAGCGCCACGTAGTCGAACATCGACAGGTGCTGGACGAGTTCGCACAGGCCGACACCGCCCGCGTGCGGGCAGACCGGGACGCCGAACTTGGCCGCCAGCAGCAGGATCGCCAGGTTCTCGTTGACTCCGGCGACCCGCGCCGCGTCGATCTGGACGATGTCGACGGCCCCGGCCTGGAGGAGCTGCTTGAAGACCACCCTGTTCTGCACGTGCTCGCCGGTGGCCACCTTCACCGGCGCAACGGCCCGGCGGATGGCCGCGTGGCCGAGGATGTCGTCGGGGCTGGTGGGCTCCTCGATCCAGTACACGTCGAACTCGGCGAGGGCCTTGGTCCAGCGGATCGCCTCGTCCACGTCCCAGCGCTGGTTGGCGTCGATCGCCATGCGGATGTCGGGGCCGACGACGGAGCGGGCGACGCGGCAGCGCCGGATGTCGTCGTCGAGGTCCGCGCCGACCTTCAGCTTGATCTGCCTGAAGCCGTCGGCGACGGCCTCGGAGGCGAGCCGGGTGAGTTTCTCGTCGTCGTAGCCGAGCCAGCCCGCGGAGGTGGTGTAGGCGGGAAAACCCTTGGCGAGCAGGGTCGTGGTGCGGTCGGCCGCGCCCTCCCGGCCCTTGCGCAGGAGTTCCAGCGCCTCTTCCGGGGTGAGCGCGTCGGTGAGGTAGCGGAAGTCGATCTGTCCGACCAGCCATTCGGGGTCGGCCTCGGCGAGCAGCCGCCACAAGGGCTTGCCGGCGCACTTGGCCGCCAGGTCCCACACGGCGTTGGTGACCGCGCCGATCGCCATGTGCATCACGCCCTTCTCAGGGCCGAGCCACCGCAGCTGGCTGTCCCCGATCAGGTCCCGGAACAGCGAACCCGGGTCGGCGCACAGCTCGTCGACCGACCGTCCGACCACGTGGTGGCGCAGTGCCTGGATCGCGGCGACCTGGACATCGTTGCCACGCCCGATGGTGAAGGTGAAGCCGTGCCCCTCGGGCCCGCCGTCCGCGTCGTCGCTGTCCGTGCGCAGCACGACGTACGCCGCCGAGTAGTCGGGGTCGGGGTTCATCGCGTCGGAGCCGTCGAGCTCCCGCGAGGTGGGGAAACGGATGTCGTAGGTGTCGACGTCGGTGATACGGACGGGCGTCGGGGACACGGAGGGCCTTTCGGTCGTTGGCGGGGTCGGGGCGGGTCAGTCCTGGGCGCGGCCGGTGGTGACGCGGGCGATCATGAGGGCGAGCAGGATGATGCCGCCGTAGATGGCCTGGATCCAGAAGGACGGCACCTGGGCGAGTTGCAGCAGGGTCTGTACGACACCGAGCAACAGGACACCGGTGAGGGCGCCGAACATGGTGCCCTTGCCACCGTCGAGACTGATGCCGCCGATGACCGCCGCCGCCATTACTGTGAAGATCATGTTGTTGCCCTGGTTGGCGCTGATCGCGCCGACGTAGCCGGTCAGCATGATCCCGCCGACCGAGGCGAGGACGCCCGCCACGACGAACACCCCGAACACCACCCGGTCGACCCGGATGCCGGCGGCGCGGGCGGCGTCCGCGTTGCCTCCGATGGCGTACAGGGCGCGGCCGATCCGGTGGTACTTGAGGATCAGTCCGGCGACACCGAAGCAGATCGCGGCGACCCACACCGACATCGGTACGCGCAGGAACGTGGTTGTCGCCAGCGAGAAGAACGCGTCGGGCATCGAGAACAGCGTCTTGCCCTTGGTCGCGCCGACCAGCAGACCGCGCAGAACGATCAGCATGGCGAGGGAGACGATGAAGGCGTTGAGCTTGAGCTTCACCACGAGGAAGCCGTTGAACGCGCCGATCGCTCCGCCCACGACGAGGATCCCGAGGAGGGCGAGGGCGGCGGGCCATTCGGTGCCCCAGCCGTACTGTGCGGCGGGCAGCACCAACAGCGCGCCGATGGCGGGCGCGATACCGACCACCGACTCCAGGGACAGGTCGATCTTGCCGATGATCAGCACCAGCGCCTCGGCCAGCACCACCATCGCGAGCGCGGCGGAGGAGGCGAGGATGGAGATCAGGGTGCGCTCGGTGAGAAACGAGTCATTGACGACGGCGCCGATCACCACGAGCAGCAACAGGGGTGGGACCAGAGCCAGTTCACGGGCCCGGTGAAGCAGCACGCCCCGCAGGGCCTTGCCCTCGGGCGCTTTGACGGGGATGGGTGCGGAGGCCGACGGGGCCTTCGTGTCAGCCATGGTCCACTCCTTCGATGGAGGCGATCAGCTCGTGGTCGTGCCAGCCCGCCGGGTACTCGGCCACGACCCTGCCGTGGAAGAGGACGAGGACGCGGTCGCAGCGGCGCAGGTCGTCGAGTTCGTCGGAGACGACCAGGACGGCGGTGCCGTCCTCGCGGGCGGTGTCCACCCGGGACAGCAGGGACTCCTTGGATTTCACGTCGACGCCGGCGGTGGGGTTGATGAGCACCAGCAGACGCGGGTCCGACGCGAGGGCGCGGGCCATCACGACCTTCTGGGCGTTGCCGCCGGAGAGGTCGGAGACCGGCTGGTCGGGTCCCTCCGCGTGGATGTCCAGCCGCCGGATCAGCTCGGCGGCGAAGGAGCGCTTACGGGCCGCGCCGACGAACCCGTACCGCCCGAGCCGGCCCAGGACACTCATGGTGGCGTTGTCGCCGATGGACATGCCGAAGACGAGTCCCTGGCCGTGCCGGTCGCGGGGGACGCAGCCGACGCCGGCCTTCAGAGCTCCCTGGACATCGCCGAACGGAAGCTGTCTGCCCTCCACCTGCGCGGTTCCGGAGGTCGGAGTGTGCAGCCCGGCGAGGGACTCCGCGAGCGCGATCTTCCCGCTGCCACTGGAACCGGCGAGGCCGACGACCTCACCACGGCGGACGGTCAGAGCGATGTCCTTGTACGTGTCCGAGGTCAGGCCCTGGACATCGAGGACGACGGACGCGTCGGCCCGCTCCTGTTCCACCTGTTCCGCCTGCTCCACCACGGCGTCCGCGGCAGCCGCCTGCTGCTCGGCCAGCGCCTCCCCCGCCATCGCCTCCACCAGGGCCGCCCTGGGCAGTTCGGCGACGGGTGCGGTCGTGATCCAGCGGGCGTCGCGCAGTACGGTCACCTTCTGGCAGACCTCGTACACCTCTTGGAGGTGGTGCGAGATGAACAGGAAGGTGACACCGGACTCCTGCAGCGCGCGCATCTTGCTGAAGAGGCGCTCGATCTCGCGGTTGTCGAGCTGGGCGGTGGGTTCGTCGAGGACGATGAAGCGGGCGCCCTGGCTCAGTGCCCGGGCGATCTCCACCATTTGCCGGTCTTCGACCTTGAGGTCGGCGGTGCGGGCGGTGGGGTCGACGTGGATGTCCCAGGTGTCGAGGACCTCGGCGGCCTCGGCCTGGAGCCGACGCCAGCTGAAGAAGCCGCGCCGGCTGTCGGGCTGACGGTTGAGGAAGAGGTTTTCGGCGACGGTGAGTTCCGGGACCACGGTGGGCCGCTGGTAGACGCAGGCCACCTTGGAGCGCCAGGCGGTGCGGTCGGTGAGCGGCGGCGCGGGCTCGCCGTCGAAGCTGACGGTGCCCTCGTCCGGTGCCTGGAGGCCGGTGAGGACGGTGACGAGGGTGGACTTGCCGGCGCCGTTGCGGCCGACGAGGGCGTGGGACTCGCCGGGCAGGACAGTGAGCCTGCCGTCGGCGAGGGCGGTGGTGGGGCCGTAGCGTTTGACGACCCCACGCGCTTCAACCAGTGGCAGGCTCATTTGACCGTGTTGCCCCAGAGCTTGGCGTCGTCGACGTTGTCCTTGGTGACCAGGGGCGCGGGAAGCTGGTCCTCGAGGATGCCGCTGGGCAGCTTGACGATGGTCGAGTCGTGGTCGGTCGGACCGGGCTTGAACGTCTTCCCCTCCATCGCCGCCTTGATGTAGTACATGCCGTACTTGGCGTAGGCGTCGGCGGGCTGGGAGACGGTCGCGTCGATCTCGCCCTTGCGGATGGCGTCGAACTCCTGCGGGATGCCGTCGTTCGAGACGATCGCGATGTGGCCCTTCTGGCCCATCGTCTTCAGCATGTTCTTGGACTTCAGGGTCTGCAGGGTCGGCGCGAGGTAGACGCCGCCCGCCTGCATGTAGATGCCCTTGATGTCGGGGTTGGCGTTGAGCAGCGTGTCCAGCTTGGAGGCCGCGGTGTCGGACTCCCACTTGGCCGGGATCTCCAGGACCTTCAGCTTCGGGAAGTTCTTCTTCACGCAGGCGCGGAACGCCTCGGAGCGGTCACGGCCGTTGACCGAGGCGAGGTCGCCCATGATCTGCACGACCTTGCCGGAGGGGATCTGCTTGCCGAGGTACTGGCAGGCCTTCTCTCCGTACGCCTCGTTGTTGGCGCGCACGACCATGGCGACCTTGCCCTTCTCGGGGGCGACGTCCACGGCGACGACCGGTACTCCCTTGCGCTCGGCCTGGTTGAGTCCGGCCTCGATCGCGGCGCTGTCCAGAGGGGCCACGACGAGCCCCTTCACACCCTGGTTGAGCTGGTTGTTGATGTCGGTGATCTGCTGCGAGGGGTCGCTGTTGGAGTTGACCGTCTTCAGCGCGTCCACGCCTTCGGACTTCGCCATCTTGGGCACGTAGTCGTTGTACGACTGCCAGAACGGCGAGGTCAGCAGGGGCAGGATCACCCCGACCTTGCCCTTGCCGTCACCTCCCGCGCTGGCAGCGCCACCCGAGTCCTTGGTGCTGCCGCACGCGGCGAGCACGAGCGCGGCTCCGACGGCCGTGGCCGCCGTACCGGCACTCCGAAACCTGTTCCGCTTCCCCACAGTCCTGCCGAGCATCTGGTGGCTCCTCGTCGAGCGGTCTTCGAGCAGATGTCCGCATAGATATCAGACCACTCGGCCAGAGGAACACCCTCCGCGGCCATATTTTCCCGACTTGAGGCCGTAGTGGTCGGACCACTCTGCCGGTTAGACTGCGGCGCACCCCGCGAGTGGAGGAACGGCGTGGACGAGACAGCCCCCCAGAAGGGCACCGTGACGCAGCGCGCCATCGAGCGGATCAAGGAGATGATCGGCGAGGGCCGGCTGGAGCCGGGTCAGCGGCTGCCCACCGAACGCGACCTGGCGGCCCAGCTCGGCATCTCCCGCAGCTCCATGCGGGAGGCGATCCGCGCGCTCACGGTGCTGGGCGTACTGGAGGCCCGGCACGGCTCGGGCATCTACGTGACCCAGCTGGAGGCCGGGGACCTGCTGGAGACCTTCGGTGTGGTCGCCGACCTGTCCCGCGGCCCGCGCCTGGTGGAGTTGCTGGAGGTGCGCCGCATCCTGGAGTCGACGGCGACCGCGCTGGCGGCGGCCCGGATCACCCCGGACCAGCTCGCCGAGGTCGAGAAGCACCTGACGGCGATGAACGCCACCGAGGATCCGGAGGTGATCATCGCCCACGACCTGGCCTTCCACCGCGAGATCGCTTCGGCCGCGGGCAACGAGACCATGGCCGCGATCCTGGACGGCCTGTCCTCGCGCACCTTCCGCGCCCGGGTCTGGCGCGGCTACCAGGAGGAGGGCGCCTTCGCACGCACGCGCCGCGAGCACGCCGCCATCCACCGCGCCCTGGTACGAGTTGCTGCGCGGCGCCGACGGCGAGGCGGCGGAGGCCGTCGACAGCTGGGCCGGCGCCCTCATCCCGCTCTACCCCGCCACCGCCAAGC